>DATKSS010000040.1:0-20582 GCA_035531515.1 Candidatus Dormiibacterota bacterium | reverse complement strand
GATCCGCCACCCGAACGTGTTGAAGCCCAGGTCGATGTAGTCGCCGGTGGCGCCGGTGAAATGCGCCCGGTACCAGCCGTATCCCCATTCTCCACCCGCGATCATCAACTTCGCGAGCGGAGGCTCAGGGTCGAAGTAGTTGAACCGGCAGTTCTGGGTGGTGGGCCGGCACAGCTCTATACCCTTGACGTCGTTGTAGGCGTCGACCGGGAAATAGATCTCGTCGAACACCTGGCCGTTGGGCGGCGACAGCTGCCCGTTGGCATCCGGATACCCGCGGTTGAACGGATATGCGAGACCGCACAGGGTGCCCAGGTCGCCCGTGGCGTCGACCGGTGTGTTGGAGACGCAGTTGGTGATCAGCGGGCCACTCAGCGGGTGCAGGAAGAAGTCAGGGAGGATCGGGCTGAAAAACCGCAGGACGAAGGCCACGGCCGTGAGGCCGAGCAGGGCGGCAAGGTCCCAGCGGTCGAAGTACGTCCTGTCGCGCCTCGTACGGGGAGCCGGTGCTTCCTCGAGCTGGTAGGCGCGCGGGCCTGTCACCGCCGCCGTTTGCGTCGCCTCGTTCCGCCCTGGTTCTGGCCAAGACGCTCCGGCAGGTGGCTGGTGATCTCCCACACCGCGGCGTCGGGATCGGGAACCGGTATGGCGATGGTGTCCTCGCTCATCAGCCGCGAGCCGAGCTTCTTCTTCAGAGCGGCCAGCTCGGCATCGTCTCCGCGGACGCGGATGAACAACGCCGGCTTGTCGATCTGAGACTTCATGATCGGCGCGACCATGCGGCTGCGCTTGTCGAGGAAGTGAGTGCGAAGAGGCTGGGCCCTGACCGACTTAATGGAGTCGAAGTCGAGCATCACGCTCGACAGGAGGGTCGAGATCTTGACCCCGGCGTCCTGGA
The DNA here is from genome assembly GCA_035531515.1 of Candidatus Dormiibacterota bacterium. GTDB lineage: Bacteria > Chloroflexota > Dormibacteria > Dormibacterales > Dormibacteraceae > DATKSS01. Next base: position 19,684 of record DATKSS010000040.1, on the reverse strand, counting down.
CGTGCACGTGGCTGCGGCTGCGGTAAACGAGGAAGGCGCCTCCGAGGAGGAGTCCGCTCGGGATGTACAGCAACCAGACGGCGCTGTTGGCTTTGGTCAGCTGGTGCTGGTAGATCACCAGGCCGGTCATCACCACGCCCACCACCACGAGGAAAGCGGCAAAGAACCGCTGCTGCCGCCACATGTGATGGGCATAGAGGTTCTGGTGACGCTTGTGCTGGGTCGGTTGGGCGGTGCTCAAGGAACTACTGATTATCCGGGGTCGGCTCCCCTAGGGCCCATCCACGACTTCGTTCGACGGCCTGCCGCCAGCGCGCCTGGAGGGATTCCGCCTGGTCGCGCGAAATCCGCGGCTCGAACTCCCGGTCGAGCTTCCAGAGGCCGGCGAGGTCGGATTCGCCCCACAAGCCGGCGCCCAGGCCGGCAAGGAAGGCCGCCCCGAGCGCGGTGGTCTCCGTGTTTCGAGGCCGGCGCACAGGGATGCCGAGCAGGTCGGCCTGGAACTGGCAGAGCACGTCCATCACCGCGGCCCCGCCGTCCACCCGGAGCTCGCTCAGCCGCGAGCCCGTGTCGCGCTCCATCGCGTCGACCACGTCTCGGGTCTGATGGGCCATCGACTCGACGGCCGCGCGGACCAGCTGCGCCCGGCCGCTGCCGCGCGTGAGGCCGACGATGGTCCCGCGGGCGTAAGGGTCCCAGTACGGCGCGCCCAGGCCCACGAAAGCCGGGACGAGAAACACGCCACCGGCGTCCGGGACCGACTCCGCGAGCGGACCGGCCTCAGCCGCGCTCGCGATGATCCCCAGGCCGTCGCGCAGCCACTGCAGAGAGGCGCCCGTCACGAAGATGGCGCCTTCCAGCGCGTAGCTCAAAACCCCACCTCGACGCCAGGCGACGGTGGTCAGCATCCCCGATGACGAAGCGACACGATGCGAGCCCGTCTGCATGAGCACGAACGAGCCGGTTCCATATGTGTTCTTGGCCATGCCTTCCGCGGTGCATGCCTGGCCGAAGAGTGCGGCCTGCTGGTCGCCCGCGATTCCGCTGACGGGGGCGACCGCGCCACCCAGAGCTCCCTCGCACCTCGAAATCTCACCGCTCGAGTCCACGACGTCGGGGAGGTTGCCCAGCGGCACTCCAAAGAGCTCGGCCATCTCCTCGCTCCAGCTCCCGCGCCCGATGTCGAAGAGCAGGGTGCGTGATGCATTGGAGGCATCTGTCACGTGGTGGCGCCCTTCGGAAAGCCTGGCCACGAGCCAGCTGTCGACCGTGCCGGCGGCCGCGTCCCGCGCTCCATCCACGTGCTCGAGGGCCCAGGCCAGCTTGGTGGCGGTGAAGTAGGGGTCGATGACCAGTCCGGTGACCTCCCTGACGCGCTCCTCGTGGCCGGCATCGCGCAGGCGAGAGCAGACGCCGGCGGTGCGCCGGTCCTGCCAGACGATGGCGGGCGCCAGCGGCTCCAGCGTGCGCCGGTCCCACAGGACGAGCGTCTCGCGCTGGTTCGTGATCCCGATCGCGCGAACGTCGCGCGGCTCGGCGCCCGCCGCCTCCAACGCATCCTGGGCGCTCGCCTCGACGGCAGACCAGATCTCAGCGGGGTCGTGCTCGACCCATCCGGGTCGAGGGTAGTGCTGGGCGATCTCGCGGTAGCCTTTCCCGCGGACCTCGCCGTCCAGCCCGACCGCGATCGCCGTCGCGCCGGTGGTGCCTTCGTCGAGGCTCAAGACCACCTCGGTTCTCCCGTTCATCGGGACAAGAGGTTCAGGCGCCCGGCTTCCAGGTGCGGTTCAGGCTTCCGGTCGCATAGCCCTCGAGGTCTACTGAGACGAACTTGTAGCCCGCCTGGCGCACCGCGCTCGCCACGCTGTCCCGCTGCTCCACGAGCCGAGCGATGTCGGCGGGCTCGACCTCGATGCGCGCGACATCGCCGTGGTGCCGCACGCGGACCTGCGCGAAGCCCATTGATTTGAGCGAGGCCTCGGCGGCCTCGATCTGCCGGAGCGCGGCGGCCGTCACCGGCGTGCCGTGCGGGATGCGCGAGGACAGGCAGGCGAACGAGGGCTTGTTCCAGTTGGGCAGGCCGAGCTCGCGCGCGGCAGACCTGATCTCGGACTTCCCCATACCGGCCTCGAGCAGCGGGAAGCGGACCCCGCGGCGCACGGCCGACCCGTGGCCCGGTCGGTGGTCGCCCGCGTCGTCTGCGGTCGCGCCGTACGCGAGGTGCGCCAGGCCCAGCTCGTGCTGTACCGGCTCCAGCGTGTCGAACAGCTCCTCTTTGCAGTGAAAGCAGCGGTCGGGCTGGTTGCGGACGTAGGCCTCCAGCTCGACCTCGGCGGTGGTCACCTCGACCAGCCGCGCGCCAAGAGCAAGCGCCAGGACCCGCGCTTGTTCCTGCTCCGACTCCGGATAGGCCGGCGAGCTCGCGAGCACCGCGACCACCCCATCGCCGAGCTCATCGAGGGCCAGCTTCAACAGCAGCGTGGAGTCGACGCCTCCCGAGTACGCGACCAGGACCGAGCCGAGATCGCGCACGATTCGGCGCGCCGTTTCGAGCCTGGTCGCATCGTGCCGGTCGAGCTGGATCACTCCAGCCGAAGGTTAACTCGCTCGGGCTTCGGAAGGCTCCATGGCGGGAGCGCCGCACCACGCCTCGTAGTCGATGAGGCCGTGGACCGAGGGGTGCTCGCCGCAGAGCGGGCAGGCCTTGTTCTGGCGCAGCTTCAGCTCGCGGAAGGTCATGTCCTCGCCTTCGAACAGCAGGTAGCGGCCGATCATGGGCCGGCCGATGTTGAGCAGGTACTTGATCGTCTCGAAGGCCATCATGCTGCCGATGATCCCCGGCAGCACGCCGAACACGCCGGCTTCGGCGCAGCTCTGGACCGACCCGGGCGGGGGCGGCTCGGGGAACAGACAGCGGTAGCAGCCCGTGCCCTTGGCGGAGTCGAACATGGCAAGCCTGCCTTCGAAACGGAAGATGCTGCCATGCACCAGGGGCTTGGCCAGGAAGTGCGCCGCGTCGTTGGCGAGGTAGCGAGTCGGGAAGTTGTCGGTGCCGTCGACGATGATGTCGTAGGGCGAAAAGATCCGCATCGCTGTCTCGGAGTTCAGATGCTCGTTGATGGCGACCACCTCGACGTCCGGGTTGAGGTTGCGGAGGGTCTCGGCGGCCGACTCGACCTTGGGCTTGCCGATGTCGTCGTGTCCGTGGAGGAGCTGCCGCTGGAGGTTGGAGGCGTCGACGACGTCGAAGTCGACGATCCCGATCTTGCCCACGCCCGCCGCCGCCAGGTACATGGACGCAGGCGAGCCCAGGCCGCCGGCGCCGAGGAGGAGAACGCTGGAGGAAAGGAGCTTGCGCTGACCCGCGCCACCGACTTCCGGCAAGATCAGGTGCCGCGCGTAGCGCGCGACCTGGTCGGGGGTCAAGCCTCGGGAAGGAGCCATCTCAAATGACTATACCCAGGGTCGTTCAGGGCTTATTCCTATAGTGAGGAGTCCGATGGAAACCGAATACCTAGACGAAGAGCAGGTCATCGCCCTCTACAACAAGGTCCGGACCGGCAAGAAGACCTGGCCGGCCGGGATCTGGAGCTCACCGGCGGCGCTCCAGTACGCGGTCACCGTGTTCGATTACTGGATCCACAACGTCATGGGCTGGAAGGGCTGGCCCGACGCGCGGGGCAAGGTGACCCCCGCCGTGCTGGAGGAGCACCGCCTGGCCGACCTCGTGGAGAGCGTTTTCGTGCCCGAGTTCGGCGACGACTGGCTCGACTTCGAAGTCGTCCTCAACGAGAGCATGCGCCTGTCCGAGGACGAGGCATGGGCGCCGGACGTCGCCGACCGGCAGGAGCGTGTCGAGGCGGCTTTCGAGCATGCCTTCGAGCAGCTCATCGGGTCGCCGAAGCAGCAGCCCAAGCTGCTGCCGACCTACCACCGCTTCCGCAACCACCTGCTCCGGATGTGGAGCGCGTTCCAGGAAGCCCAGGCCGAGCACGACAAGGCCGAGCGCGAGTCCGCAGAACGGTTCTGGGCCCACCTGAGGCTCGTGCGCAGCACGCGCGCGCAGGCGGCCGAGGCGTGGTCGATCGTGAACGTGGACGACGAGCGGCGCGGCGAGGTGACGATGGTCTGGGGCGAGCCACATCCCTACTGCGTGGTGGTGCTCGACGACGACATCGAGGTCGGCGGCTGGGAGCAGGTGATCTACCGGCTCGAGCAGGAGATCCTGGTCGAGGAGCCGGGCGTGGTCAGCTATGCGGTCTGGCACAAGGGGTTCGTCGGCGAGTACTACCGCTGCGCGGACTGTGGCGAGCTGCACAGCCAGTTCGACGAGGAGACGGGCAACGAGCTCCGGCTCGACGACTTGGAGCCCCCCGAAGAGCGGTAATCATTCAATTCCCCGCCGTGCGGGGAAGGATCCGGCGCAGCCGGGGATTGGGAGATTCGCCTACTCACACCACGGTGAGCGTGAAGTTCTTCCCCTCCCACCCGGACACGTAGTGCGCCGTCCAGGAGAACTCCGTCCCCGGCGACAGCTTGTGGCACGGGACCTCGGCGATCCACACTCCCAATGTCGTGTCCGTCGCCTCGACCTCGGTGAACGTCTTCCACTCGTCGAACGTGTAATGCACCGCGCCGGGGCGCGGCAGCTGCACCCGGAGCCGGCGGCCTGCCGCGATCCGCGTGATCTGATGGTTGTGCGACCAGATGAACGCCGGCTCCGATGGCGGCACCTCCGTGTAGCGGCGCCGGGCCGGGAGCACGATGTCGGGGAATCCGGCGAGCGCCACGGTGGTGAGCAGCTCGAGGTATTCGGCATGCGCCCAGCCGAGCGGGCTCGCCGACCCGTTGGGCCGGCCGCGCTGAAGGCCGCGACCCGGGATGTCGGCCGCATCCCAGAGCTGCTCGGGCAGCATCAGGCTCTCGCCGGCAAAGCCCTCCAGCGTGCGCACCATCTCCGCGGCCGGAAGGCCCATCGAGAAGAAATGCCGCGCCCGCTCTCCGGTCAGCACGGGCCACGCGCGTCCGCGCCCGGTCCCATCCCAGGGCGAGCCGTCGTCATGCTCGCCGTACTGGTCCCCGACGTAGCGCCGCCAGCTGGGTCCTGCGGACAGGCTGACCTTCAGAGACCCGTCTACCGCCTGCAGGCTTCGCATGATGCGATCGTCTTTGGGACGGCGAAGGCCGTAACGCACGAGCTCGAGGAACTCGGGCGCGATCGCCCCGGCGGTCGGACGCTGGTCGGGGTCGTCCGACAGGCGGACGTAGTTGCCTTCGACCGTCGTGCACCAGGCTTCGACGCGGTCGTTCCAGTAATCGGCGACCGCGCGCAGGTGGCTCGCGGCCACGTGCTCTCCGGCATCGCCCGCGAACTCTGCCGACACGATGAGCGCTGCGATGCATGCCGCAAGGGTCGACGGTGAAAGGCCTCCGAGGTCCTCCCACCGGTCGAGCTGAGTCATCGGGCCCTCACGGATGATGAACTGCGCGGCGGGACGCACCATGACCGGGAACGGGTCGTGGTCGAGCGAGCCGGCGACTCCAAGCCGCCACGCGAGCAGGATCGGCAGAGCCACCTGGTCCAGCTCGGTCGACATCCAATGCGGAGTGCCGTCCACCTTCCAGTTCTGATACCAGCCGCCATCCGGCCGCTGATGGGCTTCGAGGTGCCGGAAAGCACGCAGGGCAGCCGGGACGTCGCCGGCGTCGAGAAGGGCGGTCGCCATGCGGCAGAGGTCGCGGGGCCACACGAGGTGGTAGACGTGGTTGCCGTCGTGGTTGCTCTCGCCCCAGGGCGCCGCGGGCGCCGCCACGAAGGCGCCGGCGTACGACTTGTCCTCCAGCGACCTGAGGACCGACATCGACGCACGCGCCAGCATGCCCTCGTCGCCGCTGACCTTGGCCAGCGCCGGCGGCATGTCGAGGTGTGGACGCCATGCCCGCTCGAACGCCTGCCGCAAGTTGCCGGCGCCTTTGTCGAGTGTCTGCCTGGCCAGCTCCTCGGCATCGGCTCGTGAATGCGCGAAGCCGACGGCGATCTGAAATGCGCCGGCGCGGATTCCGATCTCGGCCCCCACGGCCACGTTCCCCGGTCCTGCGCTGTCGTAAGGGCTGGTCAGATAGCCGTCGCCATCGTGGAGGTCGATCTGGAGGTCGGAGCTCTGGAAATAGCCGACCGTGCAGCGGGCGAACGGGCCGACGATGCACATCCAGATGTCCTGCTGGCGCATCAACAACGCGGGTGGGTGGGTGTCGATCACGCTACCGAAGTTGCCCTCTGTGCCGGGCTGCCAGTGCGCGGACGCCTGCATGTAGAGGCGTACGTCGGGAAGCTCGGGGCTGAAGTTGGCGGCGATGAGGAGGGCGTTCTCGTCGGGGTCCGAGAAGATCTCCTTGGTCAGGCGGTACTCGTGGTGGGTGGTGTCGACTGTGAACGCCGGCACCCCCGGGCTGAGCCAGCTGATGCTGTGCTGCCCGTCACGGCTGTCATCGACGGGAGGAGCCCCGCCGGCCGACGCGAAGAACCGAAGCTCGTGAAGCGCCACGCGGTCGAGAAAGGGAAAGAAAACCTCGCTGAGCGCGCCGTCCGCGAGCGTGTACCAGAGCTTGCTCCTGGTGGTCGGCGCCGTGCCGAACGCCATCTTGCGTCCGGGACCCCACATCGGGGGCGCGCCCGGCCCTCCTGGTGCTTCCATCGGCGTTTAAGTATGGTGAGGAGCCGAGTCAGAATAGAATCGAACGACTCCTGGACTCCTTGGGGAGGTGGCTGAGTGGCCGAAAGCACCCGCCTGCTAAGCGGGTAGGGGGTGTAAAGCTCCCTCGAGGGTTCGAATCCCTCCCTTCCCGCCAGTTTGGCCGTGTCGCTGCGAGGCCGGCGCCCCTAGCCCGCTGGTCCTATGCGCCGCGAGAGCCGCTCAATGAATCCATTGGCTATCGGCGCGTATCTCGTTCTGGTCGCGCTCTACGTCGTGCCGGTGATCATCCTCATCAAGCGACGGTCGCGCAGCTCGAGACCCACTCGGACCCAGGGCGACTCCACCGGCCGGATGACCTCCGAGAATGCACCCGTGGATGGTCTGGTCGCGACACTGCCGGTCGACCGTTGGTAGCCGGTCTCACACAGCTGTGCAATGGAGTTGCCATCTGGTAGCCGGCGCGTCGCCTACGCTCTTGGTTAGGCGGAGTGCTACTCAAGGGCGGCATAACGAAGCGGCTTGAGACGGCCGGGGCATACCTTCTTAGGAGATCGCGGCTCTGATCGATCCCTCGTGGGCTTTGATGTGGCCGATGAGCACGCGCTCGAGACGTTGCGCGATCGACATGTTGCCGACCGGAGTTTCGCGCATCGTGTCCAGCTGCGAATCGGGAATCGAGCGCACCGCGTCCGCGATGGGCAACTTGCTCTCGCGCAACCTTGCGACCACGTCGGCCTGCTTGACGCCCGCGTGCTCGGCCGCGTGCCGGGCATTGATGACCCGGAAATCTACGGGGCTCGGCACTTCGCCGGCCAACATCACCTGGATCCGTTCCATGATGAAAGGCTCGACCTGCGCGACATGATCCGCGATCACGCCGACCGGCCGCCCCTCGTCCTCGTCGTTCATGCGGTCCGGAAAGTTCTTGCCGACCTTCCGCCACTGCTCATCGCTCAGAGACTCGACCAGACGGATGAACTCGTCCTGGGCGGCTTCGAACTCGGCGGCGTAACGCGACGAGCGCGTGGCGGTATGTGACACGTCTTCATGGTAGTCGCCGCCTCGACCGCCGGCCCTCAAGTCGCAAACCCCCGGTAGACTCGCAGCGTGACGAGTCGCGCGGCCACGCTCATCGTGCTCGTCGCTTTGCTGGTCTCGGCGTGCAGGGGGAGCACCAACCCGATCGCTAAGGCAAATTCCTCCTCGCCACCCACTCCGAGCACGGTCGCCTGGACGAGCTGCAGCGGCGGCTTCCAGTGCGGCAGCATCCCCGTGCCGCTCGATTACTCAGGGCAGACGAGCGGCACGATCACCATCGCCATGATCCGCAAACCCGCGACCAATCCGGCGAAACGCATCGGCTCTCTTCTCGTCAATCCGGGCGGACCCGGCGACCCGGCCATCGATTTCCTTCGCCAGGACGTATCGTCGATGACGGACCTCAACGTGTACTTCGACCTGGTCGCATTCGACCCCCGAGGAGTCGGGCAGAGCGATGCGGTCCACTGCCTTCAGCCCGCCCAGCAGGACGCGTACAACGCTGTCGACCCGGTGCTGGACGATCCCCAGGAGAAGGCCGCGTTCATCCAGGCCGACCAGGACTATGCCGCCGCGTGCGAGCAGCAGAGCGGAAGGATTCTCCCCTTCGTCGACACCGCTAGCGCCGCGCGCGACATGGACCTGGTCCGGGCGGCTCTCGGCGATGCCAAGCTGACCTACCTGGGCTTCTCCTACGGCACGTTCCTGGGCCAGATGTACGCGCACCTCTTTCCCAATCACGTCCGCGCGCTCTCGCTGGATGGAGTGGTCGATCCCGCGATCTCCGCCGAAGACCTCAACCGAGCTCAGCTGGTCTCCTTCGAGGCGAACCTCCAGGCGTTCCTGGCCGATTGCCGCGCACGTAAGACGGGCGCCTCGCCCTGCCGGTACGCGCAGTCAGGCGATCCCGGGGCCAAGCTGACCGCCCTCATGCAGCGACTGGACGCCCAGCCTCTGCAGGTGGGCAACCGCCAGCTCACCCGAGCGTTAGGGTTGAACGGGGTGCTCCTTGCGCTTTACGACCAGAGCTTCTGGACCTACCTGGACCAGGGCCTCACGCTCGCGGACCAGGGCAACGGAAGCATCCTGATGGCCCTCTCAGACACCTATTACCAGCGCAGCTCTGACGGGACGTACAGCAGCCTCGAGGACGCCTTCGCCGCGATCAGTTGCGTGGACCGCCCGGTGGCAAGCGACATCGCGACGTACGACGCGCTGGGACCTGTCTACTCGCAGATCTCCCCCCTGTTCGGCCCCGCGTTCCAGTACGCCAACCTGCTCTGCTCGTTCTGGCCGGCCAAGCCGACCGGCCACGCAGGACCGCTGACGGCCGACGGTGCGCCCCCGATTCTTCTGGTCGGCGGCTCGAACGACCCGGCGACCCCATTTGTGTGGGCGCAGTCCGTGCACGCGCAGCTGGCCGGCTCTGTCCTGCTCACCCGCGAGGGCAACGGCCACACCTCGTTCGACTCGAGCCCGTGCTCGCACTCCGCCGAGGACGCCTACCTGATCAGCCTCACGCTGCCCGCGCAGGGAGCTGTCTGCTCTAGCTGACCGGGGCGGGAGTGACCGGGGCCTTGGCCCTGGAGAAAGTCAGCTCTCCGGCGCGGGCGCCCACCTCCACCGCATCGCCCTCCGAGAACTTGCCTTCGAGCAGCATCATGGCCAGCGGGTCCTGCACCAGGCGCTGGATCGCTCGCTTGAGGGGGCGGGCGCCGTACACCGGATCCCAGCCGCGCTGAGCCAGCAGCTTGCGCGCCTCGTCGGTCACGACGAGGGTCACCCTGCGGTCGGCCAGCCTGCGTTCCAGGCGTTGCAGCTGGATGTCGACGATGGACTTGATCTGATCCTCCGTCAGGGCGCGGAACACGATGACCTCGTCGACCCGGTTCAGGAACTCGGGCCGGAAGTGATCGCGCAGGACGCCCATGACCGCATCGCGCACCTGGTCGAAGTCGCGGCCGGACATCTCCTGGATGAGAGGGCCACCGAGGTTGGAGGTCATGATCAGCACGGTGTTGCGAAAGTCCACCGTCCGGCCCTGGCCGTCTGTGAGTCGCCCGTCGTCGAGGATCTGCAGGAGGACGTTGAACACGTCGGGATGCGCCTTCTCGATCTCGTCGAACAGGACCACCGAGTAGGGGCGCCGGCGCACCGCCTCGGTCAGCTGCCCGCCCTCGTCATACCCGACGTAGCCGGGCGGGGCGCCGATCATGCGGGCGACGGTGTGCTTCTCCTGGTACTCGGACATGTCGAGCCGGATCAGCGCCTGCTCGTCGTCGAACAGGAACTCGGCCAGACCACGCGCCAGCTCTGTCTTGCCGACGCCCGTCTGTCCGAGAAAGATGAACGAGCCGACGGGACGATTCGGGTCTGACAGGCCCGATCGCGAGCGGCGGACGGCGTTCGCCACGGCGTTGACCGCCTCGTCCTGACCGATGATCCGCTCGTGCAGGCGGCTTTCCATCTGGATCAGCTTGGCGACCTCGCCCTCCATGAGCCTCGACACGGGGATACGCGTCCAGCGGCTCACGATTTCGGCGATGTCCTCCTCGCCTACCTCCTCTTTGAGCAGCGGGTGGCCGCCCTGGAGCTCGCCCAGCTTGGCGTTGGCGGCGGTCAGCTGCTTCTCGAGCTCCACCACCTTGCCGTAACGAAGCTCGGCCGCCTGGCCGAAATCCGCCGCACGCTCGGCGCGCTCGGCGTCGGCCCGGACCTCTTCGAGCTTTGCCTTCAAGGAGCGGATGCGCCCGATCACCTCTTTCTCCTGGTCCCAGCGAGAGCGAAGCGACGTGCGGCGCTCGGAAAGCTCGGCCAGCTCGCGCTCGAGCGCGGCCAGCCGTTCTTTGGACGCCTTGTCCGTCTCCTTCTTCAACGCCTGGCGCTCGATCTCGAGCTGGCGGATCTGGCGCTCGAGCTCGTCGAGCGACGCGGGGAGCGAATCGATCTCCGTGCGCAGCCGCGCCGCAGCTTCGTCGATGAGGTCGATCGCCTTGTCGGGCAGGAAGCGGTCGGTGATGTAACGCTGTGACAGCACGGCTGCCGCGACGATCGCGGCGTCCTTGATGCGCACACCATGGTGCACCTCGTACCGCTCGCGCAGCCCGCGCAGGATGCTGATCGTGTCCTCCACCGTCGGCTCGCTGACCATCACCGGCTGAAAGCGGCGCTCGAGCGCAGCGTCCTTCTCTATGTGCTTGCGGTACTCGTCGAGCGTGGTGGCTCCGATGGCACGAAGCTCGCCGCGCGCCAGGGCCGGCTTCAGCAGGTTGGCGGCGTCGATCGCGCCTTCGGCCGCGCCTGCGCCGACCAGCGTATGGAGCTCGTCGATGAAAAGCACCACCTGGCCGTCCGAGTCCTCGATCTCCTTGAGGACGGCCTTCAGGCGGTCCTCGAACTCGCCGCGGAACTTGGTCCCGGCGACCAGGCTCCCCAGGTCGAGCGCCACCACGCGCTTGCCCTTCAGACCTTCGGGGACGTCGCCCTGCGCAATGCGCTGGGCCAGGCCTTCGGCGATGGCGGTCTTGCCCACGCCCGGCTCTCCGATGAGCACGGGGTTGTTCTTGGTGCGCCGCGACAGGACCTGGATCACCCGGCGGATTTCCTCGTCACGCCCGATGACAGGGTCGAGCTTGCCGGCCGCCGCCAGCTTGGTCAGGTCGCGACCGTACTTCTCGAGCGCCTGGTACTTGGACTCGGGGTTCGGGTCGGTGACCCGCTGGCTGCCGCGGATCTGGCGCAGGGCCTTGAGCAGGCCGTCGTGGCTGACGCCCGCCTCCTTGAGGATCTTCTGGTCGGTCAGGGCGAGCAGCAAGTGCTCGGTCGAGATGTACTCGTCCTTGAGCCGGCCGGCCTCCTGCTCTGCCTGCTCCAGAGTCTTGTTCAGCGTCTGGCTCAAATAGGGCTGGCCGCCACCGCTGACCTTGGGGAAACGCTCGACCGCGGACACGAGCGCGGGCTCGAGAGCCTGCGTCGACGCCCCTGCTCGCTCGAGCAGAGTCCGGCCGACGCCCTCGTCCTGGCGAACCAGCGCGAGGAGGAGGTGCTCGGGCTCGACGGCCTGGTTGCCGGTGTCCCGCGCGAGCTCGGCAGCCTGCTGCAGAGCTTCCTGGGCTTTCTCTGTGAATTTGTCCAAACGCACGATGTGTTGCTACCCGCCTACGCCGCTCACCAAACCGCGGGCCGTATCTTGGCCGCATGCCTGAGCTGCCCGAGCTGGAAGCGGTGCGAATCCGCCTTGGTCCACGTCTGGAGGGCAGGCTGATCACGGCGGCCACCGTGAACCCGAAGAAGGCCCATCTGCTGCGCTATCCGGTCGACAACTTCGCCCTGGAGCTTCCGGCGAGGCGGATCACCTCGCTGACCAGGCGCGGCAAGCACCTGGTCTTCGCCACGGAGCTGGGCGGCGGCGGGTCGCCGCGGTGGCTGATCATCAACCCGATGCTCGGGGGCCGGTTCCAGGTGGCCGACGGGGAGTCGCCGGTGCCGGCGACGGAGGTCTTCACCGTCCGCGTCGAGGGCCGGCTCGAGCTGCGCTATCTCGATTTCCGCGACATGGGGCGGATCTACTGGGTCGAAGACTGCGAGCGTGAGGTGCCGGGTTGGGCGGCGCTTGGGCCGGATGCCGACTCGGTGGCGGCGATGGGACTGGATGCCTTTCGCAAGCGGCTGCGCAGGTTCCGCGACGAGCTGAAGGACCTGTTGCGAAACCAGGAGTTCCTCGCCGGCGTGGGCAACGCCTACTCGGACGAGATCCTGTTCGAGGCCCGGCTCCTGCCGCTGCGCCGGAGGGCGTCGCTCAAGCCGGAAGACGAGGAGGCGTTGTTCATGGCCATCCCGCTGGTCCTCTCGCGCGCCGTGGACGCGATCCTCGCCAACCCCGACTACGACGAATCGAAGCAGGACCGCTCCTTCATGGCCGTGCACATGAAAGGCGGGAAGACTTGTCCCCGGTGTGGCCACCGAATCAGCCAGCTCGGCTCCAACCGCGAGCCGCTGAACTTCTGTCGGGGCTGCCAGGTCTGAGTGGGGAAGCCGGCCCGAAGGGCCGGATGGGGAGAAGAAGCTGCTGTGGCGGTTTGGGCCTCCCCATCCCCCGGCTCCGGCGGGTACTTCCCCGCACAGCTGGGAAGTGGAAGCAATCACTTCCCCACGCAGACCGGCTCCGGCGGGTACTTCCCCGCACAGCTGCCGCCCCCCGGAAGTGAGCTAGGAGCGGCGGCTGCCCGCGAGGTTTCCCGAGATGCTCTCCAGCAACCGCTGCGAGGCCACCGCGATCTCGTCGACGGCGCCCTCGAAAGCCACCTGGTGCCGGCTCGACGGCTCCCGGAAGCCACTCACCTTACGCACGAACTGGCGCGCGGCGGCGCGGATTTCCTCATCCGTGGCGACGGCGTCCGCCTGGCGCAGGGTCTTGATGCTTCTGCACATGGGACAACGATAGCTAGCCGCCGCGATGCGGTGGCAGCTCCGGCAGCTCCGGCGGGGCGAGCCGCGTGGGATCGAGGCCGGCCCGCTTCAACATGGCATTGGCCAGCCGGTCGTACCGCCGCTCGGAGATATCCCCCACCGGATCCGCGCTGGCCGACATGAGCGCGCGGAAGCTAAGCGTCGAAACCGCGCGGTAGGCCAGCACGGCGCGCGCCTGGTCCGCGCGACCGGTCATCGATGCGATGCGCACGAAAGCCAGCGCAGCGCCAGTCTCGCGCATGTCGCGCCACCGCCACCCCGCGTACGGAATCATGACCAGCAGGATCGGAGGCAACGCGATCACCAGCGCCAGCATGATCGCGAGCTGCAGGATCGCCTGGTGGATGTTGTGCCCGGCTGACACGAGCGGATCACCCGAGTACTTCTTCAACGTATCCGCCGTGTCGAGCAGAAACTGTGTCAGAAGCGGGATGCCACCTGGCACTGCATGCCGAAAGGACGCGATCCAGCCGTTGAATGTCGCACCGGTGTTCGCGATTCCGTCGGCGATGCCTTCCAGGCCCATCACGGTTTGATAGATCAGCCAGCCCAGGTAAGCCCACACGATCGTCCACACGACGGTGATCGTGTCCGCCAGCACCCTCAAGAAAGCGGGCCAGCGGCGATCCGGATAGACCTTGATCACAACCCGGACGATAAGTCACTTCGGCCGGAACAGGGGATATCTAGGCCTAGGCGATCGCGTAGTCGACCTCGACGCTGACCTGTACGTCGACCTGGCCGACGGGCACCTGCGTCGATGCGCTCGGCAGCGCCGTGCCTGCATATGCGATGGGCGGCGGGGTCGCCGTCGCCACATCGCTCACTCGCAGCACCTGACCGAGCTTGACCCCGGCCGCGCTCGCCATCGCCTGGGCCTTCGAGTGCGCGGCTGCGATCGCCAGCGCGCGGGCCTGCGCCTCAGTCGGCTTCGAATCCGCGAGACCGAAGCCGACGCTGATGTTCGTGGCGCCGCCTTCCTGGACGATCGCGTCCAGCGTCTTGCCGACACTATCCACGTTGTGCCACTCGACGCGGAGCACCTCGGTCGCCTGGTAGCCGGTGATCGTCTGCCCACCAGGCGCGTAGACGGGGCCGACCCAGTAGCCGCTGGTCGAAAGGTCGGCGTCCGACACGCCGAGGGTCTTGATGCGGGCGATCAGCTTCCCGGCTTTGGCCGCGAGGTCGCTCTGGGCCATCGCCGCGGTGCTCTGCTGCGAGTCGACGCCCGCCGAGACGGTCGCCAGGTCAGGTTTGACCGACACCGTCGCATCGCCACTCGTGAACACACCGGTTTCGAAGGTGGTCGTCGACGCCGACGGCGAGCTGATCAAGACGGTGGGCCTCCCGGACGCCATCACCATGGCCGCGACGGCGAGGGAGCATGCCAGCGCCACCGCCACCGGGATGAGGACCAAGCGCAATGTTGAGGTCATTTTCAAATCTCCTTGCTGCGCAAACGACGGGTCGCCCCGAGGGGTAACACGACGACCGGGTCAGTGCGCAGGCGATGACCCGGGATCGTGACCCAGGTTTGGGACGCTGCCGGTGCGCCAGTAGATCCCGCTGCGGCGCTGCATGAGCTCCTCGTCGACCATGTAGCGGCGGAGCGTGGCGAAATCGGGGTGGCGCCGCGAGATGATCCGGTTCACTTCGGCTTCGGTGTACCGGCGCCCCGGCTGAAACTCCTCGGCCAGCCAGCGCAGCACGGCAAGCCTCTTCTTGCGCTGAGCGGGGATGCCGACCAGGCGGCCGCTCGCGTCGCTGAAGTTCTCCAGGACCCGGGCGTCGTAGCGGTCTTCTCTCATCTGATCAGCAGGACCGGGCAGGGGCTGTGGTCGGCGATGTACCTCGCCGCCGGGCCGAGCGATCTCGGACCAAGGGGCGGCTGGTCTCGCCCTCCGGCCCGAATCGCGACGAGGTCGATGCCTTCCACTCGCGCCAGATCGCACACGACCCTTCCCGGCTCACCCTCCAGCTGCTTTGTCCTCACGGCCGCCGCAAGCGGGCGCGCCAGCGTTTCGGCTTCCGCCAGCGCCTCCACGCCCCGGGCCGACTCCGCCTCGTCGAGGCCACGTTCGCGACCCGGCGGCAGGGGATGGCCGCCGGGCCGGTGGCGGACCATGTCCAGCCCGGCGCGTGGGCCCGGACCTCGCACGTAGACCAACCACAGCTCAGCCTGGGTGAGCGGAGCCGTCCGCGACACCGAGCCGAGGAGGTCCCGCGTATGGAGGCCGTCGACGACCAGCAGGACGCGCACGCCGATCCGAATTGTCGGTCTCAACGAAAGCTGATGGCAATCAGCACCCCGGCGGCCAGCAGCGTGAGTGGCGCGATGAGGATCCCGAGGCGGAGGAAATCCCACGCCGAGACCTGCAAGCCGCGACTGCGCACGATCACGAGCCATAACATCGTGGACAGAGCTCCCACGGGGGTCAGGTTCGGCCCCAGGTCGGCGCCCGCCAGCGCGCCCAGCAGGTAGGGCAGTCGCAGGGCTGCCGGAACCCCGCCGGCCTGGGCCCCTGAGATGAAGAGGAGCATGCCGGGCAGGTTGTTCACGAGGTTGCAGGCCGCGGCGCTGCCCAGCAAGCCGCTCGCGACCGCGCTCGCCGCATCGCTAGCGCGCGCGACCGTGCCCGAGATGAGCGCCGTTGTGATGCCGGCGTCCTCCACCCCGCGGACCAGGATGAAGAGGGCCGCGATGTACACGAAAAGGGCCGGGCTGACGTGGGCTCGGAGGTGCTCGCGCGAGACCTTCCGCCGGATCACCGCGATCACCAGTAGGCCTGTGCCGCCAGTCACAGCGATGACGCCGAGGGGCAACAGCAAGGCCGACCCGACGACATATGCGGCTGCCAGGACGCACATCCCGGCCACGACCGGCCTGAAGAAGCCGGGGTCAGCGCCGGCCCTGGCCAATGAGGTTCGCCAGTCGTATTCGAACGTGCCATCCGTGGTGCGCCAGAAGACCACCATGAGGACGGTCACCGTGATGGCGATCGAGGCGATCGATGCGGCCAGCAGATGCCCCTCGTAGACGCCCAGAGGAGCTCGCAGCGTGTCGCCGGTCAGGACGTTGATCGGGTTGGAGATCGGCAGGGTCATCGACGCCGCGTTGGCGATGAAGCTCACCGCGAACATGTACGGCATCACCCGCAACCGCAGGCGGGTGGCGATGGTGTAGACGATTGGGGTCAGGATCACCGCGGTCGCGTCGTTCGAAAGAAACGTGGTGATGAGCGTTCCGACGACCAAGACGTTGAAGAGGAGGCGGCGCCCGCTGCCACCTGCCGCGGCCACCGCCAGGCTCGCGGCCCAGTCGAAGAAGCCCGCCATGTCGGCGACCGCCGCAGTGAGCATGAGACCGAGGAAGAAAAGGAACAGGTTCCACTCGGACGCGACTGCGGATGCCGCTGCGCCCAGGCTCACGCCGCCGGCGGCCACCATGAGGATCGCGCCCGCCCCTGCGGACCAGGCTTCGCCCAGGCGCCACGGCCGGACGACGACGGTGATCAAGGCGGCGGCAAAAATCACCGCGGCGATGGTGCTGTGCAATTTCAGCATCTAAAGATCGCCGATCAGGGCGGTGGACGTGCGGCCCGGGCCACCATGTCTTGACCACCTTCTACTCGGAGGCCATACTCCTTCCGTGGGACGCACTGCATGGGCCGGGATCGTGATCCTGGCTTTGCTGGTCGCACAGGCGATCGGGTCGATCAACGTCGAGCAGACGGCCGGCTCGACGGCGAAGCGATACGCATCCTCCGTATTCCCGAACGCGCACTGGACCGTGGTCCGGCAGACCTTCGAGCCGTGGTCGAGCGACGTGCGTCGAGGAAGCTATCGCGTCACGGGCGGGATTGGGCCCGCCTGGGTCGTCGAGCTCAGCGCTCCCGCGGATTCGAGCTGGAGGAGCTACGCCTCGGTGGTCGTGATCAACGCGCTGACCGGGGTCACTCAGAGCGCGGACGCGCTGGGAAGCAACTAGGCCGGGTCGAGGGTCTTGATTTGACGGCCGTCTTGTGGCAGCGTTGGCGCGCGACTCGGCCTTAACACGGCCGAGCAGAAGGGGGTTAAGAATGGGCGCACCGGCACTGTCTCTTCGGATCCGGCGGATGTTGGTCGCGATCACTGCCGTAGCCGTCGCAGCGCTGGCCGCGCCGGTATCCGGCTTCGCCTCGCTTTCGGCCACCTACTCGGTCGGTCCCATCGTCAATCTGACCACCTCGTGCGGCGGCCAGAACGCTGAGGTAGAGCAGGCCGTCGACCCCGCGATCGGTTACATCTACGAGGAGTGGATGGGCTGCTCCGGGATTGCGTTCGCCCGCTCCACCGACGGCGGCCGCACGTTCAGCGACCCGGTCTCGGTGCCCGGGTCCGTCGGGTCCAACTTGAACTCCTGGGACCCGGCGCTGGCGGTGGCGCCCGATGGGACCGTCTACGCCGCCTTCATGGTCTCGCACTCGGCGCAGTGGTACCCGGTCGTCGCGGCGTCCTTCGATCACGGGGCGACCTTCGGCCAGGTCACATCGCTGACCCCGCCCAATTCCAAGAACTGGGGCGACCGCGACTTCATCGCGGTCGGGCCGGATGGCACCGTTTACGTGACGTGGGATTACGGCCCGGAGCGAACGTCGGTCACCTTCATCTGCGCGTCGAATGGCAGCTGCGCGTTCGCTACCGGCGACCTCAACGTGGTGATGCAGACGTCGTCTAACCGAGGCAAGACTTTCGGGCAGATGTCATACGTGAGCCCCGGCTTCCCGGCAAGCGGCGGTGACAGCGGCCCGATGGTGGTCGACCCGAGCGGCCGCGTCGACGTGCTGTACCAGGGCTACCACATCACCAACACGGCGACCTATGCCATGGATCCCGCTTACAGCTATTTCACTTCCTCGACCGACCACGGATCGACCTGGTCCGCGCCGGTCCGGGTCGGCGTACAGGGTCAGACGATGTCGCTCTCGGAATGGTGGATCGACGGCGCGATCGGCCGTGACACCGGCGGCAACCTGTACGCGACGTGGGACACGCAAGGCACCAACGCCGACGGGTCGCCCAACGACCTCGGCTGGCTGTCCTTCTCGATCGATGGGGGTCGGACCTGGTCGGCGCCGATCCAGGGGCCGTCGGACCGATTGAACGTGCCTCACATCATGGAGGTCGCCGGCGGCGCTTCTGGCGTCGCGTACGTCGGCTGGCTGTCGAACAGCAACCCGCTCGGCTACGCGCAATACCTGCGGGCATTCTCGATCAAACACGGATGGTTGTCGGCGCCGTTCCAGGTGTCCACCCAGTTCGGCGACTCGTCGGTCTGGCCGGGTGATACGTTCGGGATCTCGACGATGGCGCCTGGGCAGGTGGCCCTCAGCTGGGGCAGCGCGGTCCCATCGACCGGGAAGAAGTCGGACATCTACGCCACGACGGTGGGAATCAGCTAGCGCCAGAAGTTGGTGACGGTCGGTTTGACGCTGAAGTCCGCGGCCGTAGACGTTGAGGCCAACGGCTCAAGAACCCGGAAGCGGAGAGTTGCTTCTCCTGCGCCATGAGCTACGCGTCCTACGCAGGCAGATCAAGCGTGCCTCGTAACCCAGCGTCTGATGACCCGGACAGCCGGCCCGGCTAGCTCTTGAGGTTTACAGCCAGGAATTCGAGGACCCGGGTCTCGTAGAGGCTGTTCGCGGCGTAGTACGCCTGCACGTGGCCCGCCAAGGGCACCTCGAGAAGCTCTTTCGGTCCCGAAGCGGCTTTGAAGATCGCCAGACCCTCGGCCGGAGGCACGACCGTGTCCTCTCCGCCCACGATCACGAGCAGCGGCTTGTCGAGCCGTGCCGCCATGGCGACCGGCTGAACGTTCCATGGCGAGGTTCCGAAATCGATGGTGCCGAACGCCATGACCGCTGCGGCAAAGGGCACGGCCGGAAGCCGCGTGATCTCGGTGAACCTGGCGAGTATCACGTCGGCCGCCGAGGTGAACCCGCTGTCTTCGATCACGGCGGTCACGTCCGGGTCCATCGCCGCGGCCTCGATCGCTGACGCGGCACCAAGCGAGTAGCCGAACACCGCGATCGGTCCGGGGTCGAGCCGCCGCGCCTCGGCGACCGCCGATTTGACGTCTTCTGGCTCCAGGTAACCCATCGTCGGACCTCCATCTGACTCGCCGCTGCCTCGCAGGTCGAAGACCAGGAGGTTGTAGCCCGCCTGGTGCAGGTAGGGTGCCCGACTCAGCGGCTCGTCGCGGTTGGATCCAAGCCCATGGACCATGACGACCGTCTTATGCGCCCCGCCGGGAACCCACCAGCCACGCAGGGTGAGCCCACCCGCGGTCGGGAAGCTGACGTCGGTGTAGGCCATCCCCCAACGGGCCGGGGTCGCACCGATGGCGGCACGGCCTGGGTGCAGGCTGAGGCGTTCCGCCACGAAGCTCGCCCCGACCCAGAATGCCAGGACGAGCGCGATCGAGCGCAGGATCCATTTGAGGG
>DATKSS010000039.1:0-3483 GCA_035531515.1 Candidatus Dormiibacterota bacterium | reverse complement strand
CCAGCCGACCCACTGTAGGCCGCCGAAACCGGCGGAAACTAGAGGCTAATCGTAGCCGAACGCCACGCGATCCCCGGAGTGCCGGAGCCTGGCCGCCGCTCTAGTAGATGAAGCCCACCAGCTTGCTGCCGAGCTGGCCCGGCTTGATCGTCCGCTGGTCGATCACGTCAAACGCGACCCAGTTCATCTCGCTCACGACCCACGAGCCGTCCGGGTTCACCGCCTCGACGTAGGCGACGTGTCCGGCCCAGCTCTCCCAGGTCACCATGATCGAGCCGGCCTTGGGCGTCGAGCCGACCGCGTAACCCTGGGCCGCTGCGTTCGCGTACCAGTAGCCCGCGTCGCCGCGCCACGTCACGTTGCGCTTGGTGGCCACGTAGTAGGTGCACCAGCCGACTGGGAACCCGTTCGCCGTGTAGGGGCCGAGGCAGCACCCGAGCACCTTGACCGGGAAGGCCGACGAAGTCACGCCTGACCGCTGCAGGATCTGCCAGATCGTGGGGGGAGGCGGGAACGCCCCGCCGACGCCGTTAGGGATGACCAGGGTCATTCCGCTCACCAGCTGCGGGCTGCGGAGGCGGTTGAAGTCGAGGATGACCTGGGGGTCGACCTGGTACTTGGCGCCCAGGGCCGCCAGGGTGTCACTGCCCTTGGCCGTGACGACGATGCCCGGTACGGGCGGGATGAGGATTTGGTCACCGGTGGCCACCGCGTCGGACGATATGAGGTTGGTATTCGACCATCGGATCTGGGGCACGGTCACGCCGAACTTGGACGCGATCGTGGCCAGGCTCTCGCCCGGCGCCACCCTGTAGGTGAAGGCCGTGTGGCTGATCGGGGCCGCGGTCGGGATGGAAACCGGCTTGATGATGGTGCTGTAGCGGCCGAGCGAAACGTCCCCGACGCTGCCGCCCTGGCTGACGACCACGGCCTCAGCGTTGACGGCGCCCAGGCCGGCGGTCAAGTAGGTGGGGAAGTGCTTGTCCACCGAGGCATAGCTCGACATTGCGACCGCTATCCCAAGCACGATTGCATGGGTCAGGTATCGATGAACTCGCATGCCTACCCCTAAAACCTACGAATCCGCCCGCGTCGGGTAGATCCCCCAGAGAACCGGGTCACCCTACCAGACCTCCCGCGAGCGAGTCAACCCGCTAAGGCCGGTCCCCGGGACCCCGGCGGGCGAGGCCGCGCCGGCCCGGCCGAACTCGATCCGAATACGGGCTCGAGGACGCCAAAGGTTCCTGCGTCGAACAACAGTTCGCCCACCCAACCTTTGGCGGACGCGGCTGACCAGTCGATTCATATTCGAATGCAACGGTGGCGGAGCCGTCTACTTGCACTGAGTCCGCGCCGCACGCATTGAGTGACGCGCGAGAGAAACCGGCGGCGAGCGCCCGTCCCTAGGATTGACCCGTGAGCCGCCTGCACACGTCCGTCTGCGACCTGCTCGGGATCGAGGTCCCCATCCTCCAGGCCGGGATGGCCGGCTGCACCACGCCAGAGCTCGTGGCCGCCGTGAGCAACGCTGGCGGGCTGGGGATCATCGGCGGGCGCGGCATGACCGCCGACCAACTTCGTAACGACATCCGCCGCGTGCGCGAGCTCACCACCCGCCCGTTCGGCGTCAACCACATCGTGTGCCTGCTCGACAACGCCGCATTCGAGGTGACCATCGCGCAGCGTGTCTCGGTGCTGTCACTCGGCTGGGGTCAGTCGAGCGACCTCACGTATCGAGCCCATGACGCGGGCCTCAAGGTCGTGCACATGGTCACGAGCCCGGAGGAGGCGGGACAGGTCGCGTCGGACGGCGCGGACGTGGTGGTCGCGCAGGGCTGTGAAGGCGGGGGCCACGTCGGCCACATGTCGACCCTCCCGCTGGTGCCGCAGGTGGTCGACGCGGTTGGCTCGGTGCCGGTGCTGGCGGCCGGAGGGATCGCGGACGGCCGCGGGGTTGCAGCGGTGCTGATGCTCGGCGCGCAAGGAGCCCTCATCGGAACGCGGTTCCTCGCCACGCACGAGGCGCGGGCCGCGGGCCGCTCGAAAGACATGATCCTCAACGCGCTGGGCAGCCAGACGGTGACGAGCAAGTTCTACGACGACGTGCTCGACATCGTGTGGCCCGGCTCGGTGGTGCGCTCGATCAGGCACCCGCTGCTCGACGAATGGGCCGACCGTCCCCAGGAATGGGGCCTGGCGCCCGGCCAGCTACGGCCTGCCCTCGAGGCGGCGCTGGCTTCAGGCGACTTCGTGCTCGCGGGCGAGTCGTGCGGGCTCATCCACGACATCGTGCCGGCCGGTGAGCTGGTCGAGCGGATCGCCCGGCAGGCCGCAGATGTGCTGGAAGCCGCCTACGGCCCTCCGCGGACGTAGATCGTCTGGCCGGAGACGAAGCCCGCCTCCTCGCTGCACAGAAAAGCGATCACCGAAGCGATGTCCTCCGGCCGTCCCACCCGGCGCAGCGGGGTCTGCGACGCCGCGCCCTGCTTGAACGCTTCATAGTCGATTCCCATCCGCTCCGCCGTGGCACGTGTCATCCGCGTGTCCACGAAACCCGGCGCCACCGCGTTGACGTTGACGTTGAACGGCCCGAGCTCGATGGCGAGCGTGCGGGCCATACCCTGCAGCCCGGCCTTCGCCGTCGAGTAGTTCGTCTGCCCGCGGTTGCCAAGCGCTGAGGTCGAGGAGAGGAAGACCATCTTTCCGTACTTCTGCTCGACCATTTGCTTCTGCACGGCGCGGGCGCAGAAGAATGTGCCCTTGAGGTGCGTGTCGATGACCGAGTCCCAGTCGTCGTCGGTCATTTTGAAAAGCAGGTTGTCGCGGGTGATGCCGGCGCACGCGACCAGGATGTCCAGCCTCCCCAGCTCCTTCACCGTCCGGGCGACCATCGCCTCGACCTGCTCGCGGCTGGTGACGTCGCATGCGAGGGCGAGACCCTCGAGCGGGCGGGCCACCTCTTCCGCGGGCGCGACGTCCACGTCGGAGACCGCGACCCTCGCGCCTTCGGCGTGGAGCAGATGCGCGGTGGCGGCTCCAATTCCACGCCCCCCTCCGGTGATCAGCGCGACTCGCCCGTCAAACCTCATCGTGTCTCCGTGTCGAAGGCAGCGCCTCCATCCTTCCTCGGGTCCGACGCCCCATGCAGGTAGCCGTCGCGCTCGGCCACGATCACCTGTGGGCGGGCGAAGTACGAATCGTAGTTCAGCGTGCGGCGGTTGACCCTGTAGCCGACCGCCTGAAGGCCGTCAGAGACCACGCGTGGCACGCGCGCCTCCACCTGCACGATGTCGCCCTGGAAATCCACGCGTGGAGCGCTCACCGCCTCGACCGGCGACATCTGGTGGTCGATGACGTTGACCAGCACCTGCAGAACCGCGGTGACGATCTTGGTGCCGCCCGGCGCGCCGACGCAGACGCGGAGCTTGCCGCGGTCGAAGACCAGCGTCGGCGTCATCATCGTCACCCGCGTCTTTCCGGGCT
>DATKSS010000038.1:0-2336 GCA_035531515.1 Candidatus Dormiibacterota bacterium | reverse complement strand
CTCCGATCCCGGGCCTCGAGGAAGCGGGCTACCTCACCAACGTCGAAGCGCTCCAACTCGATGAGGCGCCGGCAAGGCTCGTCGTCATTGGCGGTGGCCCGCTGGGCCTCGAGTTCGCCCAGATCTTTTCGAGGTTCGGTTCACATGTGACGGTCCTCGAAGTGCAACCGCACGTCGTCCCGCGCGCGGAGCCAGAGATTTCCGCTGTGCTCCAGGCGGCTCTCGAAGCGGACGGCATCGCCATCCGCACGGGCGTGCGCATCCAGCGGGTAGAGTCAGGCTCAACCAAAACTGTCGTATGCGGGCCCGCTGCCACGGATCGCCTCGAGGCGGACGCGATCCTCGTGGCCACCGGGATCCGCGCGAACACCGAGGATTTAGCCCGAATCCACCAAGGGTGTGGCTGACGCAGGTGAAACGTGGTCCTTTTGGCTGGCAGCTCGGTGCGAGAGGTCAGACGAGTGCCAAGGGCACCCTTGGAGTGGGCGGTGACGGCGAGGATGGGCCGATCGAGGGCTGACCGGGGCTGACGAGCTGGGTCGCGGGCACGCTGCTGCCAGGCGTAGGGGCGTCATCAAGGAACTGGTGGTGTCAGGCCGGAGGCGGGATCGCGCGGAGTGCCGCCAGGGCGGCGGTGAAGTTGACGGCCCATGGCCAGCGGGCGGGCAGGTGCAGGGTGACGCGGCGGGCCGAGCGGGTGAGCCGCCCGGGAAGACTGAACAGCCGCCGGCGCAGGGTCTTGGTCGTGACGATCCCTTCTCCAAGGCCGATGCGTGCCGTCCAGCGGGCGAGGTTATGGGCGATCACCTGGACTGCCAGCCAGGCGCCGTTGGCGGCAAACTTCCCCGAGGGCAGGTGGTTCAAACCGACACCGTATTTCAGGTCGCGGATGGCGTTCTCGATCTCGGCGTGACGGCGGTGGTCGGCTTCGAGCGCGAGGGTCTCACCCTCCCGGTCAGTGATGAAGGCGTGATACTGGTAAGTCGCGAAGAGCGCGAGCTGGGAGCCGGGCGTCGGCCGGGTGCGCCGGACGATGAATCGGCAGGCAGCGGCATCTTTGCGGTCAGCGAAGGGTGTGTAGGTCGTCTCTGCCACGTCGGCCCCACCCTCCATCCAGTAAGGGATGGCCGTCCAGTCCGCCTCAGGGATCGCCTCAATCAGGCTCCGCAGCTTTGGCTGCAGGCGCACCGTGATGCTGAAGCGCGCATTCATCCGCCGGCAGACGGCGACGACAGCGTGCGCATAGAAGCCCGAGTCGGCGCGAACTGTGAGCGCTCCGCTCGCACCGGCCTCGCGCACCCGGCCGATCGTTTCGGTGAGGAAGTGGGCGGCGCCCCGCGCGGTGTTGGCATTACCTCCCCGGAGGCGGCCCATGAGGACGTCGCCCGTCCCGGCAGCAACCGCGAGCAGTGGGTGATAGCCGCGCGCGCCGGTGTAGCCGTAATGGAGGGCCCCTTCCTTCTGGAGCCCATAGGTCTCGCAGATCGTCGAGTCCATGTCGATCGTGAACGGCGCCTCGCCCGGTCCCGCCCCGGCAGCCCAGGCTCGCGCGAGCAGTTGCCGGCTGACGGCATCGAGCTGGCGTACATGTCCCCAGCGGAAGCTGCGCAGGAAGGTGCCCAGCGTGGATGCTGCCTTGAGTGTGCAGCCCAGCACCCGCCCCGTCCCGCCTGCGCGGAGGGCGTTCGCGTCATCAATGCTATCGCCCCCGGCCAGCGCCGACATGACCAGCGTGAAGAACTTGTCTCCTGTGTGCGCTCGCCCCGGTGCGGCGCCGAGGTCGAGGTGCTTGTCTACCAGCTCGCGCAGCCCGAGATGCACTGCCAGCGTCGCCGGCAGGAGCAGCCCCGCATGGCCCACCAGCCGCTCATCGTCGAAGCCGGTTCTCAGGCGGTCGAGGCCGTGTAATGATTGCATCTGTCAGGTGCTCCTCTGGCTGCTTTGATGGTGGTCTTTCAATCCCATCTTCTCAGTTCAGAAGAGCACCTGCTTTAGCGTTTGAACAGTTGCTACCCGCCTACCCCTCGGTGGATCCGGGCTTAGTCGGGGTCGATGGAGGCGTACCGCCGGCGGCAGTGGTGCCCGCCTTGATTTGACTGCTCGACCCGCACGCGGCAAACGTCAAGATCGCGCACGCGATCATAGCCGGCGCGAAAAGGCGACATGGGAGAGTGGTCATTCGAGAACTCCTGTTCTATGCTCTCGGGGCGGTAGGGTTGATAGCTCGCATCGGCCTTGTGAATCATAGTACCCACTGGTAAAAGTGTTAGTTTTGTTGAGCCTGTTCCTCGCCGAAAAGCAAGCCCGCGGCGCGCGCGAATGGACCAGCGTTGTCA
>DATKSS010000037.1:0-2406 GCA_035531515.1 Candidatus Dormiibacterota bacterium | reverse complement strand
CGCTCGTGGCAGCCGAAAGAAGCGAGCCCGATCGTGAGGAAGATGCTGGAGGCACGGCACCAATAACCTGGTGAACCCTCGCGACCCCGACCCGATCGGAATCTAGCTGGGGTTCTTCTCCGGCTCGAGCTTGATCGACACCGAGTTGATGCAGTAACGGAGGCCGGTAGGCTCGGGACCGTCGTCGAAGACGTGGCCGAGGTGGCCGCCGCAGCTCGCGCAGGTGACCTCGGTGCGCGTCATGCCGAAAGTGCGGTCGCTGTGCTCCTCGATCGGCGCCCCTGGAGCCGGGGCGTTGAAGCTCGGCCAGCCGCAGTGGGCGTCGAACTTGGTGGCGGACTCGAAGAGCTTCTCGCCGCAGCCGGCGCAGAGGTAGTCGCCCGGGGTGGTGACGGGCTCGTACTCTCCCGTGAAGGGGCGCTCGGTGCCCTTCTCGCGGAGCACGTGGTACTGGGTCGGGGTCAGTTCGGCGCGCCACTGGGCGTCGGTCTTCTGGATGTTGGCGGTCACCGCACCGTCTCCGGGATCCGGCAGCTGGCCATGCCGTGCTTGACGAGGTAGCGCTGGTGGTACTCCTCGGCCGGCCAGAACTCGGTGGCGGCGGTCACCTCGGTGGCGATCGGCCGGCTGAAGCGCGGCTGGGCGTGCGCCCTCGACGCGAGTGCGGCCTCGTGCTGTTCCGGCGTCGTGTAGAAGATCGCGCTCCGGTACTGGTGGCCGATGTCGGGACCCTGTCGATTGACCTGGGTCGGATCGTGGCTCTCCCAGAACAGCTCCAGCAGCTGCTCGTAGCTGACCTTGGCCGGGTCGAACTCGACCTCAACGACCTCGGCATGGCCGGTCCTACCCGAGCAGACCTGCTGGTAGCTGGGCGAGGTGACGTCGCCGCCGGAGTAGCCGACCGAGGTCGCGGTGACGCCCTCGACGTTGGCGAAGTCGATCTCGACCTGCCAGAAGCAGCCAGCGCCGAAGATTGCCCTTTCTCTTTCCATGCCCTTACTGTGCCCGTTTTCGGGTGCGCGTTACGCCCTCGTACGCCACTCCCGGAAGGCCGCAACCAACTCCAGGCGCTGCGCCTCCGGAACCGGGACGGCCGCGAGGGCGCCGAGCACCCGAAGCGAGACCCGAAGCTGCTCGAGGTAGGCGGTGCAGCCGGCGCAGCCGGCGATGTGCTCCTCGAAGCGGGCACGGTCGGCGGCGGGCAGGGCGCCCTCCAGGTAGTCGGTCATCAGCGCGACGACCTCGCGGCAGGTCATCTCAGGTATTCCTCGAGCGCCTGCCGGACGGCCTCCCGCGCGCGGTGCAACCGCACCCGCTGGTTCGCCGGGGTGATCTCGAGAAGGCCGGCGACCTCCTCCGACCCGAGTCCGGCGACGTCGCGAAGCAGGATGACCTCCCGCTGCTTCTCGGGCAGCGCCGCGATCGCATCCGAGACCTTGGCCAGCGTCTCCAGGCTCAGGAGCCGGGACTCGGGGAGGCTATCCCAGCGGGCCGGCAGCGTCGTCCAGGCCCCGTCTCGGTTGAAACGGTCGTGGTCCTCCGCGGGCCCGTTTCCGCCCTCGCGGCGAAAGAGGGAGGTGAAAGGGAGCAGGCGCGACTCGCGCCGCCGGCGGGCCCTGGCGACGTTGATCAGGATCCCGTAGACCCAGGTCTTGAACGTCGAGCGGCCCTCGAAGCGCTTGAGGGAGGCGAGCACTTGGATCCAGGTCTCCTGGACCACGTCCTCGGCCACGCCGCGGTCCCGGACGTACTGGGCGGCGAGCTGCAGGAGGGGTCCGTGATAGCGGACGACCAGCGCCTCGAAGGCGGCCTCGTCGCCCGACCGCACCGCCTCCAGGTCGGGATCCGCCGCCATTCTCTCCACGCCCGGCCAAGGATAGGCGGGGTGGAAATCAAAGATGGTGATCGCGAATCCCTTTTCAATTGGGTTTGGTGTCTCGATCAGCCGTCCTCGTTACGTAGTTTGCGAGACTATGGGGCCGGGCGGGGAGTAGCGCAGCCCGGTAGCGCACGCGCTTTGGGAGCGCGTGGTCGCGGGTTCAAATCCCGCCTCCCCGACCAAACTCTTGAACACTTTTTATGAACCGCGAGGTGGACATGGCTGAGAAGATGACCCGCGTCCAGACCGCTGACGGCGTGATGCCGGTCTTCATCGTTCACCCCGACCAGGGCGGGCCATTCCCCACCGCGGTGCTCTACCAGGACGGGGTCGGCCTTCGCGAGCAGGTCAAGGAAAACGCTCGGCGCTTCGCCGCGGGAGGCTTCTTCTGCGCGGCGCCCGACCTCTTTTACCGGGCGGGCGAAGGACTGCACTTCGACTTTGCCACCCTCGCCACCCTGGGAGCCGACAGCCCGGAGAGGGAGCGGATGATGTCCACGGTCCGAACCGTGACGCCCGAGCGGGTC
>DATKSS010000036.1:0-2180 GCA_035531515.1 Candidatus Dormiibacterota bacterium | reverse complement strand
CTTTCGATGATCAGCTTCGTCTGCTCGGTCGGCAACATCCCGCTCGCCGCCGTGCTGTGGAACGGAGGGATCAGTTTCGGCGGCGTGGTCAGCTTCATCTTCGCCGACCTGATCATCCTGCCGATCATCAACATCTACCGGAAGTACTACGGCGGCCGGATGAGCGTCTATCTGCTGGTGGTCTCGTACGCGGCCATGGCGCTCGCCGGTTTTCTCGTCGGGCTGGCCTTCGACATTCTCGGTTTGACGCCCGCGCACTTCCACGTCCCGGCGCTGACCGCCTCGCCGAGCTGGAACTACACGACCTTTCTCGACCTCGCCCTCATCGCGATCATCGCCGTCATGTTCTACCGCTTCGTGCACACCGGCGGTCCGGAGATGCTTCGCATGATGGCCCCTCCGGGGCAAGGCCACACGGCGCACGACCACCAGGCGCCGCCGGACGAGCACGACGGTTAGCCCTAGGATTTAGCGAGCTTGCGCGCCAAAGCCGTCTACTTGATCGAGCGGCTCGAAGAAGGGATCTATCTCGTGGTTGCGGTCCTGCTGGCGGTCGCGGCGCTCCTTCTGCTGGTCAGCGCCGGCCAGTCGGCCGTCCAGGAGCTCCAGGGTGCGCAGGACCCGTTCTCGATCGTCCTGACGGTGCTCGACAAGGGCCTGGTCCTCCTGATGGTGGCGGAGCTCCTGCACACGCTCCGCATCACCGTACGTGAGCGCGGACTTGCCGCCGAGCCGTTCCTCATCGTGGGTCTGATCGCGGGCATCCGGAGGGTGCTCATCCTGACCGCCCAGACCGACAAGAGCTTCCAGTGGAACCCCGACGGCATCCAGCTCCTGATCCTGGTCGGCCTGATCCTGGTGATGGCGATCGCGCTCGGGATCTGGCGCCGCTCCGAACGCCTGGGGCTGGAAGCCGACACGCCGCAGCGTTAGGTGGCGATCATCGTCTGTCCACAGCCCCAGGCGGCCGAGGTCGGCCTCGAGGTCATGCGGCGTGGGGGCAACGCCGTCGACGCCGCCGTCACCTGCGCGTTCGTGCAGGGCGTGATCGACCCGCAGATGTGTGGAATCGGCGGCTGCGGAGCGATGCTGCTGCACAGCCCCAGGACCGGCGACACGCTGCTGGAGTTCTATGCGACCGCCGGCGCGCGGACTCGCGAAGACCAGTGGGAGAGGATCTTTCTGCGCGAGGCGGCCGATCGATACGGCTACGTACTCGAGGGGTGGGTCAACGACGTGGGCTACCAGTCCGTCGGCGTGCCGGGGACGGTGGCAGGGCTTTACGCGGCCCTTTCGCAGTTCGGCACCATCTCGTGGGAGCAAGCGATCGCTCCAGCCATCCCGATCGCGCGCGACGGCTTCCCGGTGACCGGGTTCATGCACGGCTACTGGACGACCGACTACGGGCCTGACGTGGTCCCGAACGTCCAGCGGATCCAGGCGACCCCTGCTGCGAAGGCGATCTACACGCACGACGGCAAGCTGTACTCGGTCGGCGAGCGGATGGTGCAGACCGACTACGCGCGCACGCTCGAACGGCTGGCTGCCGGGGGCCCTGACGCCTTCTACAAAGGTGAGATCGCCGACGAGATCGTGGCTGATTTCGCCGCCCACGACGGGTACATCACCAAGGAGGATCTCGCCGGCTACCAGGTCCATGTGACCGAGCCCATACGCGGCACGTACCGGGGCCTTCAGGTCGTGGCGGCGGGGCCGCCGGCGGGCGGTCTCACGTTGCTCCAGATGCTGAACTTCCTGGAGGGCTTCGAGCTGGGGTCGCACGGCTGGCCGAGCACGGAGGCGGCGCGGCTGCTGGTCGAGGCCATGGCATGGGCGGTGGCCGACCGCGAGCTCCACGTCGCCGACCCCCGGTTCGTCGAGGTCCCCAGCGGCGCCCTGGCGGACAAGAAGTACGCGGCCGTGGCGCGACAGGTTGCCGCCGCCGGGGTCCAGGCACACGACCGGCCCGAGACGACCCAGGTGTGCGTGGTCGACGATGCGGGCAACGCCGTGTCCCTGACCCACACCCTCGGCTCGGCGAGTGGCGTCGTCACCCCTGGGCTCGGCTTCGGCTACAACGACTACATGAACTGCTTCGACCCGCGGCCGGGCACGCCGAACTCGATCCAGCCCGGAAAGACGCGGGTGACGATGATGACGCCGACGCTGGTCTTCGACCG
>DATKSS010000035.1:0-3996 GCA_035531515.1 Candidatus Dormiibacterota bacterium | reverse complement strand
AACTCGGCCGTTACTTGGTAATCTTGTAACACCATGGTTGAAGCCACCTCGGAGCGCGAGGCGCTGGACGCCTACTCCGCCACTGTGAGCTCGGTCGCCGAGCGGGTCTTGCCCTCGGTGGCGAGCCTTCGGGTCGGCCGTGCGGGCCGCAGCGGCGCCGGGTCGGGAGTCGTCATCACGCCGGACGGGTTCATCGTCACCTCCGCCCACGTGGTCGCGGAGGCCGGTTCCGCGAGCGCCAGCTTTCTCGACGGCGCCGAGCATGACGTCGACATCGTCGGCGCGGACCCGCTGTCGGACCTCGCTGTCGTTCGCGCCCGCTCCGCCAGCCTGCACCCGGTCCGGATCGGAAACGCCGACCTGCTGCGCGTTGGACAGCTCGTGGTCGCGCTCGGCAACCCGCTCGGTTTCTCGGGGTCCGTCACGTCCGGGGTCGTCAGCGGGTTAGGCCGCTCGCTGGCGACCGCTGACGGCAACGGGCATCGCCGTTTCATCGAGGACGTCATCCAGACCGACGCCGCGCTCAACCCCGGCAACTCGGGTGGCGCGCTCGCGGACTGGCAGGCCAGGCTCATCGGGGTCAACACCGCCGTGGCCGGGATGGGCCTCGGGCTCGCGGTGCCGATGAACGGAACGACGCAGGCGATCCTGTCCGCGCTGATGCGCAGCGGCCGCGTCCGCCGCGCCTACCTTGGCATCGCGGGTGGCACCCGCCCCCTCCCATCGCCGATCGCCGCGCGCCTTGGCCGCGACCAGGGCGTCGAGGTGCAGGAGGTGGTGGGCGGCAGCCCGGCCGAGTCGGGACAGGTCAGGAGTGGCGACGTCATCCTGGCTCTCGGGGGAGTCGCGGTGTCGAAGGCGGGCGACCTGCAGAGGTTGATGGTCGAAGCCCAAATCGGATCGAAAATCACCCTCACGGTGCTGCGCGCCGAGAAGCTGGTGAACGTTGAGGTCGTGCCCGTAGAGCTGCGCTGACCCATTCGCGGCTTACACTCCGCTGAGTGGCCAAGAAACAACAGCTGCGCGACCTTCTTCGCGCGGAGGCGAGCGACGGCCGTTTCAGGATGGCAGATGTCGACCCCGACTCCACCCCTGGTCTCAAGCAGCGCAAGCGCGCCGCCAGGGACGTCAAGAAGCACAGGGTGGCTCTATTCGACCTCCAGGAGAGGCTCTACGCGGAGGGCAAGCGGTCGCTGCTCATCGTGCTCCAGGGCATGGACGGGGGCGGCAAAGACGGCACGATCACGCACGTCATCGGCGACCTCAACCCGCAAGGGGTGGAGATCTCGGCGTTCAAGCAGCCAACGCCCGAGGAGCGTAGGCACGGGTTTCTCTGGCGGATCCGCCGGCGCCTGCCCGACCCAGGCCGGGTCGGCATCTTCAACCGCTCGCAGTACGAGGACGTCCTGATCGCGCGCGTCCACGACCTGGCCAAGCCGCCGATCATCGAGCGCAGGTACGGAGAGATCAACGCTTTCGAGAAGAAGCTCTCCCGCAGCGGGACCACGATCATCAAACTCTGCCTCTACATCTCGTACGAGGAGCAGAGGGCTCGCTTCCTGGACCGCCTCAAGGATCCCAACAGGCGCTGGAAGTTCAATGAGCAGGACATCGACGAGCGCGCGTACTGGGACGACTACATGAGCGCCTACAGCGTGGCCATCACCCGCTGCTCGACCGAGTGGGCGCCCTGGTACGTGATCCCGGCCAACGACAAGGACTACCGCAACTGGGCCGTCACGAAGATCCTGATGGAGACCCTGGACGAGATGAACCCCCAGTACCCGCAGCCGAAGCTGGACATCCCGCGGCTGATGAAGCGACTGAAGGCTTGACGAGGGCGAGGTTTGATACGTTACTTAAGTTCTAACGATTATTGAGGGGGAGTTGAAATGAAACGCTTGCGCCTGGTTTGTCTGGCTGTGGCGACCGTGGTGGTCGCGGCTTGTGGGTCGACAGGGGGCAGCGCCGGGAGCAGCACCAACTCCTATTCAGGCAAGGTGATCAAGCTTGGCGCGATCCTGTCGATCACGGGCGCCGGCGGCGTTTACGGGCCCCAGAGCCGCGACGGCATGCTTCTCGCGGTCAAGCAGATCAACGCGTCGGGCGGCGTGAACGGAGCGACCATCGACCTGACCGTCAAAGACGACGCCTCGGATAAGGCGCAGTCGGCCCAGGTGGCGCAGACCATGATCCAGTCGGACCAGGACCTGGCGCTGCTGGGTCCCACCCTGTCCAACTCGGCGGTCTCGGTTCACCCGCTGGCCGAGAGCCTCAAGACCCCGATCCTCGCCGTGAGCACGACCGGGATCAACATCGTGCCGGACTGCAACTTCCCTGACACGACACCCTGCAAGTACGTGTTCCGGGACAGCCTCGGCGAGCAGACGGCGATCCCCGACAACATCCAGTCCTACGCTAACGACGCCCACCCGAAGACTGGGGTGCTGCTGGTTGCGCAGGACGACAAGTTCTCGAGTGACGGCGGCACGATCGTCCAGAACACTGTCGGCCAGTACAACATCAACCTGCTGAAGACGATCAAGTTCAACAAGGGCGAGGCTGACCTCTCGCCCTACGTGACTGAGGCCGTCCAGCTCAAGCCAGACGTCATCTTCATCACCTCGCTCGGCGGCATCCCCGCCAAGATCATGACCGAGGCTCGCAAGCAGGGATGGCAGGGTCAGTTCCTCGGCGGCAACGGCTTCAACACGGCGACCGTGTCGGCGCAGGCAGGGGCCGCCGGCAAGGGCGCCCGCAGCGCGAGCGCGTGGTATCTCGGAAACACATTTCCTTCGAACGCCGACTTCGTGTCCGCCTACAAGGCCGAGTATTCAAAGGACCCGGACCAGTTCTCCGCTCAGGGCTACACCGCGATCAAGATCCTGGCCGACGCCGCCAAGCGCGCCAACCTGACCTTCACCGACCTGGCCGGCGACCGGGACAAGCTGCGCGCCGCCATGGAGACGGTCAACATCCAGACCCCGCTCGGTCCCTTCCAGTTCACGAGCTCACACGACGTCAAGCAGACGGTGTGGGTGATCGCGATGGACGGCAGCGGCGGTTTCACTCTCGTCCACGAGATCAAGGCGAGCTGATCGAAGGAGGGAGCGCTCTCCCTCCTTCACTCAGTGACCGGCGGGCGAAAGCGAGGTGGACCAGCAGCTCTTCAACGCGATCTTCATCGGATCCATCTACGCGCTCTTCGCCGTCGGCTACACACTGGTGTTCGGGGTCCTCGACATCCTGAACCTCGCGCACAGCGCGGTCTTCATGTTGGGCGCCGCCGTCACCTACTCGCTGGTGATCAACCACGGCCAGCCGTTTTGGGTCGCATGCATCCTCGGCATAGCGGTGTCGGGTTTCATGGGCCTTGTCATCGAGCACGTTTGCTTGCGACCGCTGCGCCGGCGCCAGGCGCCGCCGATCGCCGCGCTCATCTCGACGATCGGACTCGCTTTGATCATCGTCGCGGCTATCGAGCAGGGTCAGCCCGGACAGTTCTTCGCGTGGCTGTGGGTCGACGGGCCTAATTCAGTCGCCTTTCCTTCGGGCACCATCCCCAACCCGACCTGGCATGTAGGAGATCTCACCCTGGAGGCGAGCAAGGTCGCGATCATCCCGATCTCGATCGTGCTGATGCTCGTCCTGGGCTACGTGATCCGCTACACGCAGGTCGGTCGCGGCCTCCGCGCGGTGGCCGAGAACCCCCGCGCAGCCCGGTTGATGGGACTCGACGTCGACCGCATGATCTCGCTCACCCTCGTGATCTCATCCGCGCTCGGCGGGTTGGCCGGGATCCTGTTCGGCGTCGCCCTAGGCGACATCAGCCCGTACATCGGGCGCGACAACGTCGAGGTGCGCGGCCTGGCGGTGATCGTGCTCGGCGGCATGGGCAGCATCCCGGGCGCCGTGGTCGGCGGCTACTTGCTCGGCCTCATCGAGGTGGCTGCGCTCGTAACGCTGGGCAGCAATGCGCGTGGTGGGGTGGCGTTC
>DATKSS010000034.1:0-3020 GCA_035531515.1 Candidatus Dormiibacterota bacterium | reverse complement strand
GACCGCCGGCCGAGGAGCGGATGGGGTCGGGATGGTGGACGTCCCAGACGAGCGGTTGGGGAGGCTGACGCTGGCGGTCAGCCCGGCCAAGACGACCGCAGCGCAGGTGCGGGTCGAGGACACGCCGCCCGGCAGCCGCGCACAGCGAGTGGCGTTCGCCAGGCAGGCCGACGTCCTGGTGAAGGTCGCGCGGTGCTTTGGTCCCAATCCGGATCCGGCGGCAGAGCTCGAGGAGTTCGCCCTCGACCTCGTTCTCGCAGACCTGGCGTCGGTCGAGAAGAGGATCGACGTCGTCGCGAAAGAGGCCCGCGCCGGCAAGAAGGACGCGCAGAGCGAGACGGAGATCCTGACCGCCGCCAAAGTCCATCTCGACGCGGGCAAGCAGCTGCGGACCATGTCCATGGAGCCGGATCAGCGCGCCCTCCTACTGGGGATCTTCCCCGTGACCATGAAGCCCGCTGTGTATGTCGCCAACGCCGCCGACGAGCTGCTGCCTGGCGGGGGTGAGCCGGCTGCGAAGGTGGCAAAGCTTGCAGCCGCGGAAGGCGCTCCCTGGATCATCCTGTCCGCGCGGTTGGAGTCCGAGCTCGGGGAGCTCGAGCCGTCAGAGCAGGCCGAGATGCGCGCGGGTTACGGCATCGACGAGTCGGGACTGGGCCGGATCGCACGGGCGGTGTGGGAGGCGGGCGGCCTGATCACGTACTTCACGGCCGGCGAGCCAGAGGTAAGAGCCTGGCCGTGCGAGCGCGACGCCCCGGCGCCGATAGCGGCCTCCAAGATCCACACCGATTTCGAGAAGCACTTCATCCGCGCCGAGGTGACATCGGTCGACGAGCTCGTTGCGGCTGGATCGATGGATGCTTTGCGCACGGCGGGGAAGCTTCGCGTCGAAGGACGCGATTACAGAGTCAAAGACGGCGACGTGGTCTTCTTTCGAATCGGCCGCTAGCCCCTCACCTCACTGTTGCCCGAGGAAGAACTGGTTCCACATCAAAGTACCCAGCCACAGGAGCACGGCGGCCGACGCCAGCAGCAGAAACCATCTCATGCCATGTCTAACGAGTCCTCGCCTTGACGACTTGCGACACCCGTCGTGCTGCAGAATTCGAGTGTGACCCAGCTCAAGTTCAGCCCGAACCACGTGTGGGTGAGGACCGAGGGCTCGAGCGCCGTTCTCGGACTCAGCGAGTACCTCCAGGACCAGATGGGGGAGATCACCGCCCTCGACCTGCCTGACCTCGGCGACGTGCTTCGAGCCGGCAAGGCAATGGGCCACGTCGAGTCGGAAGACGCATCGTCGCCGATCGAGGCGCCGATCAGCGGTGAGGTGATCGAGGTCAACGCTGAGGCGATCGAGAGCCCGGAGCTGATCAACACCGACCCGTATGTGGCCGGATGGCTGCTCCGCGTGCAGGTTGAAAACCCTGGCGAGCTGGAGGACCTGATCGGCGAAGAGGAGTATGCGGAGCTGACGACCGAGGTCTGAGGCTTAACCTGGACCCAGGCTTAAGAGATCCCGAAGGACTGGCGCGTCTCGCGGCGCAGCAGGACGACGAGCACCGGGATCCCGACGAGGATCAGCGACCAGGCCGCGGCCACGATCACGGCGGCGATCCACCCCCAAGGCCGCAACTTGCGGAGGCCGAAGTAGGCGGCCGCATGGAGCGCTGCTGCTGCCGCCTCGAACAGGAACACGGCCACCGACTCGTAGACGATCACGGTCGAGATGTCCTGCTTGATGCCCGCGTCAATCAGCGCCTGGCGCAGCTGGTCTCGTCCGGCGGGCGCGGCAACGATGGCGGCGAACTGGGCAAGCTCGACCAGCCAGAAGACCGCACCGGCCGCGAAGACCAAAGGCAGCCAGCGCAACCGCGGGGCGGCCGGCACGCGCGGGGCCGCGCGCTGAAACGTCTGCGAGCCCGCGCCGGGCGGCGGTCGCCGCGCCGGTGCGGTCTCGGCGGGATCCCAACGCTCGGCGCCGCACCGTGGGCAGAAGCGATGCTCCTGGTCGAGGGCCTGGCCGCAGCTGATGCAGTAGCTCGCAGTCACTCGAAACCTCTTAACCCCTTGACAACAACTACATTCAGGGTTATAACTGCGCCCGGGACACAACATATCGTAGCCAACATCTCAGCCCGTTGAGTCCCACGGCCCAACAGCAGGCAGGCGGACAACACCCCCAAGTCGCACCCCACGACTCAGTACAGGCTCCTCTAACCGCCTGCCTGTTTCTTCTCTCACGGCTGGGCAGATCCTTCCACATTTACCGCCTCGACTAGACTTGCTCGGGTATGAGCCGCAAGGGAAAGAAGAGGTCCAAGGGCAAATACCGCCCTCCCGTCCGGCCCCCTGGGCCGCTGACCCCCGGGATGGGGGTGCCGGCCGCGGGCGTGCCGGCAGCCGCGCCGCAGAGGAGCGTCTCGCAGGCCCGGGTCGGAGGCGACCAGGCGCTGGTGAGGGCGGTCGAGATGTCGTTGGGCGCGCGCAACCAGATCGTGAAGGGACGTGGCGGCCGTTACGTCGTCGAGTCGGCGGACCCGTCGATTCCGCTCGATCGCGTTCCATATTTCACCAAGGACCTCGTCCGTCTCGCAGTGGTAGGCGGTGCGATGGTGGTACTGCTCGGGATCGGCTCCGTGACCGTCCCGCTGCTCTTCAAATAGCCCGCTAAGAAATAGACACGTCGCGTCCCAATCTCTAGAGTTCGTTCCGCCATGTCTGTCAGGACCAGCGACTCGGGCCACAACGCCCTGAAGCAGACCATGCAGCGCCGCAAGCTCAAGAACGACGGGCACAAGCACGTAGTGAACGTGATTCATCACGACGAGGCGACCCTCGGCGAGCGGATTGCGGACAAGGCTGCCGCCGGCATCGGCTCTTGGACGTTCCTGATCATCCAGACGATCGCGGTGCTCTGCTGGTTGTCGCTCAACGTGATCGGCCTCACGCATCACTGGGACCCATTCCCCTTCATCCTCCTCAACCTGCTGTTCAGCGTCCAGGCCGCGTACACCGGTCCC
>DATKSS010000033.1:0-8859 GCA_035531515.1 Candidatus Dormiibacterota bacterium | reverse complement strand
ACCTGCACGGCGCGCGGGTCCGGTGCCGCGATCAGCCGGGCCGCGATCTCGACGGCCTTCTCGCCGGCGGTGACCGTGTCGAGATCGACCAGGCGGCCCTCCGACTTGGAGACGACCTTCTGAGCGACCACGAGCACGTCGCCGGTCGCCAGCGCGGCCCGAGCGCTGATCAGGTGGCCGAGGTCGTCACCGACCCGGATCTCGGGCAGGCCCTCGACGCCGATCAGCTCGATTCGACTCACACCGCGCGGCGCAGCCGGGCGAGGTCGGAGGGCTCGTCGAGGTCGAGCGCCATCGCCTCGGAGTGATGCAGGAGGAACTCGACTCCGCGCGACTCGGCGTCGTGGCGGAACTTGCCCAGCGAATCGTCCCCGAAATGAAGTGAGATCGCATCCGGGGGACGCAGGTAGAGGGCGTTGGTGCCGCCACGGCCGATCGCAGGCACGGCCATCACCAGCGGACCATCTGTGACGGCCGCGGAATTGAGCAGGTGGCGCACCGATGCCACCGTCACGAGAGGGAGGTCGCTCGAAAGCAGCAAGACCGAATCGGCGCCCGCCGACACCGCTCTGGCGATGCCACGGGATCCGGCCACGTTCTGCCCCTCCTCGCGAGGCTCCAGCAGAACCTCCGCGCCCCACCCACCGGCCAGCGCCGCCACCCCCTCACCGCCGGCGACGACCAGTACGTGGTCGCCGGCCGCCGCGGCGCTCACGGCAAGGTGCGCGTTACGTCGCGCCAGCGCGCGTCGCGACCTGGGCCCGAGCGCCGGGCGCAGCCTCTGCTTCGCCGAGCCGAAATCCTTGATGAGGACGATGACCCAGGTGGCCACTCCTAACCCCACTTTTGGCGGATGCGCGGCAGGATCTGTGAACCGTACAGCTCCAGGAAGCGCGCCTGGCCGTCGCCCGGAGCATGGAACACGAGGTGGTTGAACCCGAGATCGAGGTAAGGACGCAGCTGCTCGATGTGCTCGTCAGGGTCGTTGGACACCAGCCATCGCCTGTGGGCCACGTCCTCGACGCCGTGAGCCAGGCGCTCCATCTCCCGGGGGTCGTCGATTCCCGCTTTGGACTCGGCCGGGAGAGCCAGCGCCGCCCAGATCTTGGTGTCCTCCATGGCCCGAGCGCGGTCCGTGTCGTACGACACCTTGACCTCGATCATCTTGTCGAGCTCGCTCGCGTCACGACCCGATTCCTTGGCGCCACTTTCGAACGAGGGCAGCAACTGCTCGGAGTAGAGCTCCATTCCCTTCCCGGACGTGCAGATGAGGCCGTCGGCCGCCCGGCCGGCGAACTTCGCCACCTGCGGGCCCCCGGCGCCGACGTACAGCGGAACCGGGTTGTCCGGGCGGTCGTAGATGGTCGCGTTACGGGTGTGGTAGTACTCGCCGTCGAAGGTCACCAGCTGCTCGGTCCAGAGCTGGCGGATGAGGCGCACCGCTTCACGCAGCCGCGCGAACCGCTCTTTGTTGTCCGGCCACTCGATGCCGAGCGCGCCTTCGTTGAGATGCTCGCCGGTGCCCACGCCAAGGATCATGCGACCCGGGTAAAGCGATCCAAGCGTGCCGAACGCCTGCGCCACGACGGCCGGGTGATAGCGGAAGGTCGGCGTCACCACCGAGGTACCCAGCGCGACGCGGTTCGTACGCTCACCTACCGCCGCGAGCCATGAAAACGCGAAGGGTGCATGGCCGTCGGAGTGACGCCACGGCTGGAAATGGTCGCTGACGAACACGCTATCGAACCCGTTCTTTTCGGCGGCGACTGCAAAATCGAGCAGCTCACGCGGGCCGAACTGCTCAGCCGAAGCCTTGTAGCCGAGTCGGAGGTTGCGCAACTAGTGGACTGTAACGGCCAGAGCTGGAGCAGGCCGCAGGTTCGAAGACCGGCGTTCCCGGCGGCCGGTGCCAAGGCGCGGGTGGCGAGAGGAGGATGGCATCTATTGGGGTCCCCGTGCCGTGGTCGCGGGGGCAGCGACGATCGCAGGGGCCCCCAACGCCGGCATCAGCGCATGCACGGCGCCCGGCCGCCTGGGACGTCGGGTGCTCCAGATTTGGCTGGTACGGTCCACTAGCCGCGGTTGCTGTAGCGCTTCCAGCTGAAGGCCACGCCGCTGACAGCCGCAGCCACCAGGACGACGGCGAGCGCGATCAAGCTGTGGCTGTCGAAGGTGGCCACTGCACCGGCCGTGAACATCACTATGAGACCCACGGCCAGCATCATCATCACCACCAGCACCACGGCGCGGTGAAGCTTCCTCGGCGGCACTGAGCTAGCTTACCGGCCGTGGGGAAAGCGCAACCGAAGGTGGTCCGCCTGGGCTCGGTGACCTCGACCCAGGACGTCGGCCGCGACCTGCCGATCGGCACGATCGTGGTCGCGGACCACCAGGAGGCGGGCCGGGGGCGCACGGGCAGGCGCTGGGAGGCCGCGCCCGGGACCGCGCTGCTCGTCTCGTTTGTCGTACGTCCCAACCGGCTGCTCAGCCTGGCGGCGGGCGTGGCGGCCGCAGAGGCCTGCGGGCCCCAGGTGCGCCTGAAGTGGCCCAACGACCTGCTGGTCGCGGGGCGCAAGCTCGGCGGGATCCTGGTCGAGGCCTCACCCGCCAAGGCGGTGTGCGGCATCGGCATCAACCTCACGTCGGCGCCAAAGGGCGCGGCCATGCTGGAGCGGGCCGCGGATGAGCTGCTCGCAAGGTTGATCGAGAAGATGGACCTCTGGTGCTCCGCGCCACCCGAGGCGGTGATCGGCCGCTGGCGCGAGCTGTCGGCGACGCTGGGCCGGCGCGTGCGGGTCGACCTCCCGGGGGAATCGTTCGAAGGGGTCGCGGACGACCTCGGCGAAGGCGGGGAGCTGATCGTGGACGGCCGCGCGGTGTTCGCGGGCAGCGTCACCCACCTGTGAGCAAATCGGTTGTTGGTTGTGTGAGACTGGCGGCCGCTTTGTCCAACGCGTTTCGCACCCGGCCACGCGCCACCGGCCCGGTCCATGCCGCCTGGAGCATCGTCACGCTGCTCCTCTTCGCGGCATGCGCGCCGTTCGGCTCGTGCGGTGAAACGACTGGAGCTCCAAGCCCGTCGGTCGAGCCCACCGCGCCTGCTTCGCTGACCTTTGCCCCGTCCAGCGTCGACTTCCTCGACCAGATCAGAGGCGCCGGTAGCTCGGGTCGTTCCGTGGCCGTCCAAATCGTGAACTCGGGGACCGGGGCGTCAGCCGCGTTGGGCTCGCTTTCCGTGCAGCCGGCGGGTTACGTGACGATCTCCAAAGACGGCTGCAGCAATCAAACCCTGGCCCCCGGCGCCACGTGCTCGGTCGAGCTCGGCTACCCGGCCGCCAACGCGCCCGTCGGCACATTTGTCGGAACGCTGGTCGTACCCGACGACATTCCACCGGACAGGGAGTCGAGGTTGAGCTTGAAAGGCAACCTGGAGCAGATGTAAGGCGCAGCCTCATCCACCGGAGACGAGGCGCGCGATCTCCGGGAGCACCTCACCCGAGCGGCCGTGGATGACGACCTCGGCGAGGTGGTCGAAAGGCGTCGGCTCGGCGTTGACGACGACCATCCGAGCCCCGGAGCGAACAGCGATGAGCGGGACCTCAGCGGCCGGGTAGACCACCAGCGACGTGCACACGACCAGCATCACGTCGGCCTCGCGCGCGAGCGCGCAGGCCTCCTGCACGGCCGCCTGCGGCATCGCCTCGCCGAACAGCACCACCGTCGGCTTGAGCAAGATCCCGCCGCACGACCGGCATCGCGGCGGCATCTCGACCTCCAGCCGCCCCTGCACCTCGGACCTGGGCTCGCGAAAGCCGCAGTCGAGACACTGGACCGTACGGCCCGATCCGTGCAGCTCGATGACGCGCTTGCTCCCCGAATCCTGGTGCAGGCCGTCGGTGTTCTGGGTGACGATCGCGACCAGGCGCCCTGCGGCCTCGAGCTCCGCAAGCGCACCGTGCCCTGGGTTGGGAGTGGCCACGAGCGCGGCGCGGCCGCGCTCTCTCGACGCGATCCAGTAGGCTCCGGGATCGGCGAGGAAGTAGTCGATCGATGCGACCTTCACCGGGTCGAACTTCTTCCAGAGCCCGCCCTCTCCGCGGAAGGTCGGGATTCCGCTCTCGGCGGAGATTCCGGCGCCGGTGAGCGCCAGCCCACTTCTCGCCTCGCCCAGCAGCTCAGCGGCACACTGCACCGTCATCCGACCAGCGCCACGAGCACGCGGGCCCCGCCTGGACCTCGCCGTCCCAACATGCGCCGCTATGTTAGGTCGGTGATCGCGGGCGCCCTCGAGTCGCGCAGGTCGCTGGCGATCTACATCGCCGCTGGCGCGTCGTTCGCCGCCCTCTCGGCGCGCGGCCTGACCGTGCCCCTGTATGCACACGACCTCGGTGCGACCCGCTTCGAGGTCGGCGCACTTTTCTCCGTGTCGACGCTTGCCGCGGCCGTGCTCTCCCTGCCCTCGGGGATGCTGGTCGACCGCTTCGGCGCGCGCACGCTGCTCGCGATCTCGTTCGTGCTCGCCGCCACATCGCAGCTCGCCACCGCGGCGACGCCGAGCGTGGGGCCGTTGTTCCTGTGGCAGATCGTGGGCGGCCTGGCGTCCGGAGCGCAGCAGGCATCTCTCTTTAGCGCGGTGACGGAATCGGTCGCCGCCGGCAAGCTCGGGCGGGCGATGGGCTGGCTCACCTTCTCGATGCAGGCGGGATTCTTCATCGGCCCATCCGTGGCGGGGCTGGCGCTGCGATGGATCGATGTGAGGACCGACATCGCCATCACGACGGCGCTGCTCGTCTTCACCATCCCGGGCGCCATCGCGGCCAGCGGCACGCGCCAGCACTCAGGCCATGGGCTTTCGCTTCGCGGACCACTGCGTGCCCTGATGAGCCAGCGCTCATTCGTACCGGTGACGATCGGGCTCATCGCGGTCACGCTCTCGTGGGGAACGGTGGGCGCCTTCCTGCCCGTC
Organism: Candidatus Dormiibacterota bacterium; assembly: GCA_035531515.1. GTDB lineage: Bacteria > Chloroflexota > Dormibacteria > Dormibacterales > Dormibacteraceae > DATKSS01. The sequence goes on along the minus strand of DATKSS010000033.1, from coordinate 3,893 downwards.
TTCGGCAAGGAGGCACTGCACCTTCCGAGCTCGCAGGTCGGTTATCTCCTCGCGCTGCAGGCAGTCGTCAACGGCCTGTCGCGTCCGCCCGGCGGGCGGCTCGTGGACCGCGCAACTCACCGCTGGCCGATCGTGTTCACGGGCGCCATCGTCTGGTCGGCGGCCACCGTGGCGCTCGGTCATCTGACCGGGTTCCTATGGCTGGCGATCGTGCTGATGATCGGCACGCCGTTCATGGCCACTGCCTTTGTCGCCATTGGCGTCGTGTTCGCCGACCTCTCCGCCACATCCACCCGCGGGGTGACGATGGGGACCTACGGGACGGTCCTTTTCGTCGGCCTGTCGGTCGGGCCGCTCGCGTTCGGGCCCATCATGCAGGCGAGCGGTTACGCCGCCGGGTTCACGGCATGCGCCGCGGCGTCTGTCCTGCTCGCGCTCGTGATGGCCGCGTTACACGCCGAGCCGCTACGCCGCCGCTCGGAGGTTCGGCTTCCGCCTCCCGCCCCCGGGACCTGAGATATTCGGACAGGACCTGCCTGTGGCTCGGGAAGGCGAGCGCCGGCACGGCGTCGACCGGGAACACCGCGACCTCGAGCATCTCCGGGCCGGCAGAAACCGACAGGCCGGCGGCCAGCGTGCCGCGATACGCGATCCCGATCATGCTCGCGGCCTCGGTCTTGGCGATGTGGTAGACGCAGATCAGCCCGCTCAGCTCGACGGCGGCGCCAATCTCCTCGAGGCACTCTCGGACCGCGGCGAGCTCGGGGTCCTCATCGTGGTTGACGAAGCCGCCGGGTAAGCACCACAAGCCATAGCCGGGCTCGATGGCGCGCCGGCCGAGCACCACGCCGCCATCCGCCTCGACCACCACCGCGGTCGCGACCTTCGGGTCGCGCCACAGCACGAACTCGTCGTTCGGGCACGCCTCGACCTCGCGGCCTTCGATGATGCGCGGCACGAGCGCTGCGCCGCAGTTGACGCAGAAATGCCCCATCCCGAAGGGACTTTACGGCGTGCGCCGCGCGAGGTGCCTCTTCGCAAGGGCCCTGGCCCTCTACAGCGGATGCTCTGGCGAACAGAGCGTGGCCGTTCGCTTCCCCTCCTCAATGTACAGCGCACCCCGGGGCTTGCGGCAAGCCCCCTGCCCTGTGCGACGCTGGCGCCCGCATATTTCTGGGACGGGGGTCAGGAAGTCATGGCCGAACATGCCGTGGTGGTGGCCGGCGGGGGCCCGACGGGGCTGATGCTGGCCGGCGAGCTGGCGTTGGCGGATATCGACGTCGCGATCGTCGAGCGGCGCGCCAGCCCGAGCCTTGTCGGTTCGCGCGCAGGCGGTCTGCACTCACGCACCATCGAGGTTCTCGATCAGCGCGGAATCGCCGATCGGTTCCTCTCGCAGGGGCAGGTGGCCCAGGTCGCGGGGTTCGCCTGGATCCGTTTGGACATCAGCGACTTTCCCACCCGGCACAACTACGGCCTCGGGCTGTGGCAGAAGCACATCGAGCGCATCCTGGACGGCTGGGTCGGCGAGCTCGGGGTTCCGATCTATCGCGGGCGTGAGGTGATTGGTTTCGCGCAGGACGACACGGGCGTCGACGTCGAGTTGTCCGACGGCCAGTCGCTACGGGCGGAATATCTCGTCGGGTGCGACGGAGGACGGAGTCTGATCCGTAAGGCAGCCGGTATCGAGTTCCCGGGGTGGGATCCGTCAACCAGCTGCCTGATCGCTGAAGTCGAGACGGACGTGGAGCCGGAGTGGGGCCTCCGCCGCGACGCTATCGGGGTCCAATCCCTCTCCAGGTTGGAGGATGGACCGGTGGGGGTCCTGGTGACCGAACAGCACGTCGGACAGACCAGTGAGCCCACGCTGCGTGATCTCAGTGAGGCGCTCATCGCCGTCTACGGGACCGATTACGGGATCCACAGTCCCACCTGGATTTCCAGGTTCACCGATATGACTCGGCAGGCGGCATCCTACCGTGACAGACGGGTGCTGTTGGCCGGCGACGCCGCACACGTGCATTTCCCGGTGGGTGGACAGGGCCTCAACATCGGTGTGCAGGATGCGGTGAATTTGGGATGGAAGCTGGCCTACGTGGTCAAGGAGACGTCGCCAGATAGTCTGCTCGATACCTACCACGCCGAGCGGCACCCGGTCGCTGCCCGCGTGTTGCGCAACACCATGGCACAGACCGCGCTCCTTCGCTCCGACGACCGTATCGAGGCCTTGCGCGAAACCATGTCCGAGCTGTTGAGAATGGACGAGCCGCGCAAGCGTCTCGCCGCGACGATGTCCGGCCTAGACGTTCATTACGACCTCGGCGAAGGACACCCGCTGCTCGGGCGCCGCATGTCCGACCTCGACCTGGTCACCGCCAACGGCCCGCTGCGGGTGTTCACGCTCCTGCACGACGCCCGCCCGGTGCTGCTCAACCTCGGTGAGCCCGGCGCCTTCGAGATCACGCCATGGGCAGGTCGGGTTCAGCTGGTCGACGCCAAATATGCAGGTGTTTGGGAGCTGCCGGTGCTTGGCGCGGTCACCGCCCCCGCCGCCGTCCTGATTCGGCCTGACGGACATGTCGCCTGGGTCGGGGACGGCACGGATACCGGGTTGCGCGACGCGCTGACCACCTGGTTCGGATCACCGTGACGCGAAAGGTTGGTGCGCCCCGGACGAAAACGACCTAGGCGTGCTGCTTGCTGATCGCCGCGCTCATGTCGGCGACGCGGACCTGGTTACGGCCGCCCTGCTTGGCGGCGTACAGGGCCTTGTCCGCGTGCTCCATGAGGCTCGTGAAAAGGTTGGGGTCGTCGGTCGCGGCGACGCCGATGGAGATCGTGAGCTTCAGCCCCCCGGGGAAGGTGGCGGCAGCCACCTTGGTGCGGATGCGCTCCGCGAGGGTTCGCGCGCCGGCCTCTGTGGTCTCGTGCAGGATGAGGGCGAACTCCTCGCCGCCGTACCGCGCGCAAACATCGGACTCGCGGGCGCCGCTGGTGAGGATGGTGGCCAGCTCCGCCAGCACCGCGTCGCCGTTGAGGTGGCCGTAAGTGTCGTTGACCTGCTTGAAGTGATCGAGGTCGATCATCATGAACGCGATCGCGTTGTGGTGGCGCCGCGCGCGCTGCATCTCCTGTAGGAAGCGCTGCGCGAGAGCGCGGCGGTTGGGCAGCTTGGTCAGCTCGTCGGTGAGCGCGTTCTCCTCCTGCGCCTGGAACAGCTGCGCGTGCCGGATCGCGATCGCAGCCTGCGAAGCAACGCCATTGAGCAGGTCGGCCTGGTCCTCCGTCAGCTCCCGCCAGGCGTTGAGGTAGAGCTCCATGGCCCCCATGAGCTGGCCCGAGCGCTGCACCGGGACGACCAGCACGTGCTGCGGGTGGCCGCCGGCCTCGAGGCCCGGGGCGGTGCGCTCGTCGAGCTTGACCACCAGCGGCCGCATGGCGGCCAGGGCCGAGCGCAGCGGCTCCTCGTCGATCTTGCGCGTGGCGCCCCGCGCGCGGTTGGTGAGGTTGTAGGAGGCGTCTCTCTGCATCTCGGCCTTGCCCTGCCGTACCAGGTACATGGCGCCGGCGACCGCCCCCATGATCCGGCCGGCGTGGGTCAGGGCCACGTTCAGCACCTCTTCGAGGGCCAGGGACGAGTTGACCGCCGACGCGATCGCCAGCAGGAGGGCGGCGCGATCCCGAGCCCCGCTCTCGTCGTCGAGCGCCGCCTGCAGCTCCCTGGTGGTGCCGCGGAGCCGCATCAGCGAAAGGGTGAGGAGCAGGAACGCGACCACGAGCAGCACCGAGGTGACCAGCAGTACGCCCGCGACGTCCAAGAGACCTCCTCCAGACCGTGAAGTTGCCATAGGTTAACGCGGGGGGACGCGAGTTGGTTCTATACTCGGCGCGAT
>DATKSS010000032.1:0-23444 GCA_035531515.1 Candidatus Dormiibacterota bacterium | reverse complement strand
ATGGCCGCGCACCCCCGCCTCGATCGAAGACCCCCAGCTCGCACCACGGTTCGCGGCTCAGGCCCGGATGGCTGCGGCACCCTCAGGCTCTCTCCTTACCGCTGCTTCCTTCCGGACCTGACGGGGTTCGGAGACCCGAGCTGCGCAGGTCCCAACCTTCAACGCCGTTGGCCGCGGCCGGGCGTGAGAACCCAGACCTCAGCGCGGGAATTCGGTCCGGCTAAGGCGGATTGCCGGTGCAGGGTACCGCCAGCACCCCACTTAGCGCGACCACAGAGCATCTTACCGGGGCTCCGCCGCCGCGACCGGCCGGCGCGACACCCAGGCCACGTGGACGAAGGTGGCCAGAGTCGCGACCGGGATCACGATCTCGGCCGCCGCGCCGTGCCTAGAAAGAAGCATCGCGCCCAGTTGGCGCGACCACAGAGCACCTTACCCGGGCTCCGCCGCCGCGACCGGTCGGCGCGACACCCAGGCCAGGTGGACGAAGGTGGCCAGGGTCGCGACCGGGATCACGACCTCTGCCGCAGCGACCACCGCGCTGGAGTCCTGGTTGAGGCCGCGGAACAGGCACACGCCGCCGAGCAGGATCAGGATCAAGGAGGTCGACACCTGGCCGGTGAGGGTGTGGCGCAGCTCGGGGCGGCGATGCAGCCCGATCAGCACGGCGCCGCCCAGCGCCGGCAGCAGGTACCGGGCGACGACCACCCCCGCGAGCCACAGCGGAAACGCCCCACCGGCACTCAGCCCTACAGCCACCGCACCCATGAACAGGCCGTCGACGATCGGGTCGAGGCCGCCCCCAAGCGTGGATGGGCGCTCGAAGCGGCGCGCGACCGTGCCGTCGACCAGGTCGCTCAGCCCGGCGATCGCGATGGCGACCGCCAGGAACCCGAGCATGCCCGCAGTCAACGAGTACGCCAGCGCCGGCGCCGCAAGGTAGGCACGCGCTAGTGACACCTGGTTCGCTTCGCCAGGGATGAAGCAACCCGCGGCGGCCACCGCCAGGAACCACACGGCATACAGCGCCTGCGGCCCCGGCGGATGGGTGGCCAGAATCCAGGCCACGCCCGCCACCAGATAGACGGCACCGGCGATCATGCTCGCCCTGGTCGGTCGCATGCCCCTAGTGTGGGGTCGGCGAGGCGGGAGGCGTGGGCGACGGGCTCGGCGCCGGAGGCTGATACGGCGGAGCACCCGGCGGTGGGTTGGCGCCGCACGGGTACTGCGGCTCGCCCGTGCCCTTCAGAAAGATCTCGTTGTACCCGCCCGCGGCTGTGTAACCCCCGTCGTAAGGACACACCTGCCTTGTCACCACGCCTGCCGGCTGGGCCCACATCGCCGGCCACGGATGGGTCGAGTAGTACTGCTCCAGGAACGGCTTCCAGACGGAGATCCCCACGTTTTCGCCGAACAGCTGCGCGGTCGGGCATTCCCATCCGGACGGAGGAAAGTTGGTGGCGAGATACGCGTACCCGGACTTGCAGGTCGGGCCCGCGTCGATGTGCATCAGCGAGGCGGCGACCGCAAGGTTGGGGGTGTAACCGATGAAGATCGAACCGGTGTAAGCCTCGGTCGTGCCCGACTTGCCGGCCACCGGCTCGCTGCCGAGGTTGCCGAGGTACAGCTTGACCGGCCCGCGCAACAGGTCGGTCATGACGTACCCCAGGTCGGGGCTGATCACCTGCGTGCGAGGCGCATTTGGATCCAGCGCCTCCAGCACCTTGCCATTGGCGTCGGTCACCCGCAGCACGGCGTGTGGGCTGATCCGGTATCCGCCGTTGTCAAATGCGGAGTACGCAGCCAGGTGCTCGGCCATCGAGATCGGATCGTGTCCCAAAGTGGTTGCGACACCGTCCGGGTTCTCGATCTGGGCGGTGACGCCCAGGTTGTGCATCAGCGCGATCACCCGGCTGCCGCCTTCCTGGGCATAGGTCCACAGGGCGGGCAGGTTGCGCGACTGGGCCAGCGCGGTCCTCAACGTGATGTATCCCTCGTGCTTGCCGTCCCAGTCGCTGAACGTATGACCGCCGATGACGCCGGTCTGGTCGTTGAGCAGGCTGGCGGGCGTCACGATGCCCGCCTGCAGGGCGGCCGCGTACGTGTAGACCTTGAAGGAGGACCCAACCCCTCGCCATCCGAGTGGATCCATGCCGGTGAGATTGATCTGGCCCCTGATCGCGGCGTTGTTGTAGTCCGCGCTGCCGACCATGGCGAGGATCTCGCCATCGTTCGGGTTCATGACGAGCATCGCGCCAGTGTTGACCCCCCTTTTCGCGTAGGTGCTCACGCCGGCCTTGACCCAGTGGTCGGCCATCGCCTGCGTTCCGAGGTCGAGGGTGGTCGTGATCGTGAGGCCGCCCTCGTACAGTGCCTGCTCCCCGTACCGCTGCCCGATGTATTGCTCGATGTAGTCGACGAAATGCGCGGTCAGCGGGTTGGGCTGAGCCGGCAGGGCGTTGTGCGCCGCGATCATCTTCACCACCATGTCGCTCTTGTAGATGGAGTTGGCGGCGCTCGCGCTGAGATCACCGACCGCGACCAGGCTGTCGAGCACCTCTCGCCAGCGCGCCTTCGCCGCCACCAGCTGGTCGGGGGTGCCGAACGGGTCGTAGTCGGATGGCGCCTGGGGGAGTCCCGCGAGAAAGCTCGCCTGGGACCATGTCAGGTCGGAGGCGTGAACCCCGAAGTAGGTTTCGGCGGCGGCCTCTGCTCCGTAGGCGCCATTGCCGTAGTTGATCCCGTTCAAGTACAGCTCGAGGATCTGCTGCTTGGTGTAGCGACGCTCCATCTCCTCGGCCAGCAGGAGCTCGCGAAACTTGATGCTGATGGTGCGGCTCGGCGCCGCCGCACCGGCGTCCAGCACCTCGTTCTTCACAACCTGCTCGGTGATCGTCGAGCCGCCCAGCGTGGCTGAGCGATGAGTCAGGTCATACACGATGGCGATTGCAAGGCGCCGGTAGTCCACGCCCGAGTTCTGGTAGAAGGTGCGGTCCTCGGTGTCGATGGTCGCAAGCTGGAGCTTGGTGCTGATCTTGCTCAGCGGCACGACCGTCCGGTTCTCGTGGTACAGCGCCTCGATCAGGTTCCCGTTGCGATCGAGGATGCGGGTGGTCTGGGTGAAGTTGGCCGCCTTGATCGCGTCGATCGACGGCAGGTCGCCGGCGAAGTAGTCGACGATGCCGATGGTGGCCCCGGTGCCGATCAAACCCATGATCGCGACGACGATCAGGACCACCAGCGAGAAGCGCATCAGCCAGTGGTGAGAGACTCGCTTTTGCGGCCGTCGGGGCCGGGGGCGTACCCGAGGACGAGTCCTCTTTCGCTGCCCGTTCGCTTTCACGGCAAAACGGCGAAGCTCGAAAGGAATTCGCGGCGGCGGGCCAAGTGCGGGACCTCCAGGGACGTTTTCTGAGACGTAGGCTGAGTTCGCTGCGCTGGAGTCTACGCGGCGGCGCCGCGGTCCTGCGAGGGGCTAGCGGAGGCCCAGCGCTTCCGCCCCCTGGTCTGCCAGGCCCATGATCGGGCTTCCGAACAGCCCGTACGCGACGATGACGAAGCAGAGTGCCAAAGCTCCCAAGGACGACAGGCGAGTGAGCACGGGGAGGGCTGAAGCCGCGCCCCGGTGGCCTTCTTCGAGCGGGCTCTGGAGGTAAATCGTCCGGAGGGTGCTCAGCGCGGCGGCGATTCCCATGATCCAGCCGAGCGCTCCCAGGGCGAGCAAGGCGAAGTGCCCGCTCTGTGCAAGGGCCGCTGCGACGGCGAGTTCCCCGAAGGCCCCCGCCAGGGGCGGCGCGCCGGCAAGTGACAGCATGGCCAGGGCAAGAGCCGCCGCGCGAGCCGGGCGAAGGGCGCCGAGGCCGGCGATCGCCGCCTCTCCCCCTTCCGCCCGGCCGAGCACGGCCGGCCCGCACGTGGCCGCCACGACGAAGGCGCCCAGCAGGAACAGCGAGGCGCCGACGCCGGTCCGGTAGTGGGTCACGAGGCCGGCGACGAGCCAGCCTACCTGGCCGGCGGCCAGGTAGGCGAGTCGGTTCCTCGGGGCGCGGACCGCCAGCGCGGCGGCGCCGCCGCCCACCATCGCCACCGCCGCGAGCACTTCGAGGTATGGCGAGTAAACGGCCGGAATCGGAAGCAGCGCCGCGGCGAGCTTGATCGCCACGACCGCCGCGCCGGCCGCGATCAGCCCCACCACCAGGCCTGCCCCCAGGGGCGATGCGCCGAGACCCGCCGGGAGCCCAGCCAGCTGGAACGGCGCCAGGCTTGCCCGCATCGCCAGCCCGCTGAGGAGCAGCACGATGGGGATGGCGAGAGCGACGGAGGGCCCTGAACCGAGGAGCACGGCGCGGATGGCCGCGATGTCCTGGTTGCCCGTGGTGGCATAGAGGTAGGCGATCCCCATCAACACCAGGGCGCTGGCCAGGCCGCCCGCGATCAAAGAGCGCAGGGCAAGGTCGGGCCGGCGCAGCGACACCATCACGACGCCGGCTGCAGCGGCCAGCTCGAGGCCCGCCCACAGCGCGACGAGGTCGCCGGCCGACGCTGCGACCATCACGCCGAAAGCGGCTAGCAGCGGCATCGCGACGCCGATCGGAGTCGAATCCTCCGTCGTCCAGTCGGCGCTCGCTATCGCAAGCGCGGCGGCCAGCAGCACCGCGGCCTTCGCAAACAGGGCGAAGCGGTCCTGGATCAGTGCGCCGCCGAAGTACGTGCTCAGCGTCGCTCCCACCCACAGCTCCAGCCCAAATGCGACGATCGCAACTCCGGCCGCGACCGCCGGTAGCCGCCGGCGCGACCCCGCCGAGAGCCATGAGAAGCGGCCCGACAGGAGGATGAGAACCGCTGCGGCGACGACCAGGGCTTCCGGGACGAGGACGGCGTTCCTCATTGCGCCGAAGGACCGGTATAGGGCGATGCCATGTCCGAGATGCCCGCGGCCATCACGTTGACCATCCCCGGGTCGAACAGGGGCGTGTCGGTGCCCGGGATGATCGGGCCGCCCGGAAACAGGCCGACCCACAGCAGGCCGCCCGCCAGCAGCGCCAGGTACCAGGTCTCTCCGAGCGAGGAGTCGGAGACCCCCGGGGCGTCGGGGTTGGGCGGCCCGAACAGCACGCGGTGCAGGAGGGCGGCGAGTGCGACGGCGCCCACGGCCAAGCCCAGGGCGACGGTGAACGCGCCGATCGGTTGGGTCTTGAAGGCACCAAAGAACGTCATCAGCTCGGCCGGAAACGTGGCCAGGATCGGAACCCCGAGAATCGCAAGCGCCGCGGCGATCAAGAGCCACGCCAGGTTGGGCATACGCGGCGCGAGCCCGCCAAGGACGAGCAGGCTGCGCGACTGAGCGCGCTCGGAGATGGTCGCGCACACTCCGACGATGAGCGCGGCGGCAAGGCCGCCGGCGAACAGCGACAGCACGCTGCCCGCGATCCCCAGCGGCGAGAGCGCGGCCAGGCCGAGCACGGTGATTCCGCCCGGGATCATGGCCAGGTAGGCCGAGACCTGGCGGATGTCGACCGTCCTCAACGCCGCGACGGCGCCGTAACCGACGGTGAGAGCAGCGAGGGCCGCGAGCAGAGGTCCAAGGAGGTGCGCGGCGACCGGCTCCGCGGCGATCAAGGTGCGCAGCAGCAGGAACGCCCCCAGCCTGGATGCGGCGCCGGTGACCACCACCGACACTCCTACGGGTGCCTCGGCACACACGTCGCGCATCCATCCGTGCAGTGGGAAGAGCGGCAGCCGCGTCGCCGCCGCCACGATCATCAACAGCCCGACCGCCATCTGGAGGCGGGGGCTGAGCGTCGCCTTCAACACGACGTCCATGTCGAAGCTCGTGGCGCCTGTGGCCGCGTACAGGGTCATCGCCCCGACCGCGAGCGCGGCGCTGCCGAGGCCCCAGTAGCCGACCAGCCTCCAGCCCGCGACCTGACTTCTCGGTCCACCCCAGCCGAACACCAACAGGGCGAGCGGGATCGCGGCCGCGCCCCAGAACAAGACGAGGACGAACATGTCGTGCGCGACGATCGCGCCGTTCACCGTCGCCTGCACCAAAAGCAGCAGGGCGAAGTAGGAACGGACGCGTTCGCGAATGCCCAGCGAGGCGAGCACCGAAGCGATACCGATGAGCCCGGACAGGATGAGCATCACCATCCCCGGGCCGTCGACGCCCAGGTGGTAGGTGACTCCGATGGCGGCCAGCCACGGGACCTTCTCCTCGTACTGCATGGTCGGAACGAACGACTGGAACTGGTTGTAGGCGACAAAGAGGACGAAGAGCAGGCCGAGGTTGGTGAAGAACGCAATCTGCTTGATCAGCACGTCATAACGGCCCCGCGGGTTGGGCATCACAGAAAGCGCCGCGGCCACCACCACTGGCACCCAGATGGTCAGGCTGAGCAGCAGCGGCGACGAGAAGATCCCCGCACCGGGAACCGACACCGGCGTTGGCGACGGGCTGGCAGCGAGGATGGCGGAGAGGATCAACGCAGGAGTCCCGGGGCCGCGAGGGCGATCAAGATGGCCAGGCCCACGGCGAGCAGTATCACCAACGGCAGCGCCGAAAGCCGGCCGCCGGCGAGCGCGACCCGCCCGGAGGTGCCGGCAAAACGCCCCAGGGCACCGTCGCCCGCAGGCAGCCAGACGTCGACGCGGCGCGCCAGGTCGGCGGTCGGAGCCACGAGAAAGCGCTCGACCAGCGCCGACGCGGTCGCCATCCGCGCATTGAGCCAGGCGCCCGTGGCGGCGGACGCGACCAGGGCCCCGTCCTTGTCGCGGGCGTAAGCGAACGTCGCCGCCGCGATTCCCAGGAGCGCGATCGCCAGCCAGACGGCGAATGATCCCGCGGACGGCTCAGGATGCTTGAACCCGTCGAGAAGGTCGAGCCAGCCTCGGATGGTCGAGGCGACCAGGAAGATGGCGCCGGCCACCGCCAGCATGAACGGCCAGCCGAGCGATGGCGAGGGCGCCTCGCGCACGCGGTCGGGCTCGAAAGCACGCCGCCGCCTGAGCGGTCCGACCGACACACCGAGAAAGACACGTGTCACCCCGACTGCGACGAGCAGCACGGCCTCACCGAGCAGCGCGCCCAGCCACGAACGCGACGACACGCCGAACGACAGCGCGCCCATGGCGCTGAGACCGACCACGATGCCTCCCGCCAGCAGTGTCAGCGAGCTCGCTCGCATTCGCTGCCATGCATCCCCCATCTCCGCCATGTCGGCTGTGCGCATGGCGCCCGCGATCGCCGAGGCGGCCAGGGTCGCCGCGGTGCGGGCAGGAGCAACGGCAAGGATGCAGGCGACGCCGGCGATCGCAAACACGGCATGAGCGTTCTCGGAGCCGTGGATCACGATCGCGGCCCCGACCGCAGCCACCGCCGACCCGAGCAGGGCGATGACCCGACGCGGCTCGTTTCCGAACAGCGCAAGCAGAGATGCGATAGCCGCGGCGGCGGCACACGCGTACATGCAGGCGCGCACCGTCTGCAGGTTCGAGGCGGCGAAGATCGGCATCAGCCGGTACAGCACGACGATCGCGAGCACCGACCACACGGCCTGCGCCATCGCGGAGGCGGCGGGCGGCGCGGAGACGGCCGTCTGCGTCACCCACGATTGGAGAGGCCAGAGCGCGAGCCTACCCGACACGCCGATGAGGATCAGGACCGACGCCACGACCAGCGACCGAACCGTCCAGCCCGGGTTGGTATGAAGGATGGGGAAAAGCGTGTCGAGGCTCTGGGCGCCATACCGGGCATAGAGCCAGGCCACGCCGCACAACAGCGAGAGGTCGGTGAGGAAAGGCAGCGCCAGAGCGATGCGGCCCCGCCGCGCGGCTTCGTCGAGGCCCCAGCGGTGGGAGAGCAGGAGGTAGGTCGCCCCTCCCGCGATGCCCCAGAAGGCCAGCAGCTCGGCCAGGTCCCAGCTCATTAGGGCACCTACGCAACCGAAGAGGAGGGTGCTGATCAACGCGTGGAATCGCGCGGCGCCGGGCTCGGACCTCCCCATGACCTGATGCCAACCGATCGCGCCGATGACGCAGATCTCGACGGCGACCAGGGCCGCCACCGTGAGATGGTCGACGTGAAACACGATGTTGATCACAAAGCTCTGGAAGTTCACCGGCCCGCTGAATGCGACCGGAAGGTTGATGTACTGGAAGGTCGCGGAGTACGGAGTCGTCCTCTTGGCGAGACCCCATCCCACCAAGATGGTCAGCAGCAGCGTCACCACGGCGCCGAGCATGGCCATCGTCGACGACGACCGGCGGGTGCGGACACTCGAGACGGCAATCAGGAGGGCGAACAGAGGAGCCAGCACCATGAGGGGCACCGCCCACCCGAGCGTGGTCGAGGGATCGAAAGTGAAACCGGACGGCCGGGAGCCCGATGCCGCGCCGGAAGCAGCCGTGAAGATGTCGCCGGCGGCGACCAGCAGGTTCAGCGAGCCCCCTCCCGACCTGCGACGCCCACACCCAGCGCGACCAGCGCCAGGGCGACGACGGCCAGCAGGACCGCGACCTCCTGGCCGATGAGCTCCGGGCCCCCGGCAGCCGAGAACCGCGCGACGCCCTCGAAAGCCACCCCGGCCCCGCCGAACATCAGGGGAATGCCGGCCAGGGCCGCCGTGAGGTCGCGGCGCCAGGCGGCCGCAAAAGCGCCGACCGCCACCAGTGCCGCCCCCACGAACATGACGGTCACCAGGCCGACGGTCACCGACTTCGGCCCCGGGCCCGCCACGCAGCGGTGGAGCCCACCAGGGCGACCAGGATCACGGCGGCCACGGCCACCGTCGCCATCGCGTCGTGGGCGAAAAGGATCCGGCCCAACGCGGAGCCGCCGACGGCGCCTCCGTAAAAGGTCGCATGGACGAAGTCGCCGCGATATGCGGCATACGCAAGCAGGGCGAGAAGGCCCGCCGCGCCGATCGCGCCGACCTGTCGCCAGGCAGGGTGTGTCACGGGATCGAACGACCTGTACTGAGGGCCGGCGAGCATGGCTGCGATCGCCAGGTAGCACACTAGGACCACCGCGGCGGCAAACCCGGCGGAGAGCGAGAGGGCGATGCCCGCCAGCCCTATTCCGGTCACCGCCAGCGCGAGGCCGCGCGTGGGGCGGGCGGGCAGGAATGCGACGAAGAACGCGCCGCCCATCGACAGTGTCGCGGACGCGTAGAAACCTATCGCGTGGAGGGAGTCCATCGGCTCTCCGTGGTGATTGAGAGTTGCTCTTACCGGCTACTCGACGAGGCCGCCGGCTCCAAGCCGCCAAGCATACAGGAGGCCGGAACCCGCAATCGCGAGCATCGAGACGGCCGAAACGACGCCTCCGGGAGTCGGTTGCACGGTCGCTGCGGCGACGGCGTAAGCGCCCAGGAGCAACGCCCCGGCGGCGCCCGACCCGACTGCGGCAAGCCGGATCGGATCCCACCGGCGCAGTCTCCGCGACAATTCAGCCATGCCGGCAGTATCGCAGGCGCTGGTCGAGTTCGCCAACCACCACCGCCAGCGGGCGGAGCCGGGGATCGAGGTGATCGTCACTCCCCGCTACGAGATCACCCTGCAGCCGGATTTCCCCATCGCCGGCCCGAACAACGTCTCCTGGATCAGGTGCAGGGCTGATGAGGCCGACGACGTGATCAAGGAGGTACGAGCGATCGTGGCGCCGAGGCGCCTGCCGTTGATGTGGACCCTGGACCCCGAGTCCAAACCGGCGGACCTCGCGCATCGGCTGCACGCCCACGACATCGACCCGGACCGCCACGGGGTGGAGTCGAAGGTGATGGTGCTGTCAAGCGCCGCGACGATCCATGTCCCGCGCGTGGCCGGTCTCGAGATCGTCGACGCCCTGGCCGACCCGGAAGCGTTCCAGCAGGCCGATCGAGCCGCGGCCGAGGCGTTCCGGGCCGAGTCCCTCGGCGACGACGGGCCGCGGGTCGCGGCGCGAGAGCACCGGCGGCGCAACCTCCTCGCCGCCGGCCACCGGCACCTTCTCCTGGCCAGGGTGGATGGCGAGCCGGCAGGCTCCGGCTCGCTGGGTCTTTACCCGCCCGACGGCGCGAAGATGAACGGCGGCTCGGTCCGGTCGAAGTTTCGCGGCCGAGGCGTGTACCGGGCGCTGGTCGCAGCCCGGGTCGAGATCGCACGTCGGGCCGGCGTGGCAGGGCTCACAGTTTGGGGCGGCGACATGTCCAGGCCGATCCTCGAGCGTCTCGGCTTCGAGGTGGTCGGCTGGCGCCGCTTCTACGTCGACACCATCACAGCCGATTAAGCCAGGGATTCCACCCACGCCTGGTGGAGCAGGCCGTAGCGGCCGCTCCGCTGCCTCAGCTCCGAAGGAGCGCCGTCCTCGACCACCCGGCCCGCATCGACTACCAGCACGCGGTCCGCGATCTCGACGGTCGACAGGCGGTGGGCGATGATGATCGCCGTTCGCCCACGCAACAGAGTGCGCAGCGCTCGCTGCACCAGCCGCTCCGAGGGGAGGTCGAGCGACGACGTGGCCTCGTCCAGGATGAGGACGCGCGGGTCTGCGAGAAAGGCGCGCGCGAAGGCCACCAGCTGGCGCTGGCCGGCGGAGAGCCGCACTCCTCGCCGTCGCACATCGGTGTCGTATCCGTTCGGCATCGCGCTGATGAACTCGTCCGCGCCAATCGCTCGAGCGGCGGCGACCATGTCCTCGTGCGAGGCTAAAGGCCGGCCGAAGAGAAGGTTCTCGCCCACCGTGCCCGAAAAGAGAAAGCTCTCCTGCGTCACGGTGACCACGGCGCGACGCAGCTCCTCGACCGCAACCTCGCGGAGGTCGACGCCGTCCAGCGTCATCCGTCCTGAGGTCGGGTCGTAGAACCGCGCGATCAGTCGCGCCATCGTCGTCTTTCCGGCGCCCGTCTCGCCCACGATGGCGACGACCTGGCCGGCGGGGATCTGGAGGTCGACGTCGTGCAGCACGGCCTTCTCGCGGTACGCGAACGTGACGTGCTCGAAGGCGATCGCGCCTTTCGCGTCCCCCAGCTTCACGGGCGTCGACGGCTCGGGAACGGTGGGCGTCTCCTCGATCACGCCGGCCAGCTTTTCCAACGCGGCGCCGGCGGCCTGGAACACGTTGTAGAACTGGGAGAGGTCCTGCATCGGCTCGAAGAACTGACGCAGGTAGAGCACGAAGGCTGTCAGGACGCCCAGGGTCAGCTGTCCTTGGACGACCAGGTAACCGCCGAACAAAAGAGCCGCCGTGGTGGTGAGGCGGCCGAGCAGGTTGATCGCCGGGCCGAAAGTCGAGGCCAGCCGGTTGGACCAGATGTTGGCGTCGCGATAGCGGCCGTTGACGTCCTCGAAGATCTCCTGGTTGCGGGGCTCGCGCCGGAATGCTTGGACTGCGCGAATGCCGCCCAGCGATTCGACGTAGTGCACGATCACCAGAACGATCGCGCGCCGCACGGCGCGGTACGAGCGCGCCGAGTTGACACGGAACCAGTAGGTGAGCGCGAGCACGAGCGGCATCGCCACCAACGTCACGGCCCCGAGGCGAAGGTCGAGGCGCAGCAAGATGACGGTGATCGCGACCACCGAGATGAGCGACGTGATGACGGATGTCAGACCGGTCGCGAGCAGCTCGTTCAGCGCGTCGATGTCCGAGGTGAGCCGGGAGATGATGCGGCCCGACGTGTAGCGCTCAAAGAAGGAGAGCGAAAGCTCCTGCACGTGCGCGAAGAGGGTCGTGCGGAGGTCGAACAGCACATTGGCGCCGATGCGGCCGGACAGTCGCAGGAACGCAAAGTTGGCCCCGGCGTTGACCACCAGCGCCAGCAGCAGGACGCCGACTATGTCGACCAGGTTCGTGAGGTTGCCCGTCTGTCCGGGACGGATGCCGCTGTCGATTCCGAGACCCACCAGGTAAGGCAGGGCGAGATAGGCCGCCGATCTGACGAGGATGAGGACGCCGGCCAGCGCCATCGCCCAGCGGTACGGCTTGGCGAGGTCGGCCAGCAGCCGGCGGCTGCGGCGTCGCAACAAACCGGCCACGCTCGGCGAGAATTCATCGATCTCCTCCGAGGCGACCCCGCGCCAGCGGTCGGCAGGTGCCGTCGCCAAGCTCAGCCTCCCCCCGCGATCACCGCGGGAGTCCCGTCAGGAAGTGTTCGCTCCTCGGCCTGCAGCTCGTATTCCTGCGACAGCAGAGCGCGGTATACGTCGTTCGAGCGCATCAGCTCGGTGTGAGAACCCACGGCCGCTACGTGGCCGCCATCGATGAGGGCCACCCTGTCGGCCAGCGCGAGAGTCGAAGGCCGGTGGACGACGAGCAGGCCCGTGACGCCCTGCAGCACGCGGGCGAGCGCCTCCTCGATCACGGCCTCCGTATGGACGTCCACCGACGAGAGGGGGTCGTCCAGCACCAGCACCGGCGGCGCGCCGAGCACCGCCCTGGCGAGCGCAAGGCGCTGGCGCTGGCCACCGGACAGCGTGTAGCCCTGCTCGCCGACTCGGGTCTCCAGGCCCCATGGAAGGTCCCACACGAAACCGGCCTGGGCGATGTCGACCGCGCGCTTGATCTCGTCGTCTGAGACCACGGGCCTGCCCATCACGAGGTTCTCGTGCACAGAAGCCGAGAACAGGATCGGGTCTTCGAATGCCACGCCGACGTGCGAGCGCAGCGAGCTCAGCCGGAGCTCCCGCACGTCGATGCCGTCGAGCATCACGGAGCCCTCGTCGACGTCGTAGAGGCGCGGCACGAGCTGGGCCAGGGTGGTCTTTCCGCTCCCGGTCTTCCCGACGAGTCCCATAGTCTCGCCCGGTTCGATGGTCAGGTTGAGCCCGCGCAGGATCCACGCGTCGGACTTGGGATACTTGAACCCGACGTCGCGGAACTCGATGCGGCCCCGACACCGCTCGAGGTTGCGAGCGTTGGGTCGGTCCGCGATCTCGGGCCTCGAGTCCATCACCTCGTTGAGCCTTTCCGTGGCGGTCTGGCATTCCTCGCTCATGGAAAGCACCCAACCGATCGCATCCATCGGCCAGGTGAGCATGAAGACGTAGTTCATGAACGCGACCAGCCCTCCGATCGTCAACCGGCCCTGGGTGACGTTGATGCCGCCCAGCAGGAGGACCGCGGCGAGGGACAGGTTAGGCAGGAAGTTGAGCCTCGTCCAGAGCTGTGCGCGCACATCGATACCGAGCAGGCTCGTGGTGCGCAGCATCGCGGCCTGATCCTCGAAGCGCTTCTGCATGAGGCCCATGCGTCCGAACGCCTTGATGATGCGAACGCCCGTCGCCATCTCTTCGATGATCGTGGTGAGGTCGCCCTGCTGGTCCTGCAGCCGGCGCGCGATGAGCTTGTATCGATTGTGGAACTTGCGGCTGAAGTAGGCGATCGGCAGCATGCACACCACTACCACGAGAGCGAGCTGCCAGTCGAGCAACAGCATCAGCACCAGGACGACCACGAAAGTGACGATGGTCTGCAGGAACCAGATCAGCCCGAAGCTCACGAATCGGCGCACGGTGCCTATGTCCGAGATCGCACGCGAAAGCAGCTGGCCCGATTGCCAGTTGTCGTGGAAGGCGACCTGCAAGCCCTGGAGATGCGCGTAGAAGTCGTTGCGCAGGTCCGTCTCCATGCGCAGCGAGGCGATGCCCGAAAAGTTACGCCGCAGGAAGACGAATCCGAACTCCAGGAGACCGATCAAGACCAGGAAGCCCGCCATAGGCACCAGCTGACCCAGGTCGTGGTGCGTGATCGGTCCGTCGATGATGTTCTGGATCACCGTGGGGATGGCAGCGGCCATGGCCAGGCTCGCCAGTTGAGCCAGGCCGAAGACCACGACCAGCCGCGTGTACGGCCGCAGGTACGGTAGGTAACGGCGCAGCGCCAACAAGCCCAAAGCGGTCGATCATCCTTCGCGCCGTCCCGAGGGCGCGTTGAACCACGAGAGGCGGGGGGCGGATTAGTTTAGCGCGTGATTACAGCGCTGTTAACCGGCGAGATCGCGCATCGAGACCATCCCGATGACGTTGCCATCCTCCACGACCGGCAGGTGGCGGAAGCCTCGGTCCAGCATCGTCTTCAAAGCCTCGTCCGTGTCGACGTCCGGATCGACCGTCTGCGGGTTACGCGTCATCCAGGACGAGATCTCGTGGCTGGGGGCGTCATGCGACTGGGAGATGGCCCTCACCGTGTCGCGTTCGGTGAAGATGCCGATCAGCCGCGACCCGTCCATCACGAGCGTCGAGCCGATGTGCTGCTGCGCCATCAGCGCGACCGCCTCCCCGACGGTGGCCGTCGCGTCGACCATGTGCAGCCTGGTCTTCATAACGTCTCGGACCGTCGCCACGGGCCAATCCTATGCCCGGAAGGGGAAGCCCGCAGCTCAGGACGCGGCGGTGATGGTCCCCCCGCCCAGGACCCGGCTTCCCGAGTACAGGACGGCGGCCTGGCCTGGGGCCGCGCCCAGGAACGGCTCGGCGAGCCGCAAGGCGCGCGATTCATAGACCGCGGAGATGGCCGGCGCGTGGTATCGAAGCCGTGCGTCGCAGGTGATCGGTTCGCGGACGGCGCCGTCGACGAACGTCACCTCGGCGAGCTCGACTCGCCGGACGGCCAGCTCGTCCCTGCGGCCGACCACCAGCCGGTTCAACGCCGGCTCCACGCGAACGACATACCAGGGGCCCGGCTCCGACAGGTCCCCGAAACCGCTCCTCTGGCCCACCGTGTACAGCGCCGTCCCGCGATGCCGGCCGACTTCGCGGCCCCCGGTGTCGACCACCGCGCCCTCCCTGACCGGCAGCCGCTGCGCGAGGTATCGCGCGGTTTCTCCACGTGGTACGAAGCAGATCTCCTGGCTCTCGGCCTTGTTCGCCACCGGCAGGGCGAACTCTCGCGCGTGCTCGCGGACCTCAACCTTGGTCATGCCGCCCAGCGGGAACACGATGCTGCCGAGCCGCTCGCGGTCAAGGTGATAGAGCATGTACGACTGGTCCTTCGCCGCATCTACGGCGGTGTGGAGCTCGGGGCCGTCCGCGCCCTGGAAGATGCGCGCGTAATGGCCGGTGGCCAGACGGTCGAAACCCAGCTCGAGGGCACGCGCAAGCATGAGGTCGAAGCGGACGAACGCATTGCAGCGCACGCAGGGGTTGGGCGTCCGACCCTCCAGGTAGTCGCGGTGGAAAGGTTCGATGACCCGTTCCCCGAACTCCTTCTCGAGATTCCAGCAGTAGTAAGGAATGTCGAGCAACGAGGCGACACGCCTTGCGTCCTCGACCGCCGAGAGCGAGCAGCATCCCCCGTGACGCGCCGCCTCGTCCGAGTCGTCGCGCGGCCACTGCTGCAAGGTCACGCCTACGACCTCATGGCCCTGAGCCTGGAGCAGCGCCGCAGCGACCGACGAATCAACGCCGCCCGACATGGCGACCGCGACCCTCATCTGCGTTCCGCGACGATCTGCCGCACGACAACCTCTGCGTCATCCCCCACTCCGTAAAGGATGGGGGACATGTTCTTGCGCATCCACGGCACGCCCACGAAGTACAGGTCCGGCGCGGAGCTGCGGCCGTCGACCTGGATCGGAAAGCCCATCTCGTCGAACACCGGGAGGTTCACCCAGGCGTAGTCGGGCCGGTATCCGGCCGTCCAGATCACCGTGCCGATTCCTTCCTGGACGCCATCGATCGCGACCTCGACGTCGCGAGTCACTCGACCAGGTCGCCTTCGGCCGGCTCGACCGAGACCCCCTGAGCCTCGAGGTAGGCGACGCCCCGGTCGAGCTCGTCAGGCTCCCCCGTGATCTCCAGCAGCACCCAACCCTGGTCACGGGTCACGTCCGCCCGCCGGATGTTCGTCACGAGCTCAAACTTCCGGCCGAGCTGATAGATGACCGGCTCCTTGACCAGGTCGGGACCGAATATCAGCTTGAGCCTGCGTCGCCCCATCAGTCGGGGAGTCTAAAGCTCATGCACCTCCGGCCACGGCCGGAACGATGGAGATCTCGTCCTTCTCCCCCACCTTCGACCCGAGGCCGGCGCCCAGGCGCACGTCCTCGTCGTTCAGGTAGACGTTGACGAACTGCCGGAGGTCGCCGTTCTCATCGAGAAGGCGGTCCCTGAAGCCGGGGTAGCGAGCGTCCAGAGCCGTGATGGCCGACGCCAGGTCGGTCGCCTCGACCGGCACGGTGACCTGGCCGTCGGACAGGCGGCGGAGCGGGCCGGGGATACGAAACTGCGCCATGTTCTAAATATCCACCTTCTCGCGAAACGACTTTAGCGTCGGATCTATTTCCATCCGCCTCGAATGTCCGTTGGCCGATGCCAGCACGTCGGCCGTCTTCAGGCCGTGCCCGGTGACGTAGGCGACCACCACCTCGTCGCCCTTCCAGCGACCGGCGCGCGCCAGCTTGGCGAGCACCCCGATCGTGACACCGCCGGCGGTCTCTGTGAAGATCCCTTCTGTCCGCGCCAGCAGCCGGATCCCCTCGACGATCTCCTCTTCGGTCACCGCCTCGACCACCCCTCCCGTCTCCTTGGCGATCCGGTTCACGTACATGCCGTCCGACGGGTTGCCGATCGCGATCGAGCGGGCGATGGTGTTCGGCTTGACGGGCAGGACTCGTTCCGGGGTGTCGGAGTGGAAGGCGTTGTACACGGGGGCGCAGCCAAGCGCCTGGGCGCCCGTGAAGGCCGGCACACGGTCCTCCTTGACGAGCCCGTATTCGATCAGCTCGCGGGCCGCCTGCCGGTGCCGCACGAACTGGCAGCCGCTGGCGATCGGGATCACGATCTCGTCCGGCAGCGTCCATCCAAGCTGCTCGGCCGTCTCAAAGGTGAGCGTCTTCGAGCCCTCGGCATAGAACGGCCTGATGTTGATGTTGCAAAAGGCCCACGGTGTCGATTCGACGAGCTGGCTGCAGAGCCGGTTGACGTCGTCATAGTTGCCACGCACGGCGATCATGTTGGGATCGAACACCCCGATGCTGGCGACCTTGGCGGGCTCGAGGTCGACCGGGATGAAAACGAAGCACTCGAGGCCGGCGCGCGCCGCGTAGGCCGCGACCGAGTTGGCGAGGTTGCCCGTCGAGGCGCAAGCGATCGTCTCGAACCCATGCGAGCGCGCCCAGCTGATGGCGACTGAAACGACCCGGTCCTTGAACGAGTTGGTCGGATTCATGCTGTCGTTCTTCAGGTACAGGTTGCGCAGGCCGAGCTCCTCGCCCAGCCGGTCTGCTTTGACCAGCGGGGTGAAACCCTCGCCCAGCGTCACCACGGGCACCGTTTCCTCGACCGGCAGGAGGTCTCTGTAACGCCACATGGACTTCGGACCCTGCTCGATGCGCCGGCGGGACACCACCTTCTTCAAGGCCGCCTGGTCGTAGACCACGTCCAGCGGGCCAAAGCACATCTCGCAGACATGGGTCGCCTGGAGCTCATACTCCGCTCCACATTCGCGGCAACGCAAACCGAGCAGCTTCGGCACGGGGCTCAGTTTAGGGCGGTGACTGGGCCCGGGTTATCAGGCGAAAGTCGGAGAAACGGCTTTTGCGGACTGGGGCGGCAGGGGCATGTCTATGATGGCAAGTCGCTGTGAAGCCCGAATGATGGCTCACCGGAAGAAGATCAGCGCGATCGTCGCCTGCTACAGGGACGCCCCGGCGGTGCCGTTCATGTACGACAGACTGCGCGCTGTCTTCGAACGGCTCGACGTCGAGGGAGAGATCATCTTCGTCAACGACGCGAGCCCCGACGACGCGGCCCAGGTGCTGCGAGCTCTTGCCGAGAAGGATCGCCACCTGGTGGTCATCAACCACAGCCGAAATTTCGGTTCGCAAAGCGCCTTCACCAGCGGAATGCGGGTGTGCACCGGCGACGCGGTCGTATTGATGGACGGAGATTTGCAGGATCCCCCCGAGCTCATCGAGAAGTTCTATGAGAGGTGGCAGGAGGGTTATGACGTCGTCTACGGCGAGCGCGTGAGCCGCGAAGCGGCGCCCTACATGAGATTTCTGTACAAAGCCTTTTACCGGCTCTTCCGCGCGGCCTCCTACGTGCGGGTACCGGTGGACGCGGGAGACTTCTCGCTCCTGGATCGGAAGGTCGTGGTGGCCCTGAACTCGCTGCCCGAGAACAACCGCTTCATTCGCGGGCTCCGCGCGTGGGTGGGTTACAGGCAATCGGGCGTGCCTTACGTGCGTCCTGAGCGGATGTTCGGCCACACCACCAACTCCTTCCTGCGCAACATTCAGTGGGCACGCCAGGCCATCCTGTCGTTTTCGTATGTGCCGCTTGACTTGATCACCTGGCTGGGTCTGCTGACCGTGGCCGCGGCCTTCGTCGCGATCGTGCTCCAGGTCATCCTCCGCCTGATCGACCCCCATCTGGCGCCAAGCGGTTTTACGACCTTGATCATCCTCATCCTGTTCCTGGGCGGGGTTCAGCTCATCTGCCTCAGCATCATCGGGTCCTACCTGGCGCACATCTACGACGAGGTGAAGCGCCGCCCGCCATACATCGTCGACAGCATCCTGAACCAGCCTGCAGCGCGGGTCGATGACTGAGCCGGCGCGTCCGGCCATCAGGCTCGCACCGACGACCTGCGCCATCTGCGGCACGCTGGACAACTCGGATCAGCTGTATCCGCCGACTTTCGGGGAGGCGTCGTTCAACGAGCAGGTCTTCTCAGCGCGTCGGGCACCCGACGCGATTCACTACCGGATCGTCCGCTGCCGGGCGTGCGGCCTTGTGCGGTCAGACCCGGCTGCAGACCAGGCCAGCCTCTCGGGACTCTACGAGCGGAGCAGTCTCGACTACGGGGCCGAGATCCCCAACCTCCGCCGTACGTACGGCCGCTACCTGGAACGCGCGCGGCGCCGGTCGGGAGGCAAGAGTCTCCTCGAGATCGGGTGCGGGAACGGTTTCATGCTCGAGGAGGCGCTGGCGCAGGGCTACGAGTCGATCCGAGGGGTCGAACCGAGCCGTGAGGCGATCGGCGCCGCGGCGCCGGCGATTCGCGACCGCATAGCACCGGGCGTCATGGCACCCGGACAGTTCACCCCTGGAGAGTTCGACACCGTCTGCATGTTCCAGGTTTTCGACCACCTGCCCGAACCTGGAAACATCCTCGACCAGGTGCGGACCCTGCTGGGCGCCGGAGGGGTGCTCCTGTGCTTCAACCACAACGTGGAGTCCATGTCGGCACGGCTGCTGGGCGAGCGGAGCCCGATCATCGACATCGAGCATTGCTTCCTCTACAGCCCGAGCACGATGAGGACGATTCTCGAGCGGCATGGTTTCAAGGTGGTCGAATGCGGACCGGCGATCAACACCGTGAGCATCCGCCACCTCGTTCACCTGCTGCCGGTCACGGCGGCTTTGCGGCCGGGTCTGCAGGCTGCGGGGAGCACCCGGATAGGCCAGCTGGCAGTCAGACTTCCGCTCGGCAACCTGTACGTGGTGGCGGTCAAGAGTTGACCACGCTGACTCCAGCCGCCGTCGCCCTCGATCCACATAGCCACAGCAGAGCGTCCATCCGGGCGATCCATGTCTTCCACGCCACCCACGGCTGAGCCCAAACGGGCGCTGGTCACGGGTGGGACCGGTTTTGTCGGTTCGAATCTCGTGCGCCACCTGCTGCGCGGCGGCCATACGGTCGGGCTGCTGGTGCGGGAGGGCCATGACCCGTGGCGGCTCGCCGACGTCGCGCACGCCGTGGACTGGATGACGGCCGATCTCGAAGATCCCGCCGGGCTCAGAGCACCGCTTTCACGTTTCAAGCCGCAATGGGTCTTCCACCTCGCCGCTCACGGAGCCTACTCATGGCAAACGGATTCCACAGCGATCTTGAGGACGAACGTCATGGGTACGGCCAACTTGTTGGAAGCATGCTTTGAAGCAGGATTCGAGGCCTTCGTCAACACGGGCTCGTCGTCGGAATACGGCTTCAAAGATCACCCCCCGCGCGAGGACGAGATGCTCGAGCCCGCCAGCTCGTACGCGGTGGCAAAGGCGGCGGCGACCCTGTACTGCGCGCAGGCAGCGCGCGCACACGGCGCCCCGGTCTCCACCCTTCGTCTCTACTCCGTCTACGGTCCGTGGGAGGATCCTCGGCGGTTTATCTCTCGCCTCGTGGCTTACGGTAGCCAAGGTCGGCTCCCGCCGCTGGCAAGCCCGCTGACTGCACGTGATTACGTCTACGTGTCCGATGTATGTGACGCGTACCTGAGAGTCGCGGGCAGCGCTCCCGGACCCGGCGCGGTCTACAACGTCGGGACCGGTGTGCAAACGACGCTCCGTGATGCGGTGCAGGTAGGCCGGCGGGTGCTCGGCATCGCCGGTGAGCCAGTCTGGCAAACGATGCCCGACCGGAGCTGGGACACGGGGACCTGGGTGGCCGACAGCTCGCGGCTCAGGGCGGCGGTCGGCTGGCGTCCGTTGATCGACCTGGCCCAGGGATTGAGGCTCACGGCGGACTGGCTCGCCGCCAACCCGGACGTGAAAGAGCGCTACCTGGCCGCCAGCTCCTGAACCACGGCCCTGGCCAGTTGCTCGGCTGACAGGCCGAACGATCTTTCCATGAACACCTGGCTGCCGACCGGCCCGTCTGGCATCGACCGAACCCCCTGTCGCAGCAACCGCACGTCCAGTCGATGGTCGGCGATCACCTCCGCGACCAGCGAGCCCAGACCGCCCGTCAGGTAGTGGACCTCGACAGTCACCACCAGTGCGCGCCCGGCGAGCAGGGCCACGATGTCTTCGACAGGAGCGGGGCTCACGCCGGCCACCACCGCCACCGCGCAATCGAGGCCGTCCGCCCTCAGCAGCTCTGCTGCTCCCATCGCCTCGTTCGCGATCGGACCCATCGCGATGATGGCCGCGTCCCTGCCTTCGCGGATGTGCTGAATCCGGCCCAGCTCGAAGGCGCCGGACAACCCCGGAACCACCCTCTCGTCGTCCTTGCCAAGGCGGAAATAGATCGGTCCGGGGACATTCGCGGCCGCGATCAGGGCCGACCTCGCCTGTTGGTGATCCGCCGGCGCGATCACGGTCATCGCCGGCTGAGCGCGCATCAGCGCCACATCCTCGAGCGCGTAGTGGCTGAGCCCGTTCGAGCCGTACTCCATGCCGCCGCCTATCCCGACCACGCGCACGGGGAGACGGTGAAGGGCAGGCCCATTTCGAATGAACTCGTATGGCCGCAGCGATGCAAATGGTGCGATGGAGTAGACGAACGGAACCATTCCCGCTTCTGCCAGGCCGGTCGCCAGGCCGACCATGTTCTGCTCCGCCACGCCTACGTTGAAGAAGCGTCCCGGGAACGCCTCCGCGAAGGGCTCGAGCGCGAGGAATCCGAGATCAGCCGTCAGCAGGACGATCCTCGGGTCGCCCGCGGCGAGCTCTGTGAGCGTGCGGATGAAGGCCCTTCGAATGCTCTCAGCCTCCTATCTCGCCGAGCGCGATGGCGTATTCCTCGTCGTTCATCGGCATGTAGTGCCAGCGGATCTGGCCCTCCATGAACGAGACCCCCTTGCCGAACGTCGTCTGGGCGATCAGTACATGGGGTCGCCCCGGTGGCAGCTCCGCCATGACGGAGGCCATCGCCGCCCGGTCGTGGCCAGGGACGACGTGCACGTCCCAGTTGAAGGCCCGCCACCTGTCCTCGAGGGGCGCGAGGGAAATCACGTCTGCCGTGTAGCCCAGCGCCTGCTGGCCATTCAGGTCGACGATCGCCACGAGGTTGTCGAGGCGGTGGTGTGCGGCAAACATCACCGACTCCCATACGCTGCCCTCGTTGACCTCGGCATCGCTCAGCAGTGCATAAGACCGGCGCTGGGATCCCGCAAGTCGCGCAGCCAGGGCCGCCCCCGTGGCAAAGGCGAGTCCCTGGCCCAGCGAGCCGGTGGAAAAATCGACGCCGGGCAGTCCATGGTGGGGATGTACCCCCAGGAGCGACCCTTCGCCGATGTAGGACTCGAGATCGTCGCGGGTCAGGAAGCCCGCCAGATGCAGGGCGGCGTAGAGCGCGATCGCCGCGTGGCCTTTGGACATCACGAAACGATCACGGTCAGGATCGCCTGCGCCGCCTTGCAACACGCCTCCGTAGAGGGTTGCGAGGATGTCTGCCACCGACAGCGCTGACCCGATGTGACCGACGTTTGCGCGCTTCGATTGCTCGAGCACCAGACGGCGGATGCCACGCCCGGAGACCGGCATGCCGGTGAGTCTACTGGCTGGGCCTCAAACCGACCCCCACCTAAACCGCGCCGTGGAGGCCTGCGGCCACGGCGGGGGGTCAGGCCTGGTCACCTCGCGTCGCGTACCTCCAGCCACCACTCCAGGCTTTCGCCTGGGCCGAGGACCGGCGGCGGTGCGCCCACCTCCGGCCGGTCGTTGCCCCCGGTCGCCGGCTCGATGGCCACCTGGCGGTACCCGCCGAGATCGCCATTGCACACCCATACCCCGACGTACGGGGTCAGCCGCCGGTCCCACCCCACCTCGACCGCCGCGCCCGACCCCCAGCGGAGTGCAACCCGCTCGACCGACCCCCGCTCCAGGAAGACTTTCGTGCTCGATCCTTCCGGCAGATGAGCCAGGCTCTCACCACCGGGCACCCGGATCTGCATGCCCGCCTCGTAGCGAAACAAGGGATGGGCGCACCAGTAGGCAAGCAGCGGAACCGCGCCTCGATTGGTGTACCGATACCAAACCGAGACCGCGCTCCCGAGCTCGATCGACCTTTCGAGCTCCCATGGCAGCGCCTGGCCTGAACACCTCATCACCGCCGCTGCGCCGCTCGACCTGACCACGGACCACGGCCGCCGCCACGCCTCCCCGTGGTCGGGCAGCGTATCGGTGGCGTCGACGTTCGGCACCATCTCGTCCCAGCCCCAGGCTCCAGCCTCGACGAAACCCGCCGCCCCGGGCGCATCGATGCCGATGCCCTGGTCGAGCAGCTCCTCGCCGTCGAGGCGCAGTGACGCGATCCTCCCGCCGCGCTCGGGCCTGATCTCCATCTCCCATGGACCGCCGCACAACCTCACGACGACCCGGATCGTAGGCTCATTGGAGATGAGGTTCGCCGCAACGGCCCTGGCTGTGTTCCTGCTGGCCGCATGCTCAACAGGCGCTTCCGGCCACGCCATGATCTCGCCAAGCGCCAGCCCGTCACCGGTGTTCCAGCCGCTACCCTCGCCGGCTCCGACACCTGCGCCAGGCCCGGCGCACGTGTTCGTGATCGTGATGGAGAACCGGAGCTACTCCGAGGTGGCGGGCAGCGGCTACATCGCGCAGCTCGCGGCGCAGTTCGCCGTCGCCACCAACTACCACGGCGTCTCCCATCCCAGCCTGCCCAACTACCTCGCCCTTACGTCCGGCAGCACCTGGGGCATCTCGGATGACGGCTTCCATGCCTTGCCGGCGGGCGGTCTAGGCTCCCAGCTCACAGCCGCGGGCATCGACTGGCGCGCCTACATGGAGGG
>DATKSS010000031.1:0-7749 GCA_035531515.1 Candidatus Dormiibacterota bacterium | reverse complement strand
CGAATTGCTCCACATCGTGTATGGCATATTTGCCGTCCTGTTCCTACCTGGCGCATACCTCTACGCGCACGGCGGCAGCCAGAGGCGAGAGACGGTGATCCTCGCCGGCGCCTGTTGGGTCGTGAGCATCGCCTTCATCCGAGGCATCTTCACGGGCTGATCGCGTCCACTCAGTGCGGAGCCTGTTGCGCCGCCTGCGTGCATTGTCCTTGAGTTGGCGTCGGAACCTGCACCGAAACGATGGTCCACCCGCCCTCGAGGGTGGCGATGTTCTGACCGAACCAGCCCGGATTGTCGGCGATGAAGGCGATGTAGTCCTGCACGGAAGCGTTTAACGGATTGGGCGGCGGCATGAGCAGGAGGCGGGTTTGCGTCTTGCTCAGCCAGCATTGCAGAAGGACTCCTGCCACCCCCTGGTGGTCGCTGTACCGGTAGCCGGGCGGCAGGTAATAGAAGGGATCGTAAAACTCGCTCGTGATTCGCGCGCCAGGCACACCACCGTAACGGACCATCGTGTAGACGAGAGTCGGCGCATTGCCCGGGACGGCGATCACGCCGCCCCTGTAGGCGCCACGGTTGTAGACCTCGCCGACTGCCCGACCGAGCTGGACCTGGTCCTGATATCCGACTTCGGTCGCGGCATAGGCGCTCTGGATTGGACTCCAGTAGACCTGGATGGCCAGCAGCGCGACGATGGCGACGACCCAGGGCGTCAGGCGCAAGCGGGGAAGGCGGCTCGGCAGAATCTTGAACAGGATCACCGCACCCAGGATCCCGGCGAAGTCGAGTGGAAACTCGAAGCGCCGTTCCATCCACTCGGACGAGTGAACCAGGTAGCTCGTGAAGCCGAGGGTTCCCGCCTGGAACACCCAGTACCCAAAGCCGTACGTGAGCAGGAGGTAGCCGCGGGGGCGCTTCAGGAGCGACCATGCCAGCCCGGCACCACTGACGAGAACGATCGCGGCGAGTGGGATGCGGAGGAGTTGCTGCTCGGGGGTCGGCGTCGCACCCACATCGGTGGATCCGAGGGCTACGACCTGGAAGTTCCAGTACAGCGGATAGATCGGATTTCCCGTCTGGTCGAGGAGGAACTTGAGGTACACGCCCATCACCAGCACCCACCCTGCCAGGAGCGGAATTCGGTGCGCGGCCGAGCGCCGCCCCAACACCCACGCCACCACGAGACCGGCGCTGAACAACCATGCTTCGACCCTCGCGAGGGCCGAACACCCCCATGCGACCCCGGCCCAGAATCCGCGCCTCGGCGTCAACCAGATCCCGAGCAGAAGAAGCGCGATCGCGATCGGCTCGACCATTCCCGCGTCGTCGTTGAACACGCTGGCGGGCGAGAGAATCGCAAACGCACTCGCGGCCACTGCCACACGCATCCCCCAGTACCGGTGGCAGAGCAGGAAGATCAGGACCACGACCAGGGTGCCGAAGGCAAGACTGAGAAGCCGCGCCAGCACGATGTCCACAGACCCGGTCACGAAGAAGAGCAGGTTCATGAGAATCGGGTGCAGAGGTCCCCAGAAGTACTCGACCCCGCGCATGTCCCACAGCCGGGGCCCGTGCGAGAGCCCGATTTCCTTGGTCAGGTACGCGATCTGCCAATGGTGGTAGGCATCCGTGAACCCGTTGCCCGCGTTCTCCGGATCCGAAAAGACAAAGAGATACGCGAGGCGGGGAATCAGAGCGCCAACCGCCACCAGAATCACCCAGCGGCGCTGCGGACCCACCGAACGCTCGGATTCCGCCACCCGTTCCTCAGCTGCAACGTTCGCCTCGGTTGGTTGGCGGTCGAGCTCATCCTCGTCGGCGAGGAGCCCAGGAAGAAGCTTCAAGCGCTAGCCGCTTGGGCCGAGACCTGCTCGTGTGCGCGCGCGACCTGCAGCACTGCGCGCTCTAGAACATCGATGTGTCTTTCCCAGTCGAATCTCCGCGCCCATGCAAACGCGCGCTCGCCGGTGGCCTGGTTCTCGGCCGGATCTTCGAGCAGCTCGATGATCCCGGCCGCGAAATCGCCCACCTCCAGCGGTTCGGCGAGATACCCCGTGCCTGGAGCCACCGTCACGGTCGGCCCGGCCTGGTTCCAAGCGACCACCGGCACCCCCTTGGCCATGGACTCGATCACGCCCATGCCGAAGTCCTCCTCGGGCGCGGGGTACACGTAGACCGCGGCGCCTTCGTAAAGGTTTTGCAGCTCATCCTCGCCGACGGCGCCCAGGAAGAAGACCTGGTCGGCCAGCCCGAGCTCCGCCGCGATCGCCTTCATCGCCTCTGTGTACGAGGTCGTCGACCCGGCGATGACCAGCTGCGCACGCGGGAGATGCTTGCGCACCTCGACCATCGCCCGGATCGCCAGGTCGAAGCGCTTCTGTGGGTAGTGGCGGTTGGTCAGCAGGACATATGGCCGGTGGACCGGGTATCCGTTGACCGTGACGCCTCCGCTGAACCGGGCATCGAGGCCGAGGGGGAAGCCCGAGGCTGGGACGTGGCAGCCGGCCGGGCAGTCGACTGCGTCGCGCCAGTACGTCTTGCGGATGATGTCGCCGATGTAGTCGCCGTCGACGAGCAGCTCGTCGGCCTCCTGCACCGAACGTCGGTCGGCCCAGGAAACAAAGCGCGTGGCCCGCTGCACTATCGCGGCGAGCAGCCGGTAGTCGGTGTTGGTCACCCAGCCGGTCTGGCGGTCGATGTTGCGCGGGTACACGAGCCGGTTGGGCTGGTTCAGATAGACGACGTATGGGACGTCCATCAGCCGTGCCGCCCACCAAGCGATCCATGCGCTCGGCTGATTGCAGCCGACGATCGCATCGACCCCGCGGAAGCGCCACGCGTAAAGCGGCATGAGCAGCGACGTGGCCGCCATCTGGACCGCTTCGCGGAACGGAAACCAGCGGGGCAGCTGCGGCAAGAACGTCCGCACGCCGACCTGGCCGATCAGGTCCGGGTAGCAGCGCGCAGCATCGACGGTTGGCGCGTAGCACTCGACCTGGTAGCCTCGCCGGCGCAGCCCGAGCACCTCTTCCATGACCAGGCGCTCGCCCCCGCCCGCGTAGGTGAAGCCGCAGTGGAAGACAGCGATCCGCCGCATCCCCCCCACCTTCGCACGGCGCCGGCCGCCGACCAGGAAGAAGCTCAACAGGCCGAGCACCAGGGCATTGCCTGCGGTGATGGCGTGGTAGAGGACGATGGCGCCCGCGGCCACGGCGGGCGCGAGCCCCAGCCCGCCACCCAGGACCAGCGACCCGGCCACCTCGAGGTTGCCGAGGTAGCCTGGGCCGGCCGGCACTGCGAAGCTCAACAGGATCGCGGGATAGGCCGCCATCGCCTTGAGGGGCGCCACGGGCACTCCGACCGCGGCGAACAGGAGGGTGAAGTTGAAGGCGTCGATCGCCAGCGCGATCACGGTCAGGGCCGCGAGGCGCCAGGCCAGCGCCGGCGTCCACAGCCCCCGCGCTCCGGCACGGAATGCGAAGGCCTGGCCGGCAAGCCCGGACGACACGCGCGCAGGGAGCAGGCGGCGCGCGAGGCTGGAACGCGCGACGCGCGGACCGAGCAAGGCGGTGCCGAGAACGGCGCCGAGCAGAGCGACGGCGAGGGCGGCTGCGCCAAGCAGGCCGCGAGGCGCATTGATCGCGCCGGTGGCCGCCACTATCTCCAGGCCGGCCAGCACGACCGCGACCGCCGCCAGGTCGCACGCCTTGTCGATGACGATGGTCGCCAGTGCCGAACCGGCCGGTACGCGGTGTCGCCGCCACAACCACCATGTGCGCGCGGCCTCGCCGGACCGTATTGGCAGCACGTAGTTGAGCAATCCACCGGCGGCATTCATCGCAAACGCCCTGACCATCCCGACCGGGGCCAGCGGGCGCAGCAACATCAGCCACCGTCGGGCCCGGATCGTGGTCGTGACGAGGGCGAGCACCACCATGACGACCACCGGCCACCAGCTGTGGACTCGAGCGTGGCTCAGCACCTCGGGCAATGACACGGTGCGCAGCCACAGCCACAGGAGCCCAAGGCCGAAGGCCGTCTGAAGGCCGAGCCTGACCCAGCGGTTCATGCGCTCGCTTCGAGCTCTGCCGGCGTTGGCGGCTCCAGTATCCAGCGCTGGACGAACAGCCAGAACGCGAAGAGAAACAAGATCACCAGCAGTGTTCCGCCGTAGTCATGAAAAAGGATGGCCGGAGTGACGCCGATCACAGCCGCTATGGCAGCCACCGCGGCGACGCGAAGCAGGTTGAGGAGCATGGTCGATGCGACTCCGATGCAGACGACCTGGATCCGGGTCTCCAGGGAGTGCCTTCCGCGCAGGCCGGAGATGAGGCTGATCGCGAACAGGACCAGGCTCTGCCAGCCGATGCAGTTCCAGGAGATGAACAGCGTGTGCATCACGCCAGAGGTGTCCCAGACCACGAGGTGACTGCCCGACGCGGCGGCGTGGATGCCGGCGAGACCCACCAGCGCGACGACCATGCGGGCCTCTACGGGGACGATCGCCTGAAGCGGGTTGTTCGCGCCCAGGCCCATCGCCCAAGTGGTGAGGAGATCGTTGAAAGTGGTCACCAGCGGGAGCAGCATCAAAAGCGCGCAGGCGAGAGCGATAAGGGTCATGTTGATGCGCTCGCCGTCACGAGTCCTCACGACCGCCTCCTCACCAAGGCTGCGATCCGGCGTCGTGACGTGATGAGGGGGATGAGCGCCGCCAGGCCCGCGAACCACGCCAGCGATTCGGGCACCACGATGCTGGGCGGCACGACGTTGGTGTCGCCGACGCCTGCGATGCCGTCATAGACCATCGACAGCTTGCCACCGGTGCTGTGGGTGAGGGTCACGGAGATGCACAGCGAATCGCCGGCGGGGATGATCATCGAAGCCTGGCTGGCGCTCGTGGTCACCGTCAGCGGGCTGGTCGGGTTTGCGCTGGCAGAGCCGAAAGTGGCCGTCCACGTCGATCCGGCGTTGGGGACCTGCGCCGCAAAACCGGCACAGCTCGCGCTCGCGGAGATGCCCGCGGCCACCGTCACGGTGTCGTTCGTGGTGCCCGAGCCGCCGGTCCAGCGCATCGTGAACGTCCAGGTGCCGGCCGCGACCGTCTGCGCCGGGAGGTTCGAGAAAGCCCACACCGTGGTGACTCCTCCGGCCGCGGACTGGATCTCGCAGCCGGTCGTGCGAGTGCCGATCGACTGGTTGAACGTCGAAGCCACGCATCCCGGCGCGGTCCCGGTGCCGTGCAGGTACAGCGGGTTGCCCGCAGCGCTCACCACCGGCGCGCGGCTCGCCATCAGGGCCAGGCTCGCGAACGCCCCAATCAGGACGCCGACGAGCAGCCAACCGAGCCAGCGTGACGGCAGCGGGACGCTTCCCGCACGTGCGGGTTGATTGGCCGGGCGCGGAGGCGGCGCGGTGCGACGGGTCTGGCCGCGGCGCTGGATCCACCTGCGGAGGAGCTGCAGGCGGCGCAGGTGATGGACCTGGTCTGTGACATGCCCGGTCTTGGGCGTCCTGAACCACGGCCCCTCGTCCTTGCTGATCAAGCCCTTGAACGCCGCCCAGCCCTGGAACGGCACCAGGGCGAACGAGAGCACGAGCGCCCCGAACACCCCCTGCATGTCGCGTAGCGGCGCTTCCTCCAGGAGCAGCCCACTGAGGTTCATCAGCGGCAGGGCGAAGATGTTGGAGAAGAGCAGCGACCATCCCAAGAGCGCAGTCCAACCGGGAACGTGGGCGTGGAAGACGACCTCGGAGATCAGCCAGCTCACCGAGCCGACGATGAACAGCCCAGCCTGGAGGTAGTAGGTGGAGTCGAAGAGGAACTCGATCTTCTCCAGGGGTGAGACGAAGGGCGACCCCATGATCGGCAAGAACCACTTGCGAACGTTGTGGGTGTGCCCTTCCGCCCAGCGCATCCGCTGCCGGGCGAGACGCGCGAACGTGCTGACGCACTCGGCCGGCGTCTCCGCCCACGGCGTGTAGGCCACCTTGTAGCCGCGCGCGTAGAGCTTGAGCGTGAGCTCCCAGTCCTCGGTGATGCTGGTGCCCCATCCGACCTCGCGCAGGACGTCGGCACGGATCATGTAGGCCGTGCCGGCGATCATCTTCAGGGCGCCCACCGCGTCCTGGAAAGGCCGCTCGACCATGTAGCTGCCCGCGTATTCGGCCCGGACAGCCTCGGTGAGCCAGCTCTCGGACTTGTTCAAGACGTGCCACTGATAGCTCTGGACGGCTGCCACCTCGGCGCGCTTTTTGATCTCGCCCGGCTCCGACGGTGGCTCGGCGCGGCCGAACGCGGCCTCCATGCGGCGGCTCGCGGTTCCGTCGCTGACGCGATAGAAGAGCGGCAGGAGCCTGTCGATGGAGTCAGGGAACGGCACCGAGTCCGCATCGAACACGACCACGTACTCGGTCCTGGGGTCGGTCACTTTCAGCGCCTCCCGCAGCGCGCCGCCCTTGAATCCCTCGCGGCTGGTGCGGTGGAGGATCTTGAACCGATGGTTGGCCTGCCACCGCTGGAGGATCTGCACCGACTCATCGGTCGAGTCGTCGACGACGACCACCTCGTACGCCGGATAGTCCAGCTGGTCGAGCGCGGTCAGCAAGCGCTCGATGACGCGCTTTTCGTTGTAGGCCGCGACGTGCACCGAGACGAACGGGTGGTATCCGAGGTCGAGGTGGTAGCCGTTCCCGTTGCCGTCGCCGTTGATCCGCGTCAGCCCGGTGCCGTTGGTCGGGCCGGGTTGCGGGCCGCCGTTGTGATTGCCGTTGCGGGGCCGCAGGGTGACCAGCGAGGTCAGCAGCACCATCACCGTGCTCAGGTAGTACTTGATGGCGTACGCGAAGAAGATCGCGCCGAGGAACAGCCCGGTGAACGCCAGGCCGTAGGCGACCCAATCCGCCCCGCTGCGAATCTTGGATTGGGTGACCATCTCCGCGAATCCGCGAATGACCGCCACGATGGGAATCGCTCCGACGACGAAGGCGGCGACCAGGATGGTGTTGAGGACTGCGCTCCAGAGGAGCCGGCTGCCGGCCCTCGCCTGCCTGCCGTCGGTGCTGGGACCGCCCTGCGCGCTCATCAGCAGCCCTCCGAGTCGCGGGCGTCGACCGAAAGGGAGGCGCTCAAGACTCCGCCGTCGAAGCGGCGGTGTCCTCCCGGCGTGACCAGCGCCGGGCGCAGCCGGCCCGCGCGGACGGCGCGGTTCAACGTCGGTTGGCTTATGCCGAGCAGGCGGGCCGCCTCACCGGTGGTGAGCAGGCCCTCTTGCGGGTGGTCGATCTCGAGTGTGGCGGCGAAGGCCTCGACCTCCTGGAGCCGGAAGCGGCGGTGACCGCCCGGGGTGACCAGGGCGGTCTTGAGCAGGCCACCTGCCACGCAGCGCAAAACAGTCGCCTGGCTGATGCCGAGACGACGCGCCGCACCTTTCGAACTGATCAAATCTTGCAAGACGTTTGCCAGAGCAACGCATCATTAGCACGGTGGGGTCCCCTAAGAACTTAGGGGCTTGGGATTCCACGAGTGAGGCAGGCATTTCGTCGTCGAAAATATTCATAACTTGACTGTGTCGCTCGAGGATTCCGCGCCTAAAATTTTGTTTCGCGCTAGCACGAGCGCAGACCTTCAGAAAGGAATAGAACGGGCGGAATCATCATCAGTTAGAACCTCACCCCCCGCAGCCAAGCTCGGAGCCGGTGTCGAGAAATCGCCCGGCCCGAGCCTTTTTTATGGGTTTTTGACCCGCTGAC
>DATKSS010000030.1:0-12556 GCA_035531515.1 Candidatus Dormiibacterota bacterium | reverse complement strand
GTTTCAGTTAGCAGGGGGGACGATCGCGGTTCCCGTGGGTACAATGTCGGCACTCTCGAAGATCGCTCATGCGGAGGTGACTTAGTTTTGGCCGTCGCACCAGCTCCAGCAAGACCCCGACCAGGCGGTGGTCGGCTCTTTATCATCGTCGGCTTGCTCCTCGCCGTTCTGGCCTTCGGCGGGGTGTTCCTGCTCGGCAACACGTTCGGCGGCGGCGGGGGAGGGGGAGGCCCCACCACCACTGTCGTCGTGGCCAGGCAGGCGATACCGTTGCGCCACACCCTCACTGCGGCGGATCTCGACGTCGCCAAGGTGTCAGGCTCCTTCACGAGCGCCAACAACACATACACGAACATCAGCGACGTCAAGGGCCTGATCGCCGAGATCCAGATCTCCAAGGGATCCGTCATCACGTCGGACATGCTGGCGCGGGACATCAACCTTGTGCCGGCAGGCTCGGCGCCCGCGTACCTTCCTCTGGCGAGTGGCTACGTGGCCATGACCATCCCGACCGGTGAGCAGCAGGGTGTTGCCGGCCACATCAGCGTCGGCGACTACATCACTGTGATCGCCTCGTCGAGCCTGCAGATCTTCGCCTCTGGCGGGACGGCCTCGGCGGGACTCCAGAAGACGGTGAGTAAGACGATATTCACCAACGTCCACGTGATCGGCCTCGGTCCGGCGTCGGCCAACGTGCAGCCTGCCGGTGGCGCGGCCACAGTCGGAGGAACGCAGACCACCAGCGGGGTGACCTCCAGCCTCACCATCGAGATGACGCAGTGCGACGCCGAGTACTTCACCTGGTTCCTCGGCAACATGACCGTGCGCTACACACTTGAGTCGTTCCACGACTACCTGGCCCAGCCGCCCAGTGCCCCGGACCCCACCTGCTCGACGGTCGAAGCGGCCCAGGGCGTCAGCGGAAAGGAAGTCGACGCCAGGTTCCACTTCACGAGCCTCTGACCTAGGCCGGATGGGTCTACTCGATAGGGTCAAGCAGAACCAGACGGTTCCCCCGGCGGGGCCGGCCTCGAACGGCCCCGCCACAGCCACCATGCCAGGGGGCGCGGCCACCTACGCGCCCACGGCCATCCCGTCCTCGTCGACGCCGGCTCCCGCGCCCGCGCCCGCGCCGGTCGTGTCGCTCTCACAGCGCGCGGTCGCAAGCGGCGCAGACCTCACGCCGGCGTTCACCGCGGCCAAGGTCCAGATCCACGCCAAGCTGATCGAGAAGTTCGCAGACCAGATCGACTCGAGCAACAAGCCCGGGGTCCGGGAGAAGATCGTCGAGCTCGCCGAGGAGTACTTCCGCACCACCGCGATGACCATGACCAAGAACGACAAGGAGCGCCTTGTCGACTCGGTCTTGGATGACGTGCTCGGTCTGGGACCTCTCGAGGCGCTGCTCGCAGACCCGAACATCACCGAGATCATGGCCAACCACCCGAAGCAGATCTACGTGGAAAGAGCGGGCGAGCCGACGCTGTCCGCGGTCACCTTCGAGTCGGAACGGCAGATGCGCCAGGTCATAGACCGTATCGTCAGCCTCGTCGGCCGTCGTGTTGACGAGTCGACACCAATCTGTGACGCGCGCTTGAAAGACGGCTCGCGCGTCAACGTGGTGATCCCGCCCATCGCGCTCAAAGGCCCATGCCTGACGATCCGGAAGTTCGCCAAGGAGAAGTGGGGCCCGGCGGACGTCGTCAACCGGTTCCACTCCTCGAGCCCCGACATCATGACCTTCCTGCGCTCCTGCGTACGGGCCCGCATGAACATCCTGGTCTCCGGTGGCACCGGCTCAGGAAAGACCACCCTGCTCAACATCCTGTCGTCGTTCATCCCCGAGACCGAGCGGCTGATCACATGCGAGGACGCTGCCGAGCTCCAGCTGCAGCAGCCGCACTGGATCCAGCTCGAGTCGCGCCCACCGAACGTCGAGGGCAAGGGCGCGGTGCCGATCCGCGAGCTCGTCAAGAGCTGTCTGCGTATGCGGCCCGACCGCATCATCGTCGGAGAATGCCGTGGCGGCGAGGCGCTGGACATGCTCCAGGCCATGAACACCGGCCACGATGGATCGATGTCGACGCTCCACGCCAACAACCCTCACGAGGCCCTGGTCCGGCTCGAGACCCTGGTCCTCCAGGCGGGGCAGGACCTGCCTTCACGGGCCATCCGGGAGACGATCGGTGCGGCGATCCACCTGATCGTGCAGCAGTCCCGCCTTCGGGGCGGCGTGCGCCGGATCGTCAGCGTCGCCGAGATCACCGGGATC
This sequence comes from Candidatus Dormiibacterota bacterium, assembly GCA_035531515.1. GTDB lineage: Bacteria > Chloroflexota > Dormibacteria > Dormibacterales > Dormibacteraceae > DATKSS01. The sequence goes on along the minus strand of DATKSS010000030.1, from coordinate 10,284 downwards.
AAGGACGGCGACGTGCAGTACCAGGAGCTGTTCACGTTCAAGCAGGTCGGCGTGAACACCGAGGGCAAGGCCGTCGGCTACCACACGGCGACCGGGGTGCTGCCGTTCCGGATGGAGCATCTCAGGGCCGAAGGCGAGGAGATTCCTGAAGGCATCTTCGCGCCCAGCCAGCAACCGTCGCCGGATAAGCTGTACTGACCGTTTAGGAGGTCTACATGTCGTTCCCCGTGGTATTCGGGCTGATCGCCTTCGCAGGCATCTTCCTCTTGTTCCTCGGCATCAGCCAGATGCGGCGCGCCGCCGGTGGCTCCGAGGACTTCCAGGCACGCCTGGCCGCGTACGGCGTGACGACGGCGGGGGCGCAGACCCTGCCACCCTCCACCGGGATGCGTGACACCCTCAACCGACTGTTCCAGCCCGCTGCCGACCGTGTCGGTCGCGGCAACGCCAAGAAGGGCAAGCCGTCGGTCCAGGAGCAGCTGCAGCGTGCCGACCTGAAGCTGCGCACCTCCGAGTTCTTCATGATCCAGATCGGCAGCACGGTCGTCCTGGTGCTGATCTCCCTCATCCGGTTCGGCCTGCCTCTTGGCGGCCTGATCCAGATGATCGTCTTCGGGTTCGTCGGATACCTGATCCCGGGCTTCTACGTCCGGTATCGCATCGGCCACCGCCTGAGGGCTTTCGACGCGCAGCTCGGTGACACGCTGACGCTGCTGTCCAACGCTCTGAAGGCCGGCTATTCGTTCGCCCAGGCGATCGACACGGTGGCCAAGAACGCGGTGCCGCCCATCGCCGACGAGTTCGGCCGCGCCGTGCGCGAGATGAACCTCGGCGGCTCGCCTGACGAGGCCCTGCAGAACATCACCAAGCGAATCGCGAGCGCCGACTTCGACCTGGTCGCGACCGCGTACTCGATCCATCGCACCGTCGGTGGAAACCTGGCCGAGATCCTGGACAACATCGCGTACACGATCCGCGAGAGGGTGCGCATCAAGGGCGAGATCGCGACGCTGACGGCCCAGGCCCGGGCCTCAGGTACCCTCATCACCTTCCTGCCGCTGGTGCTCGCCCTGTTCATGTACTTCGTCACCCCGACCTACTTCAGGCCGATGTTCGAGAACTTCATCGGCTGGGTGCTGATTGCGATCGGCATCTTCATGATCTTCATCGGCAACCTGATCATCCGCCGCGTCGTGGCGATCGAGGTATAGGCGATGACAACCACCCTTCTTTTTGCCCTGATCTGCGGCGGCGGCGTGATGCTGATCTTCATCGGCCTGGCCCGCACGCCGTCCACCAACACCGCGGAAATGGTCCAGCAGCGCCTGTCGGTCTACGGCGGCGAGAAGCCGCTGACGCTCGAGGAGGTCGAGCTGCAGCGGCCGTTCAGCGAGCGCTTCCTGCGACCTTCGATCGAAAGACTCGGCTCCCTCCTGTCCCGCTCCACGCCCCAGAAGGCGCGGCAGGACCTTCTGAACCGCCTCGACCTCGCCGGGCGGCCCGGCAACCTGACCCCGGAGGACTTCGCCGCCGTCCGCATCGTGGCGGCCGCTGTGATGGCGGCGGTCGGTCTCGGGATCGGCCTGCTGCTGGCGAGCCCGGTGTACCTGGTCGTCTCGCTGGCCGTCGGGGCGATCCTCGGCTACTACCTCCCGGTGCTGTGGCTCAAGCAGAAGGTCGACGCCCGCCGGGCAGAGATCCAGAAGGGCCTGCCGGACGCGATGGACCTACTGGTGATCGCCGTCGACGCCGGGCTTGGCTTCGACGCCGCGCTCGCGCGCGTCACCGACAAGTACAAGAACGCGCTCTCCGAGGAGTTCGCCAAGGTCTTGCGCGAGGTCAGCCTGGGCCGGCCCCGCATGGAAGCCATGGACGAGATGGGCAGGAGCAGCGGTGTGGACGACCTGCACAACTTCATCCAGGCCGTCATCCAGTCTGAGCAGTTCGGCACCGGCATCGGCAAGATCCTGCGCATCCAGGCCGACGAGATGCGCCGCAAGCGGCGCCAACGGGCGCAGGAAAAGGCCGCGCAGGCCACTCTGAAGATGATGCTGCCCATGGTCGGCTGCATCTTCCCGACGCTGTGGATCGTCCTGCTCGGGCCCGCCGCGCTGATCCTCATGAAGCCAAGGTCCTAGGGCCTGCTGCATTCGCTGCTGCCCAGCGTCCCCGCGTGGGAGCTGGTAGCTCGGGCGGTCATCATCTATGTCGCGCTTCTCGTCGCCCTGCGCCTGTTCGGCAAGCGCGAAGTCGGCCAGTTCACGCTGTACGACCTGGTGTTCATCCTGCTGGTCGCCAACGCCTTGCAGCCTGCGATCACCGGGCCCGACACCTCATTGGTCGGAGGCCTGATCCTCGTCGTCGCCCTGGTGGGCACGAACTACCTGGTCGGGCGGCTCGACAGCCTGCCTCGGCTACACCGCCTGTTCACGCCGGCGCCGACGGTCATCGTGCGCAATGGGAAGTACCTGCCGGACGTCATGCGGCGCCAAGGGGTGGACACCGACGAGGTCGACATGGCGATTCGCGAGCACGGGATCAAGGACTTGAAGGAGGTGCAGCTCGGCGTGCTCGAGTCCGACGGCACCATCTCGATCGTCCCCGAGGGTTCCGCGATGCAGCGAACCAAGCACCGGGTGCGGTTCAGCCGCCGCAACTAGTTTTTTAGAGGGCGTCTAGTCCGCGATCAGGAAGTCGAGGGCCGCGGCTTTGAACTCGCGGGCGGGCACTGCGCTCATGTGGTCCCGTCCGGGAATCGTCACCAGGCGCGATGAGGGGATCATCTCGACGAGCTCGGGCGCGTCGCGAGCGAGCTCATCTCGGTCCCCGACCACGACCAGGATCGGCGTGCTGATGGCCGAGAGCCTGCGAACGTCGGGGACGGGTCGCAACCCGGTGATGCATGCCGCCAGCGCTTTCAGGTCGTTGGTCGGCCTGGCCGAGGCGAATCGGTAGAACGTCTGCGCGATCGGATCGTCGGTGGGCTCGCCGCGCAGGAATGATTCGGCGATCGCCCCGGCGCTTGCGATTGCACCCGCCGAGCCGAGGCCTCCCAGCACGGAACGCGACACACGCTGCGGAAAGTCCAGCGCGAACTGCAGGCCGATCCGTGCGCCCATCGAGTAGCCCAGGTAGCGAGCGGACGGGACGTCGACGTGGTCCAGAAGGCGCGCGACGTCTGCAGCCATGACCTCGACCGAGTAAGCCTCGCGGTCGTGGGGCTTGTCGCTGTGCCCATGACCTCGGCAGTCGAGCCCGAACACCCGAAAGCCGGCATGGGTCAGGGTCTCCTGCCATCTGGTGCCGACCCAGTTGAGCCGGTAGTCCGACGCGAAGCCGTGCACGGCGACAAGGGGCGCTCCACTCTCAGGTCCGTGCACCTCGTAATGGAGTCGGACGCCGTCGCTGTCGAAATCCATGCGCCGCCATTACGCTAGTCGATCGCTATGGCGGGACGGCGCGCGGTGCACGAACGAACTGGGAAGACGCTGGCGGACGACCTCGAGTCGGCCACCTCGCTGGTCGCGCTCACGGCGGGCCTCATGTTTCGCCGCACGCTCGAGCCAGGCCGCGGCCTTTGGCTCAACCCCTGCAACGGGATCCACATGATGTTCATGAGGTTTCCGATCGACGCCGTCTTCCTCGACGGCAAAGAGCGCGTGAGGAAGGTCTACCGAAGGCTGCCGCCGTGGTGGGGGGTGGTGTGGCTGGTTTGGGGCGCGCGCAGCGTGCTCGAGCTGCCGTCGGGATCAACCGCGGACATCGACCTGCAGCGCGGGGACCAGATCGTCATCGCCTGAGATCGGCGTCCTGTTAAGAAGGTCCTTGACCTCCTTCTTAACCTCGGACTGTGCGCGTCGACCTGCTCGAGCTGCTCCTGCCGCCGCGCTGCGGCGGTTGCCGGACCGTCGGCTCGTGGCTCTGCGCACGCTGTCGCGGCCGCATCCGCCGGCTCCAGGAGCCTCTGTGCCGCCGCTGCGGGGTGGAGGTCGAGTCCGTGCGCGCCGAATGCGGCTGCCGTTCCCGGCTGCGGAGCATCGCCAGGCTGCGGTCGGCCGCCGCCTACGAGGGCCCCGTCGAGTCGGCGATCCACCGGTTCAAGTACCAGGGCTGGCGGCGCCTGGCGGGCCCTCTCGCGCTGCTGATGGCCGAGCGCCTGGCCGTCGAGGGATTGGCGGCCCGGTTCGTGCTCGGGGTGCCGCTGCACCCGGCCCGCCTGCGAGAGCGCGGGTTCAACCAGGCCGACCTTCTGGCGCGTGAGCTGCGGCTGCGCCTGGCCCTCGGTTCGCCGCCCGGTGAGCTCGTGCGGACCCGCCAGACGCCTCCTCAGGTCGGCCACGACCGGATCTGGCGCCTGGCCAACGTGCGAGCCGCTTTCGAGTGGAGGGGAAGGCCTCTGGACGGCATCCCGATCCTGCTCGTGGACGACGTGGCCACCACCGGCGCCACTCTCGATGCATGCGCAAGCGCGTTGCGCGCGGCAGGCTCCGGGCCCGTAATGGGGATCTCAATCGCGAGGGTTAACGTATAGTTGGCGCTCGGTTCATCAAACCGCGAGCGGAGGCTAGCGAATGGCAGTTCGTATCCCAGGTATCAACATCGATGAGTACTACCAGCAGCTAGGGCCCATCGAGCCCCTGATTCGCGACGACCGTGTGACGGAGATCATGGTCAACGGCAACGACCACGTCTACGTCGAGATGGCGGGCAAGGTCGTGCTCACCAACATCAAGTTCGTCGACGAAGATCAGCTCCTCAACGTGATCCAGTTCATCGTTCGCACGGTCGGCCGGCGCATCGACGAGCGCCAGCCTCTGTGTGACGCCCGCCTGGCGGACGGTTCGCGTGTCAACGCCGTGATCCGGCCACTCGCGCTAAACGGCCCGCTACTCACCATCCGCAAGTTCTCCCGAGACCCGTTCCAGGTCGAAGACCTGATCCGGTTCGGCAGCTGTAACGAGGCGGGCTTCGGCTTCCTCAAGGCTGCGGTGCTGGCGAAGGCCAACATCATCGTCTCGGGTGGAACCGGCACCGGGAAGACGACCTTCCTCAACGTGCTCTCGGGCTTCATCCCGGTGGAGGACCGCATCGTCACGATCGAGGACGCGGCCGAGCTGCAGCTCCACCAGGAGCATGTCTGCCGCCTGGAGACCCGCCCCAAGGACATCAACGGCGAGGGCGAGGTGACGATCCAGCGCCTCGTCATCAACGCCCTGCGCATGCGTCCCGAGCGCATCGTCGTCGGCGAGTGCCGCTCGGGCGAGGCCCTCGACATGCTCCAGGCGATGAACACCGGTCATGACGGTTCGATGACCACCCTCCACGCCAACAGCCCGCGCGACGCGCTGGCCCGCCTCGAGACGCTGGTCCTGATGGCGGGCGTCGACCTTCCGATCAGGGCCATCCGCCAGCAGGTGGCAGGCGCCATCAACCTCATCTGCCAGCTCAGCCGCCTTCGCGACGGCTCGCGCAAGGTGACCGCGATCACGGAGATCGTCGGCATGGAGCAGGACATCATCACGATGCAGGACATATTCCTGCTCGAGCAGAAGGGTGCCACCCCGGACGGCAAGGTGATCGCAGAGTTCAAACCGACCGGCCTGCGGCCGAAGATCCTCGACCGGATGTTCGCCCAGGGCATTCCGCTGCCCAAAGAGATCACCGCCCTGTTCCCGCCGCCGCCTGCTTACAAGGCCGGGGCACGGTAGCGCGCACCCACGCTCGTTAAGCGCCCGTTCGGGCGGGACGCTTATATACTCAGGTCGTGAGGGTCGTCCTGCACGACCGTACCAACGGTTTGGGGCAGGAGGTGCGCGATAACGCGCATCTGAAGCTGAACCGCCTGGCGCGCCACTTCGGCAAGGTGGCCGACGCCGAGATCGATTTCTCGGAGGAACGCAAGCGCAGCGGGCTGGCGACCACGGTCTGCCGCATCAACGTCCACCTCGACGGACGCCGCGCGCCTGTGCTGTCCGCTCACGAAAGGGGCGCCGACCCGCAGTCTGCCCTGGACCTTGCGCTGGACAAGATCGACCGGCAGGTCGTCAAGCACAAAGAGAAGGTCACTCACCGCAAGAAGCCTGTTTCCGCGGTCCGGGTGCCGGAGCCCGATGCCGAGGGCGAGTTGCGATCCAGCGAGCCCGAGAGAGTGCGGATGAAGGTCCTGCCCATGACCGTGACCGACGCCGTGTCGAAGCTGGAGTCAGGCAGTCAGGCCTTCCTGGTGTTCCTCGACGAGGCGTCCGGGGTGGTCCAGATCGCGGCCAAGCGCGCCGACGGCTCTGTGGCCGTGATCGAGCCGGTCGTAACCTAAAAGCGTAGTGCTGACCCTCAGCCGGCTGCTGGACCCGAACGAGCGGGAGATCAAACGCCACCTCGTGGTGGCGGAGGCGATCAACGCGCTCGAACCCGAGCTGATGGCGCTCGACGACGCCGGCATTCGCGCGCTCTCCGATGGGCTGCGCGAGAAGGCGAGGGAGGGCCACGATCTCGACGAGCTGCTGATCGAGGCGTTCGCGTTATGCCGCGAAGCCAGCCGGCGAACGATCGGCCTTCGCCATTTCGACGTCCAGATGGTGGGCGGCATCGTGCTCCACCAGGGAAAGATCGCCGAGATGAAGACCGGTGAAGGCAAGACGCTGGTGGCGAGCCTGTCGCTCTACCTGAACGCCCTGGCGGGCAAGGGCGTTCACCTGGTCACCGTCAACGATTACCTGGCTCGGCGCGACGCGGGGTGGATGGGGCCGATCTACAACCTCCTCGGCATGTCGGTCGGCATCAACGTGGGAACGGCGGGGACATTCGTCTACGACCCCGAGTTCCTCGACGAGACCCATCCCGATTCGCGGCTGCAGCACCTGCGACCGGCGACCAAGCACGAGGCGTACGCGGCGGACATCACGTACGCGACGAACTCGGAGCTCGCCTTCGACTACCTGCGCGACAACATGGCTCACGACCTCTCGCAGTGCAGCCAGCGCACGCTCAACTACGCGATCGTCGACGAGGTCGACTCCATCCTCATCGACGAGGCGCGCACGCCGCACATCATCTCCGGCCAGTCGGAGGAGTCCACCGAGAAGTACTACGAATTCGCGCGATGGGCCTCGCGGCTCAACGAGGATGAGGACTACGAGGTCGACCTCAAGCACAAGTCGGCGTCGCTGACCGAAGCCGGCATCGCGAAGATGGAGCGCTGGACCGGCATCCGCAACATATACGACCTCGAGAACGTGATCGAGGCTCACCAGATCAACCAGGCGCTCAAGGCGAAATCACTGTTCAAGCGCGACCAGGAATATCTCGTCAAGGACGGCGAGGTGGTCATCGTCGACGAGTTCACCGGACGGACCATGCCCGGCAGGCGTTGGTCCGACGGGCTGCACCAGGCGGTCGAAGCCAAAGAAGGGGTCAAAGTCCAGCAGGAGCAGAAGACCATCGCCACGATCACGGTCCAGAACTACTTCCGCCAGTACGAGAAGCTCGCCGGGATGACCGGCACAGCGCTGACGGAGGCGGAGGAGTTTCACAAGATCTACGGCCTCGACGTGGTCGTCATCCCGACGCACCGCAACATGGTGCGCGCCGACAGCCCGGACGTCATCTACAAGACGGAGAAGTCCAAGTTCGAGGCCGTGATCGACGAGATCGTCGAGATGAACACGCTCGGTCGCCCGGTCCTGGTCGGCACTGTGTCGGTCGAGAAGTCGGAGCGACTGGCCAAGATGCTGGAGCGTCGAGGGGTCAAGCACAACGTCCTCAACGCCAAGCAGCACGAGCGCGAGGCGGCGGTCGTGGCGGAGGCCGGCCAGGCCAACGGGGTCACGATCGCCACCAACATGGCCGGTCGAGGCACCGACATCGTCCTCGGCCCTGGGGTGAAAGAGGTGGGCGGTCTCCACATCATCGGCACCGAGCGGCACGAGAGCCGTCGCATCGACAACCAGCTTCGGGGGCGAGCGGGCCGCCAGGGCGACCCGGGCTCGAGCCGCTTCTTCATCTCACTCGAGGACGACCTGATGAAGATCTTCGGGCCCGCCGCCGACCGGATCGGCAGGCTCATGGACAGCCTGGAGGTGGAGCCGATCGAGCACCCGTGGGTCGCACGCTCCATCGCGAGTGCGCAGAGGAAGGTCGAGGGCATGCACTTCGATGCCCGCAAGCAGGTGGTCGAGTACGACGACGTGATGAACAAGCAGCGGCAGATCGTCTACGAAGAGAGACGCAAGGTGCTCGAGGGCGCGGACGCGCGGGGCAACATCCTCGGCTACGCACGCGAGATCATCGCCAAGGGCGTCGAGCAGCACTGCCAGAGCCGCCACCCGGAAAACTGGGACATCGAAGACCTGGTCAAATATCTGTCCGCGTACCTGCCCATCGAACCCGGGTCGCAGATCCCCGACGAGGCCATGCAGAACGGTCCCGAGGGCCTCATCGACCATCTCGATGCCGCCGCCTCAGACGCATACGACCGGAAGGTCGAGGAGGTCGGCCCCGACCTGATGCCGCTGGTCGAGCGCGATGTGATGCTGCGCACGATCGACTGGCAGTGGATGGAGTACCTGACCCAGATGGAGCATTTCCGCGAGGGCATCGGCCTGCGAGCGTACGGCCAGCGGGACCCGCTCGTCGAGTACAAGAACGAAGCCTTCGAGATGTTCAACGAGCTCCGCGACCGTATCCAGGCGTCGATCGTCGCGCGCATCTTCCGCGTGCAGGTGCAGCGCAACGCACCGCCGCCGACCCCGGCCCCGATCGTGCGCCAGGTCATGGAGAGCGGGCCTGCAGAGCCTGACGGCGTCAACGGCGCAGGTCGCAAGGCCGCCCCCAAGCAGCGCGTGACGCTGGCCCCGGGCGCCGTGCCTTCCGAGGCGCAGGCTAAGATCGGTCGCAACGATCCGTGCTGGTGCGGGTCAGGCAAGAAATACAAGCGCTGTCACGGCCGTTGAAGCTGCGACGCACATTCTTGGAGATGTAATGGACGCTGAACTCGAACCCAAAGAGCTTTTGAAACGGATCCTGCAGCTCAAGGAGCACCTTTGACCTACCCGCGAAAGCCAAGCGGGCGGACGAGCTAGACGCGCAGCTGACCAAGCCCGGGGTCTGGGACGACCCCAACAGCGCCGGCCAGATGGCGCGTGAGGCGGCGGAGCATCGCCAGCTTCTCGGCACCTGGGAGCGCCTCGAGAAGAGGGCGCGCGACCTGATCGAGCTGGACGAGCTTGCTTCGGGTGACCCCGAGCTCCAGGGCCAGGTCGCCGAAGAGCGAGCGTCGATCGCCGCAGAGCTTCGCTCGCGCGAGCTCGACCTGCTGTTCACCGACCCGTTCGCGACCCACAACGCGGTGATCACGATCTCGGTCGGGCAGGGAGGGGTGGAGGCGCAGGACTGGGTCGAGATGCTCATGCGCATGTACCTCAAGTGGTCCGAGCGAAAGCACTTCGCGAGCGAGATCCTCGACACGTCGCCGGGTGAGGAGGCGGGTCTGAAGAGCGCCACGTTCACGGTCAGCGGGCCGCGCGCCTACGGCCTGTTGAGGTCGGAGCACGGCGTTCATCGCCTGGTGCGAATATCGCCGTTCGACCAGAATCACCGGCGCCACACCTCGTTTGCCCTGGTCGAGGTGATGCCCGAGCTCGAACGTGCCGACGAGGACGCCATCGCCATCAACCCGCAAGACCTGCGCATCGACACTTACAGGTCCACGGGGGCGGGCGGCCAGCACGTCAACAAGACCGATTCCGCGGTGAGGATCACGCACCTGCCGTCCGGCATCGTGGTCACCTGCCAGAACGAGCGCTCGCAGATGAAGAACCGCGAGATGGCGATGAAGGTGCTCAAGGCGCGGTTGTTCCAGAGGCAGCAGCAGGAGGCCGCCGCCCAGCTCGACCAGATCCGCGGCCAGATCATGCCCGCCGAGTTCGGCTCACAGATTCGCAACTACGTGCTCCAGCCCTACACGCTGGTCAAGGACGTGCGTACCGGCCTGGAGATCGGAAACGCGCAGTCGGTGCTCGACGGCGAGCTCGATCCATTCATCGAGAGCTGGCTTCGGTGGCGCCTCGGCAAGAGCGGAGAGGCGGCCTGACGGCGCCACTGCGCAAGACTCAGTAGACCGCCTCCGTTACACACGTGTTTGGCTCTCTGGGAAGGGGTTGGAGCAAACGGCGGCATGGGGTATACTGCCCGCGACTCAGCCACGCGCGCCCGCCGGCGCGGAACGTCACAGCAAGAGACGCACCTTATGGTCCTGACACCAGATTTTGATACACGGCCTGTCATCAG
>DATKSS010000029.1:0-22830 GCA_035531515.1 Candidatus Dormiibacterota bacterium | reverse complement strand
AACGAGGCGGCGCCTGCAGCGGACACCGCCTCGACCGGAATGCCACCGGGTGACACGCGTCTGGTTTTCTGCGCCGCTCTACGGCCGTTGCCTACTTGTGGAGGCCAACCTTTGCGCGAACTGTCGGTGGACCCGGACGGAAAACGAGTTGATATCAAGTTGCGACGATGCGGGCCGCGTGTCAAGGGGTTTGTTTTCCGAGTGTGGTTTGTTTTCCGAGTGTGGTTTGTTTTCCGAGAGCGCTCACGAGCGCCCGGCCTGGAGCAGAATCAGGTCTGAAGGAGGCGAGTGAGATGCCTGAATTGAGCTACGTCCATGGAGCCAGCGACGTCCCTCTGCTCGGCGAGCCGATCTTTCGGAACCTGAGGCGCACCGCCTCGCGATTCGGCGACCGGGAGGCGCTGGTCGTCCCGTATCAGCAATACCGAGCGACGTACCAGGAGCTCGTGGATCAATGCGAGGTGGTCGCCCGCGGCCTGATGGCCCGCGGAGTCAAGAAGGGCGACCGCGTCGGCATCTGGTCTCCCAACCGCTTCGAATGGGTGATCACGCAGTACGCCACCGCCGCGATCGGAGCGATCCTGGTCAACATCAACCCCGCCTACCGGACCTCCGAGCTCGAGTACGCGCTGAACCAGTCCGGCACCAGCCTCCTGATCCTCGCCGCGGCCTTCCGCCAGGCCGACTACCGCGCGATGCTCGCCGAGGTCAAGGGTCGCTGCCCGGAGCTCCGTGAGGCGCTGGTGCTCGAAGACGGATGGGAGGCGCTCAAGCGCGACGGCGCAGGCGTGTCAACCGACGACCTCCACGCGGTTGAAGACACGCTTCAGTTCGACGACCCGATCAACATCCAGTACACCTCCGGCACGACCGGATTTCCGAAGGGGGCGACCCTCACCCATCACAACATCCTCAACAACGGATTCTTCATCGGCGAGACCCTGCGCTATACGCAGGAAGATCGCGTCTGCATCCCGGTCCCTTTCTATCACTGCTTCGGAATGGTCCTCGGCAACCTCGCCTGCACCACCCATGGCGCCACCATGGTCGTCCCGGCCGAGGCTTATGACGCGGTGGTGACCATGCAGACCGTCCAGGACGAACGATGCACGTCGCTCTACGGGGTGCCGACGATGTTCATCGGCGAGCTGGAGAGCCCGCGCTTCAACGATTTCGACTTCAACACGCTTCGCACGGGGATCATGGCGGGCTCGCCCTGCCCGGTCGAGGTGATGAAGAAGGTCCAGACGCTGATGCACATCCCCGAGATGACGATCGCCTACGGCATGACCGAGACCTCTCCCGTATCGACGCAGTGCGCGACCGATGATCCGTTGGAGCGGCGCGTGTCGACGGTCGGACGCGTGCATCCGCACGTCGAGATCAAGATCGTCGACCCTGCAACCGGCGCCATCGTGCAGCGCGGCGAAACGGGCGAGCTGTGCAGTCGTGGATACATGGTCATGCAGGGTTATTGGAACAACGAGCAGGCGACACGCCTCGCGATCGACCCCGGCCGGTGGATGCACACCGGCGACCTCGCGACGATGGACGCCGAGGGCTACGTGAACATAGTGGGCAGGATCAAGGACATGATCATCCGCGGCGGAGAGAACATCTATCCGCGAGAGGTCGAGGAATTCCTGTACGGCCACCCCGAGATCGCGGACGTGCAGGTCATCGGCGTGCCGTCGGAAAAATACGGCGAGGAGGTCATGGCCTGGGTCAAGCTGCGCGAGGGGGCGAAGGCGACCGGTGATGAGCTGGCGGCCTGGTGCAAAGGGAAGATCGCGACTTATAAGATTCCCCGGCACTGGAAGTTCGTCGACTCGTTCCCCATGACCGTGACCGGCAAGGTCATGAAGTTCAAGATGCGCGAGGCGGCGGTCGAGGAGCTGGGCCTGGAGAAGGCGGCGGTGGTGCGGACGGCCTGACGCGGCTCAGGCCAGGGATTCATACGGTAAGGCGGCGGCGAAAGGCTCGTAGAGCAGCAGCACCTTCTCCAGAGGCAGCACGTCGCGCATGAAGATGCCTCCGGCGGCCACGCCGGCAAACCCCACGATGCCCAGGCCGTCGTGCGGCGCCGCCTGCTCAGCGCTGTCCTGCATGGCGCGGAAGGACTGGGTGCGCCCGCTCTGGTTGGCGGTGGCGATCACGAGCTTCCAGGCAGCGCTGTAGTTGGCCGCCGGGTCGAGCCCCGGGGCCACTGGCGCGACGTTGGCGACGGCCCCCGCGCCTCCGGGCACAGGCTTCGGCCGCTCGCTCAGGACCTTGGCCACCGCCGCGACCTCCGCCTCGACCTCACCGGCCAGGTTGGGCAGGCCGCGAAGGAATGCGGCGATCTGGCGGTCGACTGGAGGCGGAGGCTGGTATCCAGGTCCTGGGAGCACAGTCGCGAAGGGCCGGTAAACCGCTTCGAACTGCGCCGGCTCCAGCTGCTCGCGGACCAGGATGGCGAGCGCGACCACCTGGGCCGACTCGAGCGCCGCCGCGGCGGCCTCCGCGTCGGTCAGCGATTTGCTGATGGCGAGCTTGGTCTGCGACACGCGAAAACCGCTCGTGAAAGCGTTGACCATGGCCTGGTCGGCGTCCGACAGCAAACCGTCCAGCACACCCTCGAGCGCCGCTGTCGAGGCCCTCTGGCGCGAGACCATGCGGGCGGTGGCGACCCACTCCCACTGCGGCGACCCCAGCGACTTGGCCGCCGCCGTCAGAAACTGCCCGGCCTCCGAGGCGCTCAGCGGATTGCGACCTGTTCGGGGAGCAGGCCCTTGGCCCGCAACTTGTCGATCGGGTGGTAGGCGTCGACGATGCGCATCGTGCCCGATGCGGAGCGCAGGACCATCGACTGCGTGAACGCGTACACGTCTTCGTATCGGACACCCTTCAGCAGCTCACCCGAGGTGATGCCGGTCGCAGCGAAAAAGATGTCGTTGCCGGAGCAGAGGTCGTCGAGGCACAGGACACGATCGGGCTTGTGGCCTTCCTTGATCGCCATCTGCCGCTCGTCATCGTCACGGAAGACGAGCTTGGCCTGCATGTCGCCGCCGATCGTCTTGATCGCGCATGCGGCCAGCACGCCTTCAGTGGCGCCTCCCGATCCCATCATGCAGTGGATCCCAAATCGGGTCTCGAAGGCCGCTTCGAGGCCGGCGGCCACGTCCCCGGCGCTGATCAGCTTGATCCTCGAGCCGACCTCGCGAATCTCGGCGATGATCTCCTTGTTTCGATCCCGATCCAGGACCACAACGGTCAGCTCCTGGACCGGGAGACCTTCGGCCTTGGCGATTCGCCGAAGGTTCCACTCGACGGGCATCTCGAGGTCGATCACCCCGCGCGCGCGCCGCCCCACCACCAGCTTCTGCATGTAGTGGGTGTGAGTCGTGAACATAGAGCCGCGCTCGGCCAGCGCCACGACCGAGATCGCCCCCGGCAGCCCTGACGCCGTCAGGCTCGTGCCTTCGATCGGATCGACCGCGACGTCGACCTCGGGTTCGAGGCCGTTGCCGATCTGCTCGCCGAAGTAGAGCATCGGCGCCTCGTCCTTCTCGCCCTCGCCGATGACGACGGTGCCTTTCATGTCCACCGCAGCCAGCGCCGCGCGGATGGCCTCCACCGCCCGGGCGTCGGCCGCGATCTTGTTACCCCTCCCCTGCAGAGGGGCGGCGGCCAGGGCTCCCGCCTCCGTGACGCGCAGAAGCTCGAGCGCTAGGTTGCGATTGATCCTGGACTCTTCGATCATCGTGCAGGCGTCAGAGTAGCGGAACGGTTATCCGATTCCGCGGCGCCGGATCGGGAGCTTGTCCGCCTCGATCAGGAGGTCTTCTTTGCGGGCGAGCTTGCGGTCGCCGCTGCTGTCGAGGTAAACGCAGGTTCTTTCCAGGACCGCGGTGATGCGCACCTTCTGCCCTTCGAGCATGGCGTCGAACCCGTCGATCAGGACCTCGTCCTCATCCAACTGGACCTCGCTGAGCCTCCGGATGCCACTGGGCCGGACTTTGGTCGAGGGCACGAGCGCCGTGTGCGGACCTTGGGACGTCCCGGGCTTGATCGTCAGCCGCGACGACCCCGAGCCGGCGAACCTGACCTTCGTCCGCGGAAGCTGACCCGCATTCTGGGGCGCGGCCTGGGGCGCGACGGCTTTTGGTGGAGTGCGCTTGTCGTTGTTGGGCTCGCCGGATGGGGAAACCCGCGGCTTGGGAGCACTGGAACGCACCGGCGCCCCGGATGAAGCGGCGCGAGAGACTCGCGCTTTGGACGAAGCGGTGCGAGAGCTCGCGGCGGTCGTGCGCCCGGGCCCGCGCGCGCTCTTGTTCGCGCCGGTGGGCGCGCGTGGCGCCCGTGAGCGAGCGCCGGCCGGCTTCTTGGGGGGCTTTTTAGAAGAACTCACCCCAGAACTTCCTGACCTTGCCCACCGGGTTGGGGAGGCTCTTCAAGGTCACGACGGTGGGTCGAGGCGCGAGGTCCTCGCCCGCCGGCGGGGCGGATTCCGGGACGCCCTCCGGGTGGACGCGGATCACACCGTGATGGACGCCGCCCTCCTGGACGATCAGGGCCCCGACACGCGCGTCGCCCTCGAGCCGGCCGGTGCTGGTGATCTTGAGCCGGTTCACGGCGACGACGTTTCCGCGAACAAAGCCGGCCACTGTGACCCGCGCGCTGCGGATGTCGGCCTCCACGTGGGCCTCCGGCCCGATCAAGAGGTCGCCGTCGCATTCGATCTGCCCGCTGAAGTTCCCGAGCACCTGCCCGCCGCCCCTCACCTGGAGCTTTCCGGAGAGCGAGTCCTCGCGGGCGAGCACGGTCGCCTTCGATTCGACGCTCAATGGCTCGGACCCGCCGTTGGCACGGGCAAGTCCAGTCTCAACCGCGATGTCGGTCATCACACTCCTCCCAGTAACCCCAACCTCGGTGGGTCGCGCCGCCTGGCCGCAGGCTGGCGGAGGCTCCACCCAACACCGCAGCATAGCGGCTGCCGGGCGAGCTCGGAATCAGCCGGTGTCAGACCCCTGGGTGGGAGGCCAGGTACTCCAGGACCGCCTCGCGGGTCGGCGCAATCTCGCCGTCGATCACGAGCTCCTCGAGACGGCGCTTGATCCGCCCGACCTCGGGCCCGGGGCCCATCCCCCGGATCTTCATCACGTCGTCGCCGAGCACCAGCGGATCGAGGCGCGAGGGCTGCTCGGCCAGCACATCGTCGATCCGCGCCTGCAGCTCCTCCAGCTTCTCCGGCTCCGGGTAGGCGGAGGCGGCGACGTCGGCGCGGGCCAAGGACATCAGGCGGGGCAGCTGCGGGCCGGCGCCGTCGGACCAGTCCGACCTGTAGTAGACCGGCCTGAGGTGGAGCCGCACCAGGCCGGCCACCACCTCGATCTCCTTTTGGGAAAAGCGCAGGCGCTCCAGGGCCGATCGGGCCATTGCGGCCCCTACCTCCTCGTGGCCGGTGAACGCCCCGTCGGGCGTCGCAGTGGACGGCTTGCCAACATCGTGGAACAGCGCCGCGAGGCGCAGGGGCAGGTCGGCGGGCGTGTCCTGAACGGTCAGCAGCGTATGACCGAAGACGTCGTGCGTGTGGAAGCCACCCTGCGGCACGCCCTTGCAGGCGGCCAGCTCGGGCAGGATGACGTCCAGGAGGCCGCCCGCGTCCAGCAGCTGGAGGGCCTGGGCCGGCCGCTCCGAGTCGAGCATGCGGCGCAGCTCGTCGGCCACTCGTTCGACTGACACCACGGGAGGGGCCAGGCGGTTTTTCATCTCGCGCATGGCGGGCAAGAGGTCCGGCGCGAGCTCGAACCCGAGCTCCGATGCAAAGCGGACTGCGCGCAGCATTCGGAGCGGGTCGTCGTCGAATGTGCGGCGCGGGTCGGCCGGCGTCCGCAGGACGCCCGCTTCGAGATCGGCACCGCCGCCCAGCCGGTCTTCGATCCCCCCGTCGAAATCCATCAGCAGCGTGTTGACGGTGAAATCGCGCCTTCGAAGGTCGTCCGCGAGGCTCGCCGGCCGCACGTCCGGCTTGCGCGAGTTCGGCGCATACGACTCCGCGCGCGCGCTCACGAACTCGACGAGGTGGCCCGGCAGCGTCACCTGGGCCGTCCCGTAACGCTCGAAGATGACGGGCGGGTGGGCGCCGGCAAGCCGGGCGAACCGCGTCGCCAGCGCGAGCGCGTCGCCCTCCTCCACCACGACGTCAGGGTTGGGATGCGGGCGACCGAGCAGCTTGTCGCGGACATACCCGCCGACGACCCAGGCCTTGACGCCCTGCTCTGCGGCAGCCTGCTTCAGCAGCCGCAGGACCTCGCCGTCGCCTACTGGTTGATCCGCGCCCATTCCACGGCGCCCACCTGCCCGGCGCGGTCGCCCAGCCGGGCACGCCGCACGCGCGGCCTGCGGGACGGCTTGATGAAGGGAGACGAGTGCAGCGTTTCGACCATCGTTGGCTCTACCAGCGCCCACGAGCGCGAGACGCCTCCGCCGATCACGAACATCTCGGGGTCGATCGTGTTGGTGAGGCTGATCAGGGCCATCCCCATGTAGCGCGCCGCGCGCTCGACGACCATTCGAGCGTGACGGTCGCCGCGAGCCGCCTCGGTGAACAGCTCGACCGCCGAGTGGCCGGTCTCCTTGGCGAGGTTGGCGCCGCCTATGAACGCCTCGAGACACCCGTGCTGGCCGCAGTTGTCCAGAGGGCCATTCGGATCGATGATCATGTGGCCGATCTCCCCCGCGGTCCCATGAGCTCCGCGATGGAGCTTGCCGTCGATGATCAGGCCCCCGCCGACGCCGGTGGACCAGGTGATGTAGACCATGTTGCGAGTCCCGCGCCCTGCGCCCCGATGAAACTCGCCCAGACCGGCCATGTCGGCGTCGTTGGCGAGCAGCACCTTCGCGCCGGTCGCGCGGCCGAGCATCGCTGCCAGCGGCACGTTGCGCCATGGAAGATTCGGCGGATTGACGAGCACGCCGCGTTCGAGGTCGATGGGTCCGGGCGCGGCGATCGTGATGGCCCGGATCTTCTCGCGGCCTCGATGCTTGTCGATCTCCGCCGCGGCCCAGTCGACCATCGCTTGAGGACTTCCGAGAAGAGGGGTCTTCGTCTTGACGCTCGCCACCAGGTTGCCGTCGGAGCGCGCGAGCGCCACCCGCACCTGGGTTCCTCCGAGATCGATTCCCGCCAACATGGCTGGACTAGGTTAACCGCGTGACCCGCGCGCCCGGACGGCGACCGCCGCGGTAAGCACGCTGGTCTGGCTCGCCGTCCGGGTCGAGCGAGCTCAGGAGGCGAGCAGCCGCCGGCCGCGGAGGGCGGCGAGGATCTCGATCGGGCCCCGCGCGCGGTTGAAGGTGTAGAAGTGAAGACCCGGCACGCCCTTTTCGAGCAGTTCGGCGCACTGGGCGGTGCAGTGGCGTACCCCGATCGCGCGGATCGCCTCGTCGTCGGGGGCCTCGTCGATCTCGCGCTGCAGCGCATCTGGCACCGTCGCACCCGACATCGCCGTCATCACGCCTAGAGAACGTCGGCTCGGCACGGGCATCAGTCCGGGGACGATCGGGACACCGATGCCGGCGGCGCGGGCGCGCGCCACCAGGTCGAGGTAGTGGCGGTTGTCGAAGAAGAGCTGTGTGATGAGGAAGTCGGCGCCGGCCTCGACCTTGAGCTTCATGTACCGAAACTCGTGCTCGAGGTCAGGGCTCTCCGGGTGCTTCTCCGCGCTGCACGCCGCGCCGATCCCGAATCGGTAGCCGTTGCGCCGCACGAAGCCGACCAGGTCGCTGCCGTGCTGGAGCTCCGGGTCGGCCGCCACAAATGGTCGGCCCGGCGTGTCGCTGTCGCCTCGAAGCGCGAGCACGTTGGCCACGCCTTCGCGCTCCATCCAGTTGAGGATCTGGCGAGTGCGCTCGAGCGTGTTGGCGCACGTGAGGTGGGCCATCGCCTCGAGGTGGTAGTGACGCTTGATGCGCGTGACGAGCTCCAGGGTCTTCTCTCCCGTCCGCGCGCGGTAGGTCACGGAAACCCAATCGGGGGCATGGCCGGCCAGCGTGGCGACCGTCCGCTCGAGCACTTCGACCTCGGCCTCGTCCCGAGGCGCCATGAACTCGAAGGAGATGCTCGGCCGGCTCCGTGCCAGCATCTCTGCGATTCGCACTGAGCGAACTCTACCTCAGGGTCCGGGCGTCTCCGACGCGGCGCGTCACGCGCTGCGCGTCGAGATGCTCGAGCAGCGCCAGCACCGGGCGGCGGCTCGCGCCCATCCGGTCGCGCAGCTGCGCCACTGTCACCGACCCCTGGACGGCGACAATTTCCTTGACCAGGTCGATGGCCGCCCCGTAAGCGTCTTGGCTGAACGCTACTTCGTCACTCACCTTCACGAGGTCACCTCGCTGCGCGAGCGCGCGCACCATCTCAAGCGTCGCCCCGCTCTTCTGCATCGCCTCCGGAAGCGACGGCGGGGTGAAGGGCTCCGCGGCGATCAGGCGGAGCAGCTCCGCCGCCGGCCCGCCCGCAGTCTCCAGCTCGACGCGATGATCCGGTGACGCGAGCCACCGATCGCGCTCGACCACGCGCCCCTCGTCGACCAGGCCCTGCACCACCGCCGGATAGGACGCCGCCTGCAAGCCCAGGCGGTTCCGCAGCTCCTCGCGCGCCATGCCGGGCCGCAGCGGATTGGCCTCGTGGTAGACGTCGAGCTCATGGGTCGCACGCGTGGCGACTGCGGCCCAGGCCTCCTCGCCGAAAAGCCAGTCCCCCACCCGCTTCGCCTTCAACCTTTCGAGCTCTGTGTTCTCGGCCAGCGTCGCCTTCAGCAACGCGGACACGCTGACCCCTCTCGGGTACTTGCGCAGCTCCTCCTGAAGCACGTCGCCCGCGGTTCGGCGCAGGAGCGAGTCGCGCACCGCCGAGTCGTGTCGCGCGTGCTTGCGCGGCGCCACGTCGATGAACCTTCCCCCCGCCACGGTGGACGACGGGCTCGGAACCCTCAACACGAAACGATCGCCTGCGGCGGCCGCGATGGGCCGGTCGAGGTACAGCTGAACGAACCCCTGCCCGCCCGCGGGGACCTCATCGCCCTCCAGCATGATCACGCGGCAGCCGGTGTCCACCGTTCCCGTGTGCAGGAGCAGCTCCGCGCCGTGGCGCAGCGGCTGCGGCGCCGACACCAGCACGCGCACTGTGGCGTCGACGCGCCGGCTGGGCTGAACCGTCCCGGGCCGGCTGAGTACATCGCCCCGCGACAGCTCGGTCTTCTCCACGCCGATCAGGTTGGCGGCCACCCGGTTGCCGGGCTCGACCGTCTCGGCCTTCAAGTTGTGGCGCTGCAGGCCACGCACCCGCACCGTGCGGCCGGACGGCACGACCTCGAGCTCGTCCCCCACGCTGAGCGACCCATCGACCAGCGTGCCCGTGACAACGGTTCCGAAGCCGCTCATGGTGAAGACGCGGTCGATCGGGAGACGCGGGCGGGCGATGTTGGCGCGACTTTCCGCGGAATCGAGCAGTCGGTCGAGTGCTGCCAGCAGCTCCGCCATGCCCTCGCCGGTGACCGACGAGACGCCGAGCATCGGGGCGCCTTCGAGCGACGTCCCCTCGAGCGTCGCGGTCACCTCGGCCTTGACCAGCTCGAGCCAGTCGGCCTCCACGAGGTCGATTTTCGTGAGCACCACCAGCCCCCGCCTCACGTCGAGCAGGTCGACGATCTCCAGGTGCTCGCGGGTCTGGGGCATGATGCCTTCGTCCGCGGCCACCACGAGCAGGACCGCATCGAGGCCGTGCGCGCCCGCAAGCATGTTGCGGATGAACCGCGCATGCCCCGGCACGTCGACGATGCCGATCTCGCGGCCGCTCGGGAGGGTCATGTGCGCGAAACCGAGGTCGATGGTCATGCCGCGGCGTTTCTCCTCGGCGAGGCGGTCGGGGTCGATCCCCGTCATCGCGGTGATCAGCGTCGATTTGCCGTGGTCGATGTGACCGGCCGTGCCGACCACGAACCCACCGCTCACCGGGCGGCGACGGTCCGGAAAGCCACCTCCACCGCGTCGATCAGGGTCTCGTCCTCGCCCTTCAGCACGGTCCGCGGATCGATGCAGCAAGCATCCTTGTCTATGCGAGCGATCACAGGTGGAGCTCCCTGTCGCAGGGCGTTCGCCAGCCTCGATGCGGGTCCGTCCAGTGCGATCAGGAACGTCGGGAGCGCGTGCTCGGGCAGAGAGCCGCCGCCCACCGCCGACTCCCCTTCCACCAGCCGCGCGCGAACGCCGCGCTCCTCGAGCTTCACGCACCACATGGCGGCACGGCGGCGGACGTCCTGCGCCGATTGGCGAAGCATCCGCTCCACGGGGATCTCGTCCAGCCTGCCGGTGACGCGCTCACGCAGCGTTGCCTCGAGCGCCGCGAGCGTCAGCTTGTCGACCCGCACCGCGCGCGCGAGCGCATGCCGGGACATCTTCTTCACCGCCGCGACGCCGGCTTCGCCCTGCCCCAGCACGATTCCCGCCTGGGGGCCGCCCAGCAGCTTGTCTCCCGAAAACGTCACCAGGTCGCAGCGCTCGAGCGACTCGCCGACCGTCGGCTCATCGCCAACCGGCTCGGCCGCGCCGCTTCCCAGGTCGTCGACGAGCAGCAGCCCGTGGCGGCGCGCCACCTCCGCCATCTGGTCCAGGGACGCGGCCTCCGTGAAGCCCGTGACGCGGAAGTTGGACGTGTGGACGCGGAGCAGCGCTGCGGTACGAGGCGTTACGGCGGCCTCGTAGTCCGCAGCTCGCGTGCGATTGGTCGTCCCGACCTCGACCATGCGCGCGCCCGACAGGCGCATCACGTCCGGCATTCGAAACGAGCCGCCGATCTCCACGAGCTGGCCTCGCGAGACGATGACCTCCTTGCTTCTGCACAGCGCGGTCAGCGCGAGCAGGATGGCCGCCGCGTTGTTGTTGACCACCAGCGCGGCATCGCATTTGAACAGAGTGCTGAGCAGGCCGGTGACGAGGGATGCGCGCTCACCGCGCCGGCCGGTCGCCAGGTCGAGCTCGAGGTTGCTATAGCCGGCGGCCACCGCGAGCGCGTCGACTGCCGGCTGCGACAGCGGCGCCCGACCGAGGTTGGTATGGAGGATGACACCGCTCGCGTTGATGACGCGACGGAGCCTGGGCGCCACCACGTTGCGCAAATTGGCCGCGACGATCGAAACGCGCTCCGCGTCATCGCGGCGCTCGCCACCACGTTCCGCCTCCACCTGCCGACGGATCGCTTCGACCACCCTGGGCCGCCCGAACTCCCGAACGAGCTCGGCATAGGCCGGCTGGTTGACCAGCGTCCCTACTGCGGGCAGGGATGAAGCCCGGTGAAGCCCTGGATCCCGTAACCGACGCATGTGCCCAATGAGATTAGGCTCGCGGGGTAGTAGAAGGGCGTCATGACCACTCCAAGCAGGTTGGCGCCCTGGAAGATCTGGAACAGGAAGATCACGACGACCGCGCCGATCCAGATCTGCTGACGGCGCGCGTTGACGTTGAAGAAGAAGCGCGGGTTCCTCCCCCGGAAGATCGCCTCCACCACGTTCCACCCGTCAAGGCCGGGTACGGGCAGGAGCTGGAAGGCGAAGATTGAGAGGTTCAGGAACACGATCACGAAGATCGCCGCGGCGAGGAGCCCTGGCGACAGGTCGTACGAGAGCGGCCACCCCAGGCGCAGCAAAAGGCGCAGCAACAGGCCCAGCGCGACGGCGACCAGCAAGTTGGCGGCCGGTCCGCCAAGCTCGAGGATCACGCGCTGCGCTGTGGTGCGGATGCGATTGGGCTGGACGGGCACCCTCCTTCCCCAACCGACCAGCGCGACGAACACCGCGATCACGCCGAGCGGATCAAGGAACCTGCGCGGATCCGGCTTGAAGTAGCCGAAATATCGCACCGAGCGGTCGCCGAGGAAGTAAGCGGCCGCGGCATGCCCCATCTCGTGCACCGGGATCGCGATCAGGAACGCCGGCACCAGCAGCAGCGCCGAAAGGATGAAGGTTACGAAGCCGGTCAAATCAGGCGAGTTTCATCAATCGATGGGGATCTTGCCGACGCGCTTGGCGGCCCGGCGGCGCTTCGAAGCCGGCGTGGCGCCTGTGCGCGAGCGGGGGCTCGAGCCCACGGCCCCGGTCACCCGGTGCTCGTAGATCAGCATCAGCGCTGTGATGAGCTCCCGCTGGGCGTTCAGGAGGTGAACCTGGGCCGAGGGCGGGACCATGTCCGACACGAGGTGGCCCACCCGAGAGCCGAGCTCGTTGACCAGCTCGATCATCCGCTCGCCGTCGCGACTCACGACTCCTTCACCTGCTTCTCGACCCGCTTCGCGAACCGCACCCTCAGCTCGCCGCCTTTGACCGACGCGCCAGCAGTGTCGCGCTGCGCGAGCACGCGGGGAAGCGAGATCTCGCGCCTGTAGTTGCCGACGGTGACGTAGAGCTCGCCGTTGTGGCGGTTGAGGTCGATGGCCGACCGGTCGGCGAAGGGCACTTTGAGCGTCAGCACGTAATCCGACCCCTCCTTGTCGATGCGCTGCGGGTTGGACATCGCGAAATGCTCGGCGGGGTCGCGGTCGCCGTACACCGCCTCCGCCATCCGAGAAAGCATGCTCGTACCGACCACCTCGCGGTCGAACAGCGGCACGTTGAAGATGGGAATACCGGCGAAGGACTGCTCGACCTCGACCCGGTATCGCTCGTGTATCCGCTGCCATTTCTGGAAAAGCTCGTCGTGCAACTCGCCAGGCAGTAGGCGGTTGACGATCACGGCGTCCGTCACATATCCAAAGAGGCTGAGATACGTGTAAGCGCGCTTGGCCTCTTTGACCACCATCTTCTCGAGGTTGAGCACGATGCGGATCGAGGTCGTCCCGGGATCCGTGAGCACCTTGCGCATCCCGCCCAGGTCGAGCAGCAGGTCTTTGAGCGAGGCATAGATCTCGTCGGAGGGCAGCGGCATTCCAATGATGGGCTGCAGCACTGGGCGGGCCACGCGCATCGCGCGCCGTTGCCACGGGTAGATCTTGTCCAGCCACCACTTGGCGGCATCCGGAAACGTGAGCAGCTGCAGGGTCTCGCCCGTCGGCGCGCAGTCGACGACCAGGACGTCGTGCTCGGCGCGTTGGGCGTAGTGCTTGATCCACATCAGCGAGGCGATCTCATCCATCCCGGGCGGATTCGCTACCTCTTCGGCGACCACCTCGTCGAGGCCTTGCGTGGCGAAGACCTCGACCGCGTACTCGTGAAGCTTCACCCAGTGGCGCTGCATCTCGTGAAGCGAGGAAACCTCGTGCGCCCACAGGTTGTCCGCGACCTTCGTCGCGTCTGAGCCGAGCTCGACGTCAAAGGAGTCCCCGAGTGAATGAGCCGGGTCGGTGCTCATGATCACCGTCCTGTAGCCGGACTTCGCGCAGCGCACCGCAGTGGCCGCGGCGACCGAGGTCTTGCCGACTCCACCCTTGCCCGTGAAGAGGATGACTCTCACCTCAGGCCTCGACGTCGGGACACGCGTGTGAGTTTACGTGGGCGGGAGAGTCGCCCCCCTGTCCTGGTTGACGTGGTCAGACACCAGCGCCTCGACGTGCTTGAGGATCTGGATCGTCACCTCGGTGTTCCTCTCGATCGCTTTGAGGATCTCGACGTTCTGGATGTCGGCTTTGTCGGCCTCCTCCGCGGCGTGCTCGAGTGTGAGGCGGTCCTTCTGCGCCTGCCGGTTGCCGGCGAGCAGAAGGACGGGACCGGTGTACGCGGCCTGGACGCTGAACAGCAGGTTGAGGAGGATGAAGGGGAACGGGTCCCAATGATGCGTGAGGCCGATCACGTTGAGCGTCAGCCAGCAAAGGACCGCGATCGTCTGGATGATCAGGAAGGTCCACGAGCCGATGCCGGCGGCCGCTTTGTCGGCGATGCGCTCGCCGAGCGTCGCCTCGTCGTGGTGAATCACGTTCACGACGTGCTTGTGCTCGTCGTTCTTGAGCTTTCGGCGCCGCATGGTCTGCTTCAGGGCGTTGTGGCCCGAGTCGCTGGTCCTGACAGACATGGCGGAACGAACTTTAGAGATTGGAACGCGACGTGTCTATTTCTAGCGCGCTATTTGAAAAGCAGCGGAACCGTCACCGAGCCGATCCCGAGCAGCACCACCATGGCGGCTCCCACGACTGCCAGGCGGATGAGGTCCTTGGTGAAATATGGAACACGGTCCAGAGGAATCGACGGGTCCGCCGACTCGACGACGTAGCGGCCGCCCCGGCCCTTCACGATCTGGTTGCGCGCGCCCAAGGACATCTCGACCGCCCGCACGAGCGCCTGGTCGCCTCCGACGCGTGCCTGCGAGACGCTCCTCTGCTGCGCGGCTGCCTGCGCGCCCGCGGCCGGCGCACCGACCCCGGGGGTCAGTGGCCCCGGAGGCCTGACGGGCGGGCGATATTTGCCCTTGGACCTTTTCTTTCCTTTGCGGCTCATACCCGGGCAAGTCTAGTCGAGGCGGTTAATGTGGAACGATCTGCCGAGCCAAGAGGGAAGAAACAGGCAGGCGGTTAGAGGAGCCTGTTCTGAGTCGTGGGGTGCGACTTGGGGGAGTTGTCCGCCTGCCTGCTGTTGGGCCGTGGGACTCAACGAACTGAGATGTTGGCTACGATATGTTGTGTCCCGGGCGCAGTTATAACCCTGAATGTAGTTGTTGTCAAGCGTTTAGCAGGTTTCGTATGAGTGCGACCTACTGCATCAGCTGTGGCCAGGCCCTCGACCAGGAGCACCGTTACTGCCCGCGGTGCGGTGCCGAGCGCTGGGATCCGGCCGAGGCAGCGCCAACACTCCGCCCGCCGCCCGGCGCCGGTTCGCAGACTTTTCAGCCCTCCGCGCCGCGCACACCAGCCGCCCCGCGCTTGCGCTGGCTGCCTTTGGTCTTTGCGGCCGGCGCGGTCTTCTGGCTGGTTGAGCTTGCCCAGTTCGCCGCCATCGTCGCCGCGCCCGCCGGCCGGGACCAGCTGCGCCAGGCGCTGATCGGCGCCGGCATCAAGCAGGACGTCTCGACCGTGATCGTCTACGAGTCGGTGGTCGTGTTCCTCCTCGAGGCTGTCGCGGCGGCGCTGCACGCGGCCGCCTACTTCGGCCTGCGCAGGCTCCGGCCCTGGGGCTGGATCGCGGCCGTGATCGTATCCGCGGCCTGGTCGCTCATTCTCGTCGGGATCCCGGTGCTCGTCGTCCTGCTGCGGCGCGAGACGCGCCAGTCCTTCGGGATCTCTTAAGCCTGGATCCACCGGCCGCGCGGAGCACATTCGCGCTGGGACGAGCTCAGCCGCAGGCGCCGCGAGCACCGGACCAGGAGCGCACCAGCCAGGTGCGCGGGGATCGGTGGATTCAGGCTAAGCCTCAGACCTCGGTCGTAAGCTCGGCGTACTCCTCCTCGCTGATGAGGTCTTCGAGCTCGCCAGAATTTTCGACGCGCACGCGAAGCAGCCATCCGGCCGCGTACGGGTCGCTGTTGATCAGCTCCGGGCTTTCAATCGCCTCGGCGTTGACCTCGACCACCTCACCGCTGATCGGCGCCTCGATCGGCGACGATGCGTCCTCCGACTCGACGTGGCCCATCGCCTTGCCGGCGCGAAGCACGTCGCCAAGGTCTGGCAGATCGAGCACGGTGATCTCCCCCATCTGGTCCTGGAGGTACTCGCTGAGTCCGAGGACGGCGTCCTGGCCCTCGGTCCTCACCCAGACGTGGTTCGGGCTGAACTTGAGCTGGGCCACACGCGAATTCTGCAGCACGGCGAGGATCGCAAGCCATCAAGGCGGAGCCTCGTTAGACATGGCATGAGATGGCTTCTCCTGCTGGCGTCGGTCGCACTGCTCGTCTGGCTGGGCACCCTGATGTGGAACCAGTTCTTCCTCGGCCAGCAGTGAGCTGAGCGCTAGCGGCCGATCCGGAAAAAGACCACGTCTCCGTCCTTGACCCTGTAATCGCGTCCTTCGACGCGAAGCTTTCCCGCGGCGCGCAACGCATCCATCGATCCGGCCGCGACGAGCTCGTCGACCGATGTCACCTCGGCGCGTATGAAGTGCTTCTCGAAATCGGTGTGGATCTTGGAGGCTGCGATCGGCGCAGGTGCGTCGCGCTCGCACGGCCAGGCCCTCACCTCCGGCTCGCCGGCCGTGAAGTACGTGATCAGGCCGCCCGCCGCCCACACGGCCCGGGCGATCCGCCCCAGTCCAGACTCGTCGATCCCGTAACCCGCGCGCATCTCCGCCTGCTCTGACGGCTCGAGCTCCCCGAGCTCCGACTCCAGCCGCGCTGACAGGGTGATCCACGGGGCGCCCTCCGCGGCCGCCAGCTTCGCCACCTTCGCGGCCGGCTCGCCGCCGCCCGGCAACAGCTCGTCGGCCGCGTTGGCGACATAGACGGCGGGCTTCATGGTCACCGGGAAGATCCCGAGCAGAAGCACCCGCTGGTCCGGCTCCATGGACATGGTTCGCAGTTGCTTGCCCGCGTCGAGATGGGCTTTGGCCGCGGTCAATATCTCGATCTCGCTCTGAGCGTCCTTCTTGCCGGCGCGCGCCTCTTTCGCGACGACGTCGATCCTCCTCTCGACCGACGCGAGGTCTGCGAGCACGAGGTCGAGGGCGAACTCCTCGAGCTCTGCCGCCGGATCAGGGTTGGGGCCGAAGCAGCGCGCGACCTTGACGAGCACGTCGGCCTGCCGGGCGAACGCAATGCGTTGCGCGCGGCTGCCGGGCGGCGTGTCCTCGACGCGCACCTGCGCCGCGGTAGTCTTCGCCGGGTTGACCGCCGAAGTCAACCTACCCAGCCGCTCGTCTGGAATGTCGACCATCCCTACGCCATCGGCTCCGCGGCCGGCGGTCAGGGCGTTGAACAGGGTCGTCTTGCCGGCGCCCGCCGGCCCGACGATCGCCACGTTGACAGGCATCTAGAGGTGCGGCGGGAGGGCTGGCCGAGAAATTCGGCGGCCAGGTGGTGCGGCTGCCAGGCGCGTCCGAGCACCGGAGCGAGCGCATCCGCGAATGCATGAGCGAGGAGCGCATACCTTTGGGGTCCCCATGCCGAAGGCATGGGAGGCAGCGGGCCGCATGGTCGCCGAAGATCCGGCCGGCATCTCCTGTCGCACCTCGCTACTCCCGGTCCAGCTCGAATGCTCTGTGTAGGACTCGCACGCCCTTGTCCACCTGGTCACGCGCGACCAGGCACGTGATGCGGATCTCCGAGGTGCTGATCATCTCGATGTTGACTCCGGCGTCGGCCAGAGCCCGAAACATCCGCCCCGCGATGCCGGGCGCGCCGAGCATCCCGGTGCCCACGATGGAGAGCTTGGCGACGCCGCCGGCTGACACCACCCTTTTGGCGTTGACGGTCTTGGCGGCGGCTTTGACCAGCTTCTCGGCAGCTTTCAGGTCCGACTCAGCGACCGAGAAGGTCAGGTCGGTGTGGCCAGAGCGCCCGAGGTTCTGCACGATGACGTCGACCGAGATCCCCGCCGCGCCGAGCGGCTCGAAGATCGCGGCCGCGACGCCGGGGCGGTCGGGCACGTCGACCACCGTGATTTTCGCGACGTTGGTCTCTTGCGCGATTCCGCGCACTCGCTGTCTTTCTTCCATCGGCACCTGGGCGACGATCATGGTACCGACGCCTCCGTGGAAGCTCGATCGCACGTGGATGGGAACGCCGTACAGCTCGCCGATCTCGACGGCTCTAGGGTGCATCACTCGAGCTCCGACCGCCGCTAGCTCAAGCATCTCGTCGTAGCGGATGTGGGTCAGCTTGCGCGCCGATTTCACGACTCGCGGATCGGCGGTGAAGATGCCGTCCACGTCGGTGTAGATCTCGCATGCTTCGGCCTTGAGCGCGGCGGCGAGCGCGACCGCGGTGGTGTCGGACCCGCCGCGACCGAGCGTCGTCACCTCCAGGTCGTCGGTCACGCCCTGGAACCCCGCCACGACGGCCACCTTGCCCTCGCCCAGGGCCTCGAGGATGCGGTCCGGCTGGATGTCCCGGATGCGCGCCCTGGAGTGATGCGCGCTCGTGCGGACGCCGGCCTGCAGGCCCGACAGCGAGACCGCCGGAACACCCATCCCCTGCAGGCACATGGCCACCAGGGGCGCGGTGATCGTCTCGCCGTTCGCGACCAGCATGTCGAGCTCGCGAGCCGGCGGTTCCGGGTTGACGCTTTCTGCCAGAGCGATGAGGCGGTCGGTCGTGTGGCCCATCGCGGAGACGACCACCACCACCTGGTTTCCCTGCTCGACGGTCTGGGCGATGCGGCGGCTCACGCGCCGGATGCGAGCGGCGGTCCCCACCGAGGTACCGCCGTACTTCTGGACGATCACAGGGTCCGGAACATGCCCTTGTCGGAGATGCGCGTGACCACCCCGCGACCGCGGAGCGGATTCGATTCCTCCATCGCCCGCGCGACGCGCGGCGCTTGCGACGGAGCGCAGAAGGCGAAGACGCTTGGGCCTGCACCGCAGATGGCGGCGCCGTAAGCGCCGGCCGCCTCCGCGACACGCATGACCTCCTGGGTCCACGGATAGAGATGGAGGCGGTGCGGCTGGTGCAGGCGGTCGCGCAGGGCCTCGCCCAGGAGCGACGGGCGCTTGGACATGATCGCGCGCACCAGCAGCGCGGTCCGCGCCGCGTTGAACGTCGCGGTGTCGAGCGGCACGGAATCGGGCAGCACCGCCCGCGCCTTCTCGGTCGGCAGAGGCTGGTGCGAGACGAACAGGGCGAGGCCCCAACCGGGGTTGGGAAGCCTCTCGTCGATCTTCTCCGAGACGATGCGGATGCCGCCCGAGGCCGAGGCTGCGACGTTGTCGAGGTGACCCTCGTCCGCCCCCGCGTCGATGACGTGGCTCTTGACGTCCCAAGGGCTGCTCAGGGCGGATGCCGCAAGCCGGGCGGCCGCGCTGCTGCCCAGCCCGACGCCCAGCGGAATCTCGCTGCGGACCCTTCCTTTCATGTGCAGGCGCGTGAACGGGTTGTCGTGCGCCGCGAGGTAATCGGCGCCCTCGCCCTCGAAGTCCCATGAAGGGTGGTTCGCCTCGTTGGCCTCGACCTCGAGCCACAGGTCGATGGCCATGGCCATGCAGTCAAAACCAGGCCCGATATTGGCGATCGAAGCCGGGACTTTGATGCGCATCAGGCGCGAGGTCTCCGATTCACAGTTTCAAGACCTTAGCTAGTGTGCGCGCGTCGCCGTCGAGCTCTATCGGCGGCTCAACGTTCTTCAGCGCCGCGTCAGGATCCTTCAGCCCCGAACCGGTAAGCACCACGACCGTCGTCGAGTCCTTCTCGATTCGTCCTTCGCGGACGAGCCTGAACAGCAGCGCGAGCGGCGCAGCCGAAGCGGGCTCCGCGAACAGGCCCTCGCTGCTGGCCAGCGCGATCTGGGCGGACAGGATCTCAGTGTCGGTTACGGCGGCGATCATGCCACCCGACTCGTCGCGGGCGGAGGTCGCGCCCTCCCAGGAAGCGGGATTGCCGATGCGGATCGCGGAGGCGACGGTCTTGGGATGCGCGACCGGGTGGCCGTTCACGATGGGCGCCGCCCCCTCGGCCTGCGCCCCGACCATGCGGGGCAGGTGCGAGGCCCGACCGGCGGCGTGGTACTCGCGAAACCCCTTCCAGTACGCGGTGATGTTGCCCGCGTTGCCGACCGGCAGGACCAGGTAGTCCGGTGCGTCGCCCAGCTCGTCGACGACCTCGAACGCCGCCGTCTTCTGACCCTGGATGCGGTTGGGATTGACCGAGTTCATCAGTGCCACAGGGTAGTGGCTGGTGAGCTCTCGGACCGTCTCCAGGGCCGAGTCGAAATTTCCCTTCAGGGCGATCACCTTGGCCCCGTACATCAGCGCCTGGGAAAGCTTGTTGAGCGCGATCTCTCCGGATGGCACCACCACGATCGCCCTCGCGCCGGTCCGCGCGGCATAGGCCGCCATCGACGCGGACGTGTTGCCGGTGGACGCGCACATGAAGACGCGGCTGCCCGCCTCCAGCGCTTTCGCGACCGCCACCACCATGCCGCGGTCCTTGAACGAGCCGGTGGGATTCAGGCCTTCGTACTTGAAGTAGAGCTTCTTCAGTCCAAGGGCGCCGGCGATGTTGCGGCTCGGCACCAAGGGGGTCGAACCCTCGTTGAGGTCCACCTCGGGCGTGCCCGCGCCGACCGGCAGGTACTCGCGATAGCGGGCGATCACGCCCAACTCTCACCCGCCTCCTAAAACACGCGCAGGAACGAGGAGACCGCGCGGACCGTCTCGAGACCCGCCATCCGGGCGCGCGCGTTCTGCAAGCTGGCGTCCTGGGCGGGGTGCGTGGTCACGACCAGCTCGGCGGTCTGGTCTTGTGACCAAGCGTCCTTCTGGATGAAGCTCGAGATGCTCACGCCCTCCTCCGCAAATACCTGGCCGATCGCGGCCACGACGCCGGGGCGGTCCTCGACGCGGATGCGGTAGTAAGCCCGGGTCGTCACCTCACCCATCGGAACCACTCCGACGCGGTCATCGAAGCTGAACGACGGGCGGCTCTGGACTCCGCGGCGGATCGAGCGGGCGAGGTCGATCAGGTCGCCGACGACGGCGGACGCGGTCGGGCGGCCTCCCGCGCCCTGCCCGACGAGCAGCACCTGGCCGACCAGGTCGCCTTCGACGAAGACGGCGTTTTCAGCGCCCTCGACGCGCGCGAGCGGATGATCCAGTGGAACGAGCGCGGGGTGCACGCGAGCCTCGACGCGGCCTGGGTGGCGCTGGGTGTGTGCAATCAGCTTGATGGCGTAGCCGAGCTCGCGCGCGTAGCGGAAGTCGACCGGCTCGACGGCTTCGATCCCCTCGCGGTAGATCTCGTCGGGCCTGACCTTGATCTCATAGGCGATCGAGCCGAGGATGGCCAGCTTGTAGGCGGCGTCGAATCCTCCGATGTCGTCGGTCGGGTCGGCTTCCGCGAATCCCGCCGCCTGGGCCTCGGCCACCGCCTCCTTGAGAGGAATACCGGCGGAGGCCATGCGGCCGAGGACGTAGTTGGTCGTGCCGTTGATGACCGCGGACACGCGCTCGATGCGATTGGCCTGTAGGTCGGTGCGGAACGTGCTGATCAAAGGGATGCCGCCGCCCACGGCCGCCTCGAAATAGACGTCGACATTTCGCTCCGCCGCCTGGTCGAGAAGCTCGGGGCCGTGCTTGGCCATTACCACCTTGTTGGCCGTCACGACGTGCTTGCCCGCCTGGATCGCCCTCTCGAGGTAGGAGTGCATGGGGTGGTCGCCGCCGGCGACCTCGACCAGGACCTGGATCGCCGGGTCGTCCAGGATGTCTTCCGGCCGGGTGGTCAGGAGGCTCGATGGGATCTCGATCGCCCGCTTCTTGTTGAGATCCCGCACCAGCACGCGGCTGAGGCTGAGCTCCATGCCGGCCCGGCGCGACAGCTGGGGGCCCCACGACAGCAGGCGGCCGGCGACCTGGGCGCCGACCGTGCCGAGCCCGATCAAGCCGACATTCAAGGTTCCAGTGCTCATGGCCAGCTATTCTCCCTGCCGTGGCCTTGATCCTGCGCGAAGCCGACGTCCAGGAGCTCATCGAGATGGACGACGTGATCTCCGCCGTGGATGCGGCGATGAAGGAACTGGGGGAAGGAACGGCCCAGAACGAACCCCGCCGGCGCGCCTTCGCCCCCGGTGGCCTGCTGAACGTGATGTTTGGTTCCTTTCCTGGCGGAAGGTGCACCGGGCTCAAGGCCTACACGGTCGCGGACGGCAAGGTGCGGTTCCTGGTGGTCATGTTCGCGCTTGACGGGACGCTCCAGGCCCTGATCGAGGCGGATTTCATGGGGAGCTATCGCACCGGTGCGGCCACCGCGGTCGCCGTCAGGGCGCTCGGGCCGAAAGGACCGGCCACGGTGGCGGTGATCGGGACGGGCTGGCAGGCCTCGACGCAGGCGCTCGCCCTGTCGCGCGTGCTCGAGATCAAAGAGCTGCGCGTGTTCAGCCGCGATTACGACCGGCGCTCGGCATTCGCCCGCGAGCAGGGCGAGCAGCTGGAGGTCAAGACCGTGGCCTCGGCGAGCGCGGAGGAGGCCGTCCGCGGCGCGGACGTCGTGGTGACGATCACGACCAGCCCCTCGCCTGTGATCGAGGCGTCATGGGTGGAGCCGCACGCGATGGTCGTGGCCGCGGGCTCCAACTTCCGCAACAAGGCCGAAATTCCGCCCGAGCTGGTGGCGCGGGCGCAGACGGTGGTGGTCGACCAGATCGCCGCGGCCCGCCTGGAGAGCGGTGACCTGATCGCCGCGCACGAGGCGGGCAAGTTCGAGTGGGAGCGTGCTGTCGAGCTCGGCTCGGTGCTGGCCGGCAGGTGGAAGCCGCCTGGAGAGCCCGGCATCACCATCTTCGAGTCGCACGGCCTGGCGCTCTGGGACCTGGCGGCCGGTGCCGTCGTGCTGGCGGCCGCGCGCGAGCGAGGCATGTCCGAGGAGGTGGTCCTCTTTTAGTCGCCCCGCCGCGTCTTAGTGATGGAAGGGGACGGGCTGGGGTGCCAGGGCGCCCAGCTGGAGCCAGGAACCGACGAGGAACGCCGAGACCAGGATGACGACCAGGACGGCGCTCGCGGCGGCGTAGACGGCCCAGGGCGACGGGCCCGAGCCGGCGAGGCGGACCAGGACGTCTGGCCAGTCAGGCCCTCTGCGCGGCGTCCAGGATTCCACTTCGGCCCGGATCATCCGGCTGAGGTCTGCTTCGGAGGGTGTGTTCGACCCTCCCCGTGTGGCGTTATCTTCCACGTAGGGCACCTTCACTACTCGAACGCGTGGTGTCCGATTCCTGGTCGCTCCCCATTGTTT
>DATKSS010000028.1:0-4523 GCA_035531515.1 Candidatus Dormiibacterota bacterium | reverse complement strand
CCCCGCCATCTCGTTCTTGACGTCCGCCGAGAACGAAATAGCGTTCCCCTCCAGGAAGGTTATTTAACCCTCCCCCCTCAGTGCAGTCTAACGCGCCACCTCGGCCATCCAGTCGTTGCTAAGAGCAATCTTTTCCTGCCTCGCGGCCCGACTCGAAGAGCTGCGACTACCTTCCTTCTAGTGAGCAGCGACGCGGCTGGTTTAGGGATCGCGGCAGGCCTTGCTGCGCTGGGGCTGGGATTCGTACACGGCATCTTCGGCCGCTAGGCGTTCGACCGCGTCCATCCATCGGGTGCTGGACGTCGAACAGGCTGGTTCATCCCGGTGGGTGGCGCGGTATTGGCCATCGCCGCCGCGGCCCTCTCGCGACGATGAGGACCGGGCGGGGGATCCTCCAATTGCACCCGCGCACCTGGAGAAGCTCGCCCTTCGACCGGGTTGGTGAATCCACCTCGCGCTGCGGGCTCCGGCGCTGGACAATGTGCCTGTAGTGAGCGAGATGCGAATGATCGAAGCGGTCCGCGCGGCCATGGCCGAGGAGATGGAGCGTGACGACCGCGTGCTCGTCATGGGCGAGGACGTGGGACGGAAAGGCGGCGTGTTCGGCGCGACGGACGGTCTCTACGCACGATTCGGCGAGGCCCGCGTGCTGGACACCCCGCTGGCGGAGTCCGGCATAGTCGGGGTCGCGATCGGCGCAGCGCTGAACGGGCTGATCCCGATCGCCGAGATCCAGTTCGCGGATTTCATTCACCCGGCCTTCGACCAGATCGTGAGCGAGGCGGCCCGGACCCGGTACCGCTCCAACGGCGACTGGTCGGTGCCCATCGTGATCCGGGCCCCGTTCGGGGGTGGGGTTCACGGCGGGCTCTACCATTCGCAGTCGATCGAGGCCTTCTATGCCCACGTGCCGGGCTTGAAAGTCGTCGTGCCAAGCATGCCGGCCGACGCCCATGGGCTGCTCAAGTCGGCGATCCGCGATCCCGACCCGGTGATCTTCCTCGAGCACAAGAAGGTATACCGCCTCGTGGCCGAGGAGGTGCCCGACGGAGACCACCTGGTGCCGATCGGCCCGGCCGTCATCCGCCGCCCCGGGACCAACGTGAGCTGCTTCGCTTGGGGACTCATGACCCACTACTGCCTCGAGGCTGCCAACACGCTCGAGTCGGAAGGGGTCAGCGTGGAGGTGGTGGACCTGCGCACGCTGGCGCCGCTTGATCGCGAGACCATCCTCGAATCGGTACGCCGCACCGGCAAGGCCATGGTCGTGTACGAGGACAACCTCACGGGCGGATTCGGCGCCGAGGTGGCGGCGATCATCTCCGAGCACGCTTTCGACAGCCTGGACGGACCCGTGGTGCGCGTCGCCGCTCCCGACATCCCAGCGATGCCTTTCAACGGGCCGCAGGAAGAGTTCTTCATGCCCAACCCTCACAAGATCGCGGAGGCGATGAGGAAGCTTGCCGCGTACTAAGAGAAATGAGTCGGGATCGAAAGATGCCACTCCCCATCCCCCCGCTGCGCGGGGTACTTCCCCGCCAGCGGGGAAGCCTACGCCGGCCACCTCCCCACCTGTGGGGAGGCGGAAGCCTGCGCCGGCCACCTCCCGCGCGGCGAAGCTGCCAGGCATCACCGTGGAGGAGTACGCCAGGCGTCGCGAGTGCGTGGCGGCGGGCCTGGAGGCGGCCGGCCTCGACGCGATGTGCGTCTTCTACCCCGCCCGCGTCGCCTACCTGACCGGCTTTCACCACATCCCAACCGAGCGACCCATCGCACTCGTGCTGAGCCGCCGGGGTCAATCAGCACTGGTCGTGCCAGCGGTGGAGAAGGAGCACGCGGAGGCGTCGACGTCCGTGGACCAGGTGAACGTCTATTTCGAGTACCCGGGCGCCGAGCACCCGATGGAACGGGTCTCGTCGATCCTGGCCGAGATGAATGCTCGGCCTCGGCGCACGGGCGCCGACCACGACGGGTACGTGCCTTACTGGGGCTACCGCGGGCCGCGGTTGAGCGAACTCACCGGACACACGCCGATGGATGCCGAGCTGATCGTCGAGTCGCTGCGGCGGGTCAAATCGGCCGACGAGATCGCCTGCATTCAGCTCAGCTGCGACTGGGCCGTGCGGGCTCATCACCGCATGCAGGCGGCCATCGAGACGGGCAGGACCGAGATGGAGTGCTACACGCCCGCGCAGAGCCAGACGCTGTTCGAGATGGTCCACGAGATGCCCGGGTGGCGGCCGAGGGGCGCGGACAGCGCCGGGCTGACCGCCATGTTCGTGGCCGGTCGGTCCACCGCCATGCCACACGGGTTTGTCCAGGGCCATGGCATCCAGGCGGGCGACGTGCTGGTCAGCGGTGCTGGCGCCAACATCGACGGCTACCTCAGCGAGCTCGAGCGCACGATGATCGTGGGCGAGCCGACCTCACAGCAGGCGCGCGCCTTCCAGGCGATGCTCGCGCTCCAGACTCGCGCGATCGAGGTCATGGCGCCGGGAGTGCCCGCCGGGGAGGTCGAGCTGGCCACCGTGCGCCTGGCCGGCGAGCTCGGGGTCTCGGAGAACCTGAGACACCACGTGGGCCATTCGATCGGGCTGGAGGGCCACGAAGCGCCGTTCCTAGACCGGGGGGAGGAAGCGGTCCTCGAGCCGGGCATGGTGTTCACCATCGAACCGGGCGTGTACTTCAAGGAGCTCGGCGGGTTCCGGCACTCGGACACGGTGGTCGTGACCGACGACGGCTGCCGGGTGATGACCGTCTATCCGCGCGAGCTGAAGGACCTGATCGTCAAGCCGTGATCGATTCGGGCAGCGGCCGCACCTTGCTCGTGAACATGTGCAGCACAACGATGCCGTCGGCCGAATGCCGGCGAATGCGGTCGATCGCCATGGGCGGGAGCATGTCCTGGTCGTCCACCGTGACCACGGTTTCCCTGGGTGCGACCGTCCGCCAGACCTCCGCGACGATCTCGCGAGGCAGGCTGCCCGGGACGTAGACGTACCGGCGGTTGGGAACTTGCTTGCGCGCGAGACGCTCTGCCCTCGCGAAGGCATCATGCGCGGAAAAGTCTTTCAGGTAGGGATCGTTGACCTCGAGGAGCTCATGGTGTTGGTGGGGATAGCGGTTGCCCCGGTAAAGGAAGACAGCTCCACGACCTGCCGCGGCGCGCGACGCCTCCGCGATGACCGCCTCGGCGGCCAGCTGGTCGTGCGGCAGGATCACCAGCAGCTCGCCGGCCGACGGCCGGCTGCCGAGCGCGCTGGCGATCGACTCGGCGGCACGCTGAGGCCGGAACGGGACCGGGAAGACCGCCGGGCGCCGGCTGCGGTTGTACCGATATGTTGCGAGGCCCACGATCAAGCCCAGCACCGTGAGCCCGCCCCCGAACTGGGTGGCGTGCGGTTTCTGGACCAGGTTTACCGACCAGGCCACGATTACCAACAACGTCGTGAAGACTCCGACGCCAAAGAAAGCGACCAGACCGGGAGTCCATCGCTTGTACTCGCGCCAGCGCACGACGTCGAGGCTGATGCACGTGAGCACGAACGTGCCGAGCAGCCCAAACGCGTAAAGGTCGCCGAGCAGGTTGACGTTGGCCTGCGCCGCGATGATGATCACCACCGGTAGGAAGACGGCGGCGAAGACCGCCCAGTGCGGTGTCCCCCGCAAGCGGTTGCGGTGCTCGAGTACGCGCGGGAGAAAGCCCATCCGCGTCAGGGCGATGAACACGTGGTAGGCGCCGATGATCGCCGTGTTGCTCGCGAACACAAGCAGGAGCGCTGCGCTGACCGCCACGTAGTCCCCCAGGAAGCGGCCCGCGACGTGAGCACCCAGGAGCGAGATGAACTGGTTCGGGTCCGAGGTCTTGCCATTGAGGAGGGTGGTCGACCACAGCGTCAACAGCGGGCTGGTGACCGCCATGGTCACCACGACCGCGATCATCGCGCGAGAGGAGACGATGCGCCGCGGCTCGCGCATCGCCGGCGCGAGCTGCGCGATGCTCTCCAGACCTGAGAACGCGAGGAAGGCTGCGCCATAGCCGGTGAGCATCACCACCGGCGTTAGGCCCCGCCAGTCGGTGAGGTAGCTGAAGCTGTGAACGATCCCCGCGGGACCGAGGTAGACGGCCGTCGCCAGCACCACTGCCACCTGGCCGACCCCGGCCAGGACGACGAAGATCGCCGTAGTGCGCGCGCTCTCCCTGATGCCAAGGATGTTGAGGACCCCGAGGCCGATCAGAGCCGCGACCGTGGCCTGCGTGACCCATGGGCTGACATAGGGGGCCACGACCGCCAGGTAGATCATTCCCGACAGGGCGCTGAGGGCCGCGGTCAGGTAGTAGTCGACCATGATGAAAAGACCACCAAGCAGCCCCGCAAACGGATGCAGGGCCTGAGACGAGACGTTGACCACGCCGCCGCCTTCCGGGTAGCGCCACGTGACCTCCGAATACTTGACGCATAGAAGAATGAAGACGAAAAGCGTCATGAGGACGAAGATCGCCGAGCGCGCCTTGAAGTTGC
>DATKSS010000027.1:0-14798 GCA_035531515.1 Candidatus Dormiibacterota bacterium | reverse complement strand
GATCGGTGTCTTGAGCTCGTGCACGAGGTTGGCGACGAATTCCTGCCTGACGGTGGCCAGCCGCTTCAACTCGGTGATGTCGCTGAGAAACAGAAGCGTCTCGCCCTCCCGACGAGCGCGGACGAGCTTGGTCTGAACGATCCGCCGGTGGTGCACGAGCTGCGCTTCGGTGAAAGTCTCGTCGCTCGTCACGATCTCGAAAAGGCGGGACTCGAGCGTGACTTCGACGAGGCTCGCCGGCAACCGCGCAAGGTCGATCTCGAAGAAATCTCGCGCCGCCGCGTTGGCGCCGAGGACCTGGACGTCATGGTCGAGCAGCAGCGTCATGACCGGTGCGCTCTCGAGCAGCTCGGCGAACAGGTCTCCGGGCACGGGCTCGCGCCGAGGCTCACCGCCGGCTGCTCGTCGATTCCAGCTCACGGCCGGAGTATATGAGCCGATCGGCGGCACCGAACCTTAAGCTGTGGTTAACCCCTACTTAAACGTCCATCCATAACGTGGACTGGCGTAAAGAGTCCGAAGCCAATCAGGAGGGGTTCGATGTTTCGAGTCACAGCAATCGGGCGGTTTCTGCTTTTCGGTGCAGCAGCTGCCATGGTGGCGAGCGCGTGTGGCACTACCACAGCCAGCACGCCATCGGCGTCACCCGTGGACGTCGGCAGTGGTTCACTCACCGGGGCCGGGTCGACCTTCGACAACCCACTATTCACGAAAGCGTTCTTTGACTACTCGGCCAAGTACCCGCAGGTCTCGATCAACTACCAGCCGGTCGGCTCGGGCGCGGGCATCCAGCAGTTCATCAAGAAAACCGTCGACTTCGGAGCGACCGATGTGCCGATGGGGTCCGCGGACATAGCCTCGGCCGGCGGCCCAGGCTCGCTGGTGCAGATCCCAGTGACCTTGGGCGCGGTCTCGATCGCCTACAACCTTGCCGGTGTGAGCAAACTTCAAATCGACGGTCCGACCCTGGCCAACATCTACCTCGGCCATATCAAAAAGTGGAACGACCCCGCGATCGCCGCCCTCAATTCCGGCGTCAATCTGCCCAACGAGGCGATCACCGTGGCGCACCGCTCCGACGGCAGCGGCACCACTTACATCTTCACGGACTACCTGGCCAAGGTTTCGCCGGAGTGGAAATCGAGCGTGGGCACAGCCAAATCGGTCCAGTGGCCCGTCGGCGTCGGCGGCAGCGGCAACCAGGCCGTCGCCCAGGTCGTCACCTCGACAGCTGGTGCGATCGGCTACGTCGAGCTCGCATACGTCGTTCAGGCGCAGATGACGATGGCCTACGTGAAGAACGCCAATGGCCAGTTCCTGCAGGCCAGCGTGCCGGGGGCCACTGCGGCGGCCGCCCAGGTCAGCGACATCAGCGCCACCAACTTTTCGATCACCAACCAGCCCGGTGACACCACATATCCGATCGCAGGGTTCAGCTGGGCCATCCTCTACACCTCGTACAGCGACGCGAACAAAGGCAAGGCCGTTGTGAACCTGTTCAAATGGCTCGTCACAACCGGCCAAGCCGATGGCGTCGCGCTGCAGTACTCGCCGCTTCCAACCCCGGTTCAACAGCTCGCGCTGGCCAACCTCAAGCTCATCAAGGCGGGAGGCACGGCGGTTCTCAGTTAGGACTTCAACCGTTCACCGCGAAACGGCGCGGGCAGGGCCCGCGCGTACGCCCCGCGGCTACGGCCGCGGGGACCCCAAAGGTTTGCGCGACGGGACCCCCGGGCGGCGCGGGTAGGCGTCCGGGGTCGGGCGGACCTTGCCCACGACGACCACCGTTCCTTTCCGTCGCGCGCCCGACCGAGCCGCAAACGCTCCCACCAGGGAGCCGCCCAACAACTCGATCGCGTGCCTGGCCGCCTCCACGTCCTCTTGTTCGGTCTTCTGAGCGAGCAGCCGGCCGCCGACCCGCACCAGGGGAAGGCACAGCTCGACCAGGACCGGCATCGGCGCGAGGGCCCGCGCCACCGCGACGTCGAAGACCTCGCGGTACGCAGGATCACGACCCACCTCCTCGGCTCTGCGGGCGATCACGTCGACGTCCCGCAAGCCCAGCGCCGCGCAGGCCTGGATCAGGAACGCCGCCTTGGAGTGGTCGGCTTCGACGAGCGTGATCGACAGATCCGGGCGGGCGAGCTTCAGAGCCAGGCCGGGCAGGCCTCCCCCCGAACCGACGTCGACCACCCGCACGGCCGTGCCGAGGTGCCCAAGCAGGACCAGCGAATCCTCGACCAGGTCGGCAGCCGGTCCTGCGACGAGCCCCGGCCACCCCGAGATCATCCGCGCGAGCTCAGCCAGCTTAGAATCTTGCATTGAGATGCCCATCTACGAGTATCGGTGCGAGAGCTGCGCGGCGCGGTTCGAGGTCTTGACCAGGTTCGCGGAGCGCGACAGCGCGCAGGTGTGCCCGGCGTGCGAGTCGAGCAGGACGCGGGTGCTGGTCTCGAGCTTCGCATTCGCGGGCGGCGTCGAGTCCGGGTCGTCCGAATCCATGGACCTCGGCGGCGTTGAAAGCAGCGGCGGCGGCTGCTGCGGCGGCGCCTGCGGCTCTTGCGGCTCCGGCCCGAACTGACCTTCTAGGTTGCTCTTCCCGGTCACGTACCGGGTCAACGCGGCCGGCCACATGGAGGTCGGCGGGTGTGACCTGGTCGACCTGGCGCGCCGTCATGGCACGCCGCTCTACGTCTACGACGAAGCCACCGTCCGCCAGCGCGCCTCGGAGTACACGGCCGCCATGGGCAGCGCTGGTCAGGTGCTCTATTCGGCCAAGGCCTTTGCGTCGCCGCAGTTCCTGCGGGTCGTGGCGGACGAAGGCTTGGGGCTCGACGTTGTCTCCGCGGGCGAGCTCAACCTCGCGCTGAAGTCCGGGTTTCCTCGCGACCGGATCCATTTCCTCGGCAACAACAAAAGCCTCGAGGACCTCGAGTCCGCCTACCATGCAGGCGCCACCATCGTGATCGACGGGGAGCATGAGTTCGACCTGCTGCAAGAGGTCGTGCCGCAAGGCGAGCGGACGCCGGTCATGCTGCGCCTATCACCCGGGGTCAAGCCGGACACGCACGACCACATCTCCACGGGGCAGCTCGACTCCAAGTTTGGCTTTTCGATCGAATCGGGGGCGGCACAGCGGGCGGTCGAGCAGGCGCTGCAGCACCCGCGCCTGGAGCTCGTCGGGTTGCATTCCCACATCGGTTCGCAGATCTTCGCGCTGGGCGCGTACAGAGATGCGATGGACATCATGCTTGACCTCCTGGTCACGCTTCGCGACGAGCTGGATTTCCAGCCTCGCAAGCTGGGCGCGGGGGGCGGGCTCGGCATCGCGTACACGCGAAACGACGATCCACCGACGCCACGCTACTTCGTCGAGACGGTGCTTCATGCGCTCGTCTCGGGTTGCGCTCAGCGCGGCTTGAAGGTGCCTCAGCTCGTGGTCGAGCCGGGCCGGTCCATCGCCGGGCCTGCCGGCATGGCGATCTACGCCGTCGGCTCGATCAAGGACATCCCCGGCGTGCGGCGCTATGTCGCGGTCGACGGCGGCATGGGGGACAACATCAGGCCCAAGCTCTACGGCGCGCGCTACGAGGCATTTCTCGCGTCTGCGCCCGAGCGGCCCACCAACGGCAAGGTCACGATCGCCGGAAAGTACTGCGAGTCGACCGACATCCTGATCACCGACATCGAGATGCCCACGCTGAAGGCGGGCGACGTGATCGCGCTGCCCGCCGCGGGCGCCTACTGCCTGGCGATGGCGAGCAACTACAACGGCATACCGCGCCCCGAGGTGCTCATGCTGCGGGACGGCGAGGCGCGCGTGATGCGGCGGCGGGAGACCCTGGACGACCTGCTCGCGGCGGAGGTCTTCTAGCCGCTAGGTCACCTTGAGGTACGCCGTGGCGCAGACCCGGTCGGAATCGCAGGCCGTGATCCGCGCATTGCCGGCCAGCGCGGTGGCCGGGAGCGTGATCGTGCGTCCGAAGCCCCCGCCGGAGGTGGTGACGGCGCTCCAGGACTCCAGCGTCAGCGTGGAGCTCGCCGGGTCGAACAGCGCGATCGTGACGGCCCGGGAACTGCTGAAATGCACGCCGGACACGTAGATCGTTGAATACATCGGAACCGACGTCTTCGAGATCGACAGCGAGGCCGCCGGCGTGGCGATCGGGCTGGGGCTCGGGCTGGATGACGCGGCCGGAGACGGGCTGGCCGGCGCGATCGGGGTCGGCAGCGCCACCGGCGCCAGCACCTGCAGCTTCTGCTGTGAATGGCAAGCTCCGTTCCAGCAGATCATCACCAGGTGCTCCCCCACTTCGAGGTCGCGTGGGATGGAGACCTGGACGACCACGTTTCCGCCCGGCCCGGCGTGAAACGGGACGATGCGGCGCTGGCTCCAGACCTGGATCTCTCCTGCCTGGTTGGCCGGCAGATGGCTGGCCGTGACCAAGATGCTGTCGCCGGCCACGACGGTCGAAGGGGTGACCGTGAGCTGCAACGGCTGGTTCAGATACTCATAGATCCCCAAACCCACCAGGGCCAGGATCAACACCATCACACCGGCCACCCCCGCGAACAGGCCCTTGCGGGATTTCTTTTTGGCGAGCGGTGGCGGCGGTGACGGGTAGGCGAGCACGACCGGCTCGTCGGCGTTCCTCGCCTCCACTGCGGGAGCGCCGGCGACGGCCGCGGCCCGCGCCACCGTCGAGGCGACCGGGGACGCCATCACCATCGTGCGCGCCACCGCCGGCGCCGGCTTTGGCGCCAGGGCCTCTTAGAGCGCGCGCACGAACGCGGTGCAGCTTTCCCAGCGTGCGTTCGGGTCCTTGGCCAGGCCTCGCATCATGACCGCGTCGACGCGCGGGCCCAGCGAGCGGTTCCGCGAGCTGGGCGGTGGCGGCTCGCGGTGCACCTGGGCGTAAAGAAGCTCCATCAGCGCCTCGCCGTCGAAGGGGATCACCCCGGTCAGCATCTCGTAAGCGATGGTCGCCAGCGAGTATCGGTCCGCGGCCGGGCCCACCGTGCTCCCGGTCACCTGCTCCGGCGCCATGTAGGCGGGCGTGCCGGTGGTGACTCCGGTCATCGACTTGAGGGAGGATCCCTGGAGCAGCTTGGCGAGGCCGAAGTCGGCGATCACGGGCGTGTCGTCGGGTTCCAGCAGGACGTTGGCGGGCTTGATGTCGCGGTGCACGACGCCGCGCGAGTGCGCGTAATCCAGGCCGGCCGCGATCCCGCGCAGGAAGTTGAGGGCGGCGGCCTGGTCGATCATGCCCTTGCCCAGCCGGTTGGCCAGGCTGCCGCCGGACACGTATTCGACGATCATGTAGGGAGTCCCTTCGAACTCACCGAAGTCGTAAACGTTCAGGATGTTGGGGTGGCGCATCTGGGCGATCGCCTGCGCCTCGTGACGGAAGCGGGCGGTCGTGTCGGGATCGGGCGAGATCGCCTGCATCACCTTGACGGCCCCGGTGCGTTCGAGCTGCGCGTGGTAGGCGCGATAGACCAGGCCCATGGCCCCCTGGCCGATGAAGTCCTGGACCTCGTACTGCCCTAGCCTGGTTCCTGGCGCGATCGACACGGCCCCTGATTATGCGGTTCGGCCAT
Source organism: Candidatus Dormiibacterota bacterium (assembly GCA_035531515.1). Classification (GTDB taxonomy): domain Bacteria; phylum Chloroflexota; class Dormibacteria; order Dormibacterales; family Dormibacteraceae; genus DATKSS01. The sequence goes on along the minus strand of DATKSS010000027.1, from coordinate 9,197 downwards.
TCGAACTCAGAGCGAGTTAACGGTTCGTTGATCCTTGCTTCCAGCCGCCGGGCGCGCCGCGCCGGAAGGCGACCAGGCCCGCGAGGATCGAAAGGGCGATTTCCGCCGGGGTCCGGGCGCCGATGTCGAGGCCGACCGGGGTCTGGATCCGGGCGATGACGTCTTCTGGGACGCCCTTGGCCCGCAGGACCTCCAGGTGGTGGCCGGTGTGGCGCCCGCTGCCGACCAGGCCGATGAAGACGGGATGGGCCGGCAGCAGCACCTCCAGCGAATCGACCAGGTCGGCGGCGTCGTGGTCGGTGTGCACGGCGAAGACCTCGCCGCCAAGCGCTTCTTGGAGCGAGCTCAACGACGTGATCGCCGCCGGCCAGTCCGCACCGGCCATGCGCTCAGGGCGCGTCTCGACCAGCACCGGCCGGAAGCCGACCTCGGGGGCCCAGAGCAGCAGGGCCCTGGCGACCGGCGTGGCCGCAAACACCACCAGCGACGGTGTCGCCGCGTAGGGCTCGAGATAGACCTCGATCGAGCCGAGGTCGTGACGGTAGGTGCGCAGCTGTGGCGCCGCCGATCGGGCAACCTGGGCAGCGTCCGCGAGCGCCGCGGAGTCGAACTCGCTGCAGCCGAGCGTCCCCGCGAGGGCGGCGGTGCTCGACATCAGAAGCTTGGCGCCGGGATGCGAAGGCGGCTCGCCGTCGAGCTTGATCACGGTAGCCAGCACGACCTCATCGCCGTGGCTGAGGCGGCGAGCGAGCTCGTCCTCGACGGTCATCCGGCCCGGGGACCTTGCCGCGTCGCTAGGCATGGGCGGCGGTCCGTCTGAAGACGGAGCGGATGGTCGCGCTCGCGCGCGAGATCTCGTCGGTGGTGGTCGCATAACCGGTGGTCAGGCGCAGGCTGCCGAGCGCTGCATCCAGGCTCAGGCCCATGGCGAGCAGCACGTGCGAGGGGTCCAGGGAGCCCGACGCGCATGCGGACCCGCTCGAGGCGGCGACGCCCGCGAGGTCGAGCGCGAGCAGCATGTCCTCGCCGCGACGCCCGGGGAAGGCGCAAGTGGCGAAGTTCGGCAGCCGGCGGTTGGAGCCGGTGAGCTCGGCACCCATGTCCGCCAGCAGAGCTCGCAAGGCGAAGCTCTGCGTTTCCGCGGTCCTCGCGTGAGCCTCGCGCTGTCGCTTGCAGACCGCCATGGCCGTCGCCACCGCCACCGCGGCCCAGACGTCCTCGTGGCCGGCCCGCCGCCCCCATTCCTGCGGGCCGCCGAACAGCAGCGGGTCCACCCTGGTGCCGTCCTTCACGTAGAGCACACCGCCACGGCCGGCCCCAAGCTTGTGCCCGCTGATCGAGACTAGGTCGGCGCCCGCCGGGATGGCGATCCAGCGAGGGCCCGAGCACGCGTCGACGTGGACGAGGGACCCCACCTCGTGCGCCCTCTCGATCACTCCCGCGACCGGCTGGACGGTGCCGACCTCGTTGTTCGCCAGGCCGATCGAGACCAGGACGGTGTCGCTGGCAATCGAATCCGGGTCGGCGCGGGCTTCGCCGTCGACCCCCGCGATGTGGACCTCGTGCCCGTCGCCCTGAAGGCGCCGCACCGCGGCCAGCACTGCCTGGTGCTCCGCGGCCCAGGTGACTATCGCGCCCCGCTTGTGCAGCCGGCGCGCGGTCCCGAGCAGGGCGAGGTTGACTGCCTCGGTGCCTGACGAGACAAAGGTGATCTCGGTGCGCTTCGCGCCCAGCGCGTGGGCGGCCATGTCGCGAGCCCGGTCGAGCGCGGCCCGCGCCTCGCGGCCTTCCGAGTGCGGGCTGGACGCGTTGCCCGCCGGGACGTCGCGGAGCGCTTCGCGGACCTCGGGGAGGACGGGCGCAGAGCCGGCGTCGTCGAGGTAGATGCGATGCGCGGTCTCGCCGCCCGACGGCACGGCGCGATCAGCCGCGGCTGTGGTCAGGCTGGTGGATCAGCTCCGTGAGGGTGCCCTGGTAGCCCTTGAGAAAGAGGTGCAGGTCGATGATCTCGTCGACGCTGATCGGCTCCGCGGCGACCACCGGCTCGTCGGCCGGCTCCGGCACGACGGCCTCGATCTCCTCGACCGCCCCGCCCGCGATGGCGAGCACGACGATGAACGTCACCTGGCACTGCGCGCAGGTGACCTGGAGATGGAAACGCTCCTCTTCGTGGCTGAGGACCTGCACATCGCAGCCCTTGAGGCTGCGCCCGCACACCGGGCAGTTGTAAAAACGAGCCCGGTCGCGGATGAACTCGATGATGCTCATCGCGTGGCCCATATTACGCCGCACCCATCCATCGGAGGATCGTCAGCGGCGGCCCTCGATGCAGGTGCAGCCACCCTTCCCGACCAGCGCGGAATGGACCGTCCTCGCCGGCAGCACCATCCGGTCCCCCGCCTTGAGCTCCAGGCATTTGCCCCCCGGCTCGACGACGAATATGATCGACCCGTCGACGCAGTAGAGAACCTTTTCGTAGCCATGGCTGTGCGCCGCGTACCGGTCGCCCGGCCCGTTCGACCACGAGTAGCATTCGCCGGCCTCCGTGCGGAGCTTCGCCATCAGGTCTTGCGGATTGGACACCGGCCAATTCTAAGATGCTGGATGTGAAGCCCCGGTTCGTCGCCGACTGCAACGTCGGGCGGCTGGCGCGATGGCTTCGCGCTCTCGGCTACGACGCCTCCTATCACGTGCGAATCGAAGACGCCGAGCTCGTGCGCGAGGCCGCCGCCGAGGACCGGGTCCTGCTGACCCGCGACCGAGACCTGACCAGGCGCCGCGTGGTGCAGACCGGCTTGGTGCACGCGATTCTCATCCGAGACGACGACGTGACCGGGCAGCTGCGCCAGGTGTTCTCCGAGCTCGGCCTCGAGCTCAAGGAGGCCCTTACCCGATGCATCGAATGCAACGCGGAGCTCGAAGAGCGCGCCCCGGCGGTGGTCGCCGATCGGGTGCCCATCTACGTGCGTCGCACCCAGACTCGGTACTCCGAGTGCCCGCAATGCGCTCGCATCTACTGGGCGGGCACGCACTGGCAGCACATGCGCGAGGTCCTGGCCGGGCTGTGAGGGATGTGTTGAGACGCCTGGTCGCCGGCGCGATCGATGAGGACGAAGCGCTGTCCGAGATTCGTAGCCAGCAGCTCGACGAGCTGGCCGGCCGGGCCCGGCTCGACCTGGGACGCTACCTCCGTCGCGGCCTGCCGGAGGTGGTGCTGGCCAGCGGCAAGTCTCCGCGAGAGGCCGCGCGCCTGGCGGTCGCGATGGCCGCGCGTCAGGGACAGGGCCTGATCAGCCGCATGACGGGAGCGCATCGCACGGCGCTGGACAAGGCGGCCCGCGCCGCCGGCATGAAGGTGATCTCGTACGACACCTCGGCGCGCGTGGTGCGCGACGGCTTCGCGCCCGAGCAGGCGGGCGGGAAGGTCGGAATCCTGACCGCCGGCACCTCCGACGTCCCGGTGGCCGAGGAGACGCGCATGGTCGTCGAGGCGTGCGGCATCGAGGCGCGTCTCGCGGCCGACCTTGGCGTGGCCGGGCTGCACCGATTCGTGGGGCCGTTGGCCGCGGTTCTCGAATGGGGCGCGGACGTGATCGTGGTCGCGGCCGGCATGGACGGCGTGCTTCCCGGCCTGGTCGCCGGGCTAACCGACGTGCCGGTGATCGGGCTTCCGGTGTCGACCGGTTACGGCCGGGGCGGCGCTGGAGAGGCGGCGCTGAACACGATGCTGCAGTCATGCTCGACCGGACTGGTCGTGGTCAACATCGACAACGGCGTGGGGGCGGGCGCCGCGGCGGCGCTCATCGCCGCGCGTTCTGCTCAGGGCCGGCGGCGTGGCCGCAATGAGGCCGCGATGGCGAAGACGAGCGCGCCGGCGAGCAGGACTCCCAGGATCAAGGGGGCGAGTGCGCGCCATGCGTCCGGGCCGCCGGGGATCGCGAAGGTCAGCGCCAGCACGACGACCGCAGCCAGCACGCCCGCGAGCAGCCAGGGAAAGCCACGCCGCCGGCGTCCGTAGAACAGGAGCCAGAGCGCACCCGGGCGCTTGCGCGCGGGCGCAGGCGCGGGCCGGTCGGGTCCTCCTGATCCCTTGGGCTCGCTCAAAGGATCCCCGGAAGCTCGGCCAGGGACGCGATGGTCGGAATCCCGTCGACCCGCTCGCCGGCGGCATCCCTGGTGAGGAGCACGGCGCGCATGCCTGCGGCGGTCGGTCCTTCGAAGTCCTCCCGCACCCGGTCGCCGACGAAAAGCGTGGCCTCGGGCCCGGTGCCGATGGCGTGCAGAGCCGCCAGGTAGACGTCGGGCGCGGGCTTGCGCCTCCCCACCTCGCTCGAGAAGACGACCCCGTCTAGGTGGGGCGCGATGCCGTTGACGTCCAGCTGGCGCCGCATCATCGCCGGCGGAAAGGGCGCATTCGAGCAGATCCCGCGCTTGATGCCGTGCGCGCCAAGCCAGGACAGCACCGGCAGGGCTTCCGGGTCAACGCGGACGGCGCCGTCCCAGCACCGCTGTTCGGCGTCGAGGATGTCGTGGAGCAGGCCGTCGGGCAGCTCCAGCCCCGCCCGCCGCCATGTGTCGCGATACACGTCCATGTACTCGACCTCGTCCTCGCTCATCGTCGTGATGTAGTCCTCGAGCGGGTGCAGCACGTCGCGCAGGATCGCATCGGCCTCGGGCGCCGGCACCCCGATCGCCGCCTCGATACGGGGCCGGAACTCGCGCAGCACCTCCAGCAGGTCCTCGGTGGGGTAGCTGAACGTGACCAGGGTGCCGCCGTAGTCGAACAGGACGCCTCGAAGGCCCCCCGAACTCGGAGCCGGCGGCGCGAGTTCGCGGGGACCCTTACTGGCGCTCGGCATCCGCATATCCTGATCCCGTGCCAACCCGCGCTCTCACGCACCTGGATGAGAAAGGCGCTGCCCGCATGGTCGACGTGGCCGACAAAGCGGCCACGCGCCGAGAAGCGCTGGCCGAGTGCGTGGTGCGCATGACCCCCGCGACCGTCCGCGCGGTCCGGGAAGGGACCGCCAAAGGCGATGCGGTGCAGGTGGCGCGGGTGGCCGGGATCATGGCGGCCAAGCGGACGCCTGACCTGATCCCCCTGTGCCATCCGCTGCCTCTCACGGGCGTGACGGTGGACTTCGAGTTCGTGAAAGGTGGCGTGAGGATCCTGGCGCGGGCTCGCGTGCTCGGCCAGACCGGGGTCGAGATGGAGGCGCTGACTGCGGCGGCGGTGGCGGGCCTCACGCTCATCGACATGACCAAGGGCGTCGAGCGTGGCGTGTATCTCGAGTCCGTCCGCCTGCTCGAGAAGTCCGGCGGGCGTTCCGGCACCTGGAAAAGAAAGTAGCGCCCATGAGCCGGGCGCGCGTGATCACGGTCAGCGACCGCGCGTCGGCCGGGACGATGAAGGACGAAAGCGGCCCGGCCCTCGCGGAACGCCTGAAGCGACAGCACTTCGAGGTCTCCGGCCCCGAGGTGGTGCCCGACGAGCAGGACCGCATCACGGACGCCATCCTGGCGGCGGTCGCGAAAGGCGTCGACGTGGTGATCACCACTGGAGGCACCGGCCTTGGTCCGCGCGACGTCACACCGCAGGCGACCGCGGCCCTTCTCGATTACGAGGTGCCGGGCCTGGCCGAGGAGATGAGGCGCGCCGGCGCGTCAAGCACCCCGATGTCGGCGCTCTCGCGCGGAATGGCAGGCGTGCGCGGGCGCTCGCTCGTGATCAACGTCCCCGGTAGCGTCAAGGGCGCTGTCGAATCACTCGAGGCGGTGATGCCTGTCCTCGAGCACGCCATCCGCCTGCTGCACGGCGACACCCAGCACCGGTGAACCGATGAACCTCAACTCCGACCTGGGCGAGGGCGCCGGCGAGGACGAGGCCGTGCTCGCATCCGTCGACAGCGCGAACATCGCCTGCGCCGCGCACGCAGGCTCGGTATCCGTCAGCATCGCCACCGCGTGGCGCTGCCGCGAGCTCGGCGTCGAGGTGGGCGCGCATCCCGGCTACGACGACCGCCCCGGCTTCGGCCGCGTCGAGCTGTCGCTGTCTGCGATGGAGATCGAAGCCAGTGTCGCTTTCCAGGTCGCGGGCCTGGCCGCGGTCGCGCCGATCGCCTACGTCAAGCCTCACGGCGCGCTCTTCCACCGCTGCCAGGCGGATGCGGCGGTCGCCGAGGCCGTGGCGCGCGTGGCGAAGGCGCACGGCGTCGGGCTCCTGGGGCAGCCTGGCTTCGAGCTGCTCGCCGCCGCGGAGCGCGCGGGCATCCCCGCCTATCGAGAAGGCTTCGCGGACCGCTTGATGCTCCCCGACGGGAGACTTGCGCCGCGTGACCGGCCGGGCGCTGTGCTGGACGCGGAGGGCGCGGCCCGGCAGGCGGTATCGCTGGCGAAATCCGGCGGTTTCGACAGCATCTGCGTGCACGGCGACACGCCCGGTGCGGGGCTCATCGCTGCGGCCGTGCGCCAGGCGCTGCGCGACGCCGGCATCAAGACCGGCCCCCTGGCTCCCCGGTCGAGATGAGCGCGACGATCAAAGAGCTCAGCGGGCTGCAGGACCTTCAACAGCTTGCCGGTCTGTTCGCCGAGGTCTGGGGCCGGCCGGGCCAGCCGTCGGTCGACTCGGACATCCTCAAGGCCCTGTCCTATTCGGGGAACTACGTGTCGGGCGCGTTCCAGGACGGGCGGCTGATCGGCGGCCTCGTGGGATGGCTCGGTGGCGTGCCGCCCGGCGAGCTCCACATGCACTCGCACATCCTCGGCGTGGTCGCCGGCAGCGACGCGCGCGGTCTTGGCTTCGAGCTCAAGCAGCACCAGCGCAGGTGGTGCCTCGAACGCGAGATCGGCGTGATGGAGTGGACGACCGATCCCCTCGTCCGCCGCAACGTCTACTTCAACCTGGCCAAGCTCGGCGCGAGCGCCACGCGCTACCTGGTCAACTTCTATGGCGAGATGACCGACGGCCTCAACGCCGGTGAGGAGTCGGACCGCCTGCTCATCCGCTGGCGCCTGGACTCGCGCGAGGCCGAGGATGCGGCGGCCGGCCGCGCGCCGGCGCTCGACACCGAACGCCTCATCGCCGCGGGCGCGTCGCCGGTCCTTTTCCTGGGCGGCTCCGGCGAGCCGGTGGCCGCGCCGTCACAGGACCCGCGCGTGCTGCTGTGCCAAGTGCCGGACGACATCGTCGAGCTGCGACATACCGACCCTTCGATGGCGCGCTCCTGGAGGCTTGCGCTTCGGTCGGCGCTCACCGGCGCGCTGGCGCGCGGCTACGCCATAACCGGGGCCACGCGAACGGGGTGGTATGTGCTGGAATCCCAACCCGCATAGACTTTTTGAGTGCTGCAGGTTGGGGACAAGGCCCCGAATTTCAAGCTTCCCACGACGGGCGGCCAGGAGCTCTCTCTGGCCGAGGCGCTCGAAAAGCATCGCGCCCTCATCTTCCTGTTCTACGTGCTCGACTTCACAGGTGGTTGAAGGACCGAGCTGACCGAGTTTCGGTCCAGGAACGATGAGGCGGTGGCCAACGGCATCGGCATCTATGGCATCAGCGTCGACTCGGTGTTCTCGCACACCGCCTTCGCCAAAGAGCTGGGCGGCCTGCCGTACGAGCTGATCGGCGATTTCGAGCGCAAGATGGTGACCGACTACGGCGTTCGCCGCGACGACGTCGCGGGATACTCGGGCATGGCTCGGCGCTCGATCTTCGTCATCGACGGCAAGGGAGTCGTCCGATCGACGTGGGTGGGCTCGAGAGAGCAGCCGCTACCGGACTATGACGCCGTGATCGAAGAGGCGAAGAAAGCGGCAGGCGGCGGGTCGTGACCGAGATCGACGGCGTTCGCGAACGCGTCGATGTTTCGTGGACCGACCTGTGGGAGCTCGTCGATTCGATGGGCCCCGAGGCCCTGGCGACGACCGGTCCGGACGGATGGGCGATCAAGGATCACCTGGCCCATGTCGCCGCCTGGGAGCAATCTCTCCTGGCCATCTTCGACGGGCGCGACCGCATCCAGGCGATGGGACTAGCCGACGTCGAACGTGACACCGATGCCCTCAACGCCGCGGTCTGGGAGCTCCACCACGCCCGATCGAGCGAGGACGCCGTCGCGTATTTTCGCGACTCACACGCCCAGCTGATCGCCAGGCTGGAGAGCCTGGACGACGAGGGCCTCGAGCTTCCCTACTTCCACTACCAACCCGCGGCGAAGAATGAGGAGAACAGCGACCTGCCGGTGCTGGAATGGATCGCGGGCAACACGTACGAGCACTACCTCGAGCACATCGACTGGATCAAGAACCTAGTCTCTCAGCGAATCTAGCGCCGACTCCTGAGCGCGGCGCATGCGCAGCGCCTCTTCGATCGCGACCTCCGCGAACCGCAGCTCGTCGCCGGGCGCGAGCTGGGCCGCGATGGGCAGCGACGCTCGCACGACGGTGGCGATGACGGGATAGCCTCCCACGGTCTGTTGGTCGGCCATCAGCAGGATCGGCTTTCCTCCGGCAGGCAGCTGGACCACGCCCGCGGTCAGGCCGAATGACAGGAGCTCCTCGCCCGACGAGTCGAGGTCGGGCCCGTCGAGCCGGTAGCCCATGCGGTCGGCCCGATGGCTCACAGTGAACACCGACGCGAACAGCGCGCGCCGGCCGTCGGGGCCGAGCCGGCCGATGTGCGGGCCGGCGACGGCGCGCAGCGCGTGGTCGTCATAGTCGGGCCGGAGGTGGTGGGGCAGCTCGCGCCCGGCGACCGCGGGGCTTCCTGAGCCTTCGGCTACAGCGATCGTGTCGCCCGCGACCAGGGCGCGGCCGTGCATGCCGCCTCTTGCCGCCAGCAGGTAGGTGGACTGCGAGCCGAGCCAGCGGCCCGCGTCCACGCCGCCCGCCACCGCGACGTACGCGCGGGCACCGCTGCGCCTGGTCGCGAGCGTGAGGCGGTCCCCCGCGGAGAGGAAGATCCCGGTCCACATCGGCGCGGGCTCGCCGTTGATGCGCGGGTCGAGGTCGGCTCCGGTGATGGCGACGAGGCAGGACCGCTCGGCGACCAGGCGAGGGCCGGTGAGCGTGCACTCGAGCGTGGCGGCGCGCACGTCGTTGCCGGCCAGCAGGTTGGCGGCCGAGTGGGCGAAGCGGTCCATGGCGCCGCCCGGCGGAACGCCGGCGGCCATGGCGTTCGGCCTCCCCAGGTCCTGGACGGT
>DATKSS010000026.1:0-15985 GCA_035531515.1 Candidatus Dormiibacterota bacterium | reverse complement strand
TGGAGGATCTCGTAGAACGCGCGCGTGATCACGTGATGCAGCTTGGTGTTGATCTCCTCCTCCTCCCAGAAGAAGGCCTGGAGGTCCTGCACCCATTCGAAGTAGGAGACGATCACCCCGCCCGCGTTGGCGATGATGTCCGGCACGACGAAGATCCCGCGGTCGTGCAGGATGGGGTCGGCTTCGGGCGACACGGCTGCGTTGGCGCCTTCGGTGATGAGCCGTGCTCGGATGCGCGGGGCGTTGGCGCCGGTGATCTGGTCCTGAACGGCGGCCGGGACGAGGACCGTCACCGGAAGCTCGATGATCTCGTCGTTGGTGATGGTGTCGGCCTTCTTGAAGGCGCTCACCCCTCCTCGCACCTGCCGGTGCTCTTCCAGCGCGGCGAGATCGAGGCCTTTGGGGTTGTACACGCCTCCCCTGGAGTCGCTGACGGCGACCACGTTCAATCCGGCCTCCGCCAAGAGGCGCGCCGTGGATCGCCCGACCTGGCCGTAGCCCTGGACCGCCACGGTCGGCGTCTCCTCGTCCGCGTGCAGGTACTTGAGGGCTTCGAGCGTCAGATAGGTGGCTCCTCGGCCCGGCGCGTCGACGCGGCCTTCTGAGCCGCCGACGTCTACCGGCTTGCCGGTGACAGAGGCGGTGACCGAGTGACCGGAGTGCATGGAGACCGTGTCCATGATCCAGGCCATGATCTGCGGCGAGGTGCCCATGTCCGGCGCCGGGATGTCCTTCTCGGGACCGATCAAGATGGCGATCTCCGTGGCGTAGCGCCGCGTCAGGTGCTCGAGCTCGGAGAGCGACAGGCTGCTCGGCTTGCACGCCACGGCGCCCTTCGAGCCGCCGTACGGCAGGCCGACCGCAGCGCACTTCCACGTCATCAGCATGGCCAGGGCCTTGACCAGGTCGATCGTGATGTCGGGGTGGTAGCGGATGCCGCCCTTGGCGGGACCGCGGCTGATGTTGTGCTGCACGCGCCAGCCTGTGAAGACGTGGACCGAACCGTCGTCCATGTGGACCGGGAAGTGGACGGTGAGCTCGCGCTTGACCTCGCGGAGGCTCCGGCGCGCGTCGTCGGACAGGCCGATCACGTCCGCGGCGGCGTCGAAACGCCGCTGAGCGGTCTGGAAGGCGGAAGCGCGGGTTTCGACCGCCATTTCGGGACTCCGATAGTAACTCTCGAGGACCCCGTGCGCCGATCCCCTTCACGCACAATTGGCCTCGTGTCCCGCCAACAGCTCGCCAGCACGGCCATCGTGGCGGTGGTCGCCCTGGCCACCGGCTTCGTCCTGACGGGCCAGGTCAGATCCCAGCTGCTGACCCCTTCCGACCAGCTGGCGCGCTACCAGGCGCTGCAGCGCAGCGTCCAGGACCTCGAGGCCACGAACCTCGCGGAGCGCCAGCAGATCGCCGCCCTTCGGTCGCAGATCGACACCCTGGAATCCGAAGCCGCCAGCCGGTCGGCGGCGACCCAGGCGCTACAGAGCCAGGTCAACGACCTGCGCGCGGGGGCGGGACTGACCGCCATGCACGGGCCGGGCGTTGAGGTAGACCTTTCCAACGGCATCCCCGGTCCCGACACCGGCGGCCAGACCGGTTACCTGGTGAACTACCAGGACGTCCAGGACGTGGTCAACCTCCTGTTCGCACAGGGAGCCGAAGGCATCGCGGTGAACGGCCGGCGCATCACCCCCCTCAGCGCCTACTCGGGCTCGGAGGGCCAGGTGATCATCGACCAGGGCCCACCACTTTCGTCTCCCCTGAAAGTGGTTGCGGTGGGCGACCGCAACCGCATGGAGGCCGCCCTGGACAACCCGTCCGCACTGCCGGACATACGTGCCCGGCAGGTCCAGTTCCAGCTTCATCTGACCTTCGACGGCGCGCCCGACCTGCCCCTGCCGGCCTATGACTCCAGCCTGCTGATCCCCCATGTCAACCCGGCTTAGCCCCGCAGCGCGCCGGCCGCCAGTGCGCGCCGGCGCGATCAGCGTGTGGCTCATCGCCCTGCTCGTCGCCCTGGTCGCGACGATCCAGATCCGCAGCCAGGCCGAGGTGGAGCGAACGCTCGTCGGCGTGGACCCCACGTCGCTCGCCTTCCTGATCGACGACCTGCATCGTGCCAACGACTCGCTCAGCGCCGAAACCTCCGACCTCGCCCAGCGCAAGGCGACGCTGCAGTCCGGAAGCAGCGGGGCGGCCGACCAGGCACTGGCCGACGAGGCCGAGCGTCTCCGCGCGCTCGAAGGCCTCATCCCGGTCCAGGGGCCGGGGATCGTGATCGTGGTCGACGCCAACGGCCTGCAGGCGCTGGACCTGCAGGACGCCCTCAACAACCTCGCCGCGGGCGGCGCAGAGGCGATCGACGTCAACAACCACAGGGTCGTGGTCGGGGTGCCTGTCGAGCAAACCGCCGGCGGAGTGGAGGTCGCCGGCGTGGTGGTGGCGCCGCCCTGGACCATCTCGGTGATCGGCGATCCGGCGCGGCTCGCGGATGTCGGCGACCTGATGACGCAGCAGCTGCGGGCCGACAGGCGCGTGCGGCAGGCGACCTACCGAGCCGATCCCGACGTCGTCATCCGCTCGGTGGTCACCGAGAGGCCGTTCGTCTACGCGATCGGGTCGTAGATACCGGCTCGGAGCTTAACGGCGGGGGCGCCCCGCGCCGGGCCCCGCCGCTCCCAGCTTCTTGAGCTGCGCCGCCATCCGGTCGAGGCGCTCGTTGATCCGTTCGATGTCGTGGTGGGTGGGGATGCGGAGCCTTCGAAGCGCGGTCTCGATGGCCTCGTCCGCGCGGCCTTCGAGGTCTTCACGCCGCTTCTCGACCTGGTTGCGCAGGTCGACCGGCACGCTCAGCGTCTTGCGCACGTAGTCGAGCAGCGCCTGCCCGCGGTCGTGCAGCGCCTCGCCGCCGGCATCGGCGATCCGCGACGGCCCTCGTTTCTCCTCCTGGGTCAAGACGATCTGCGACAGGGTCAGCTGCGTCAGGTCGTGATCGCTGTCGCGGTCGACCACCTTGATTTCGTGGCCCTCGCGCACCAGGCCGGCGATTCCGTCGAGGGTGATGTACTTGCTCGTGCGCGTGTCGTACAGCTTGCGGTTTGCGTACTTCTTGATAAGGTGTCGCTCAGGGGCAGTCACAAGCGGGGCCAATTCTAATGCGGTGCGTTAAAGGCCCCCCACAGCGTGTTCTTCGACCGCGCGGTAGGCCGGTTGCTTACCGCTTTCACGGAGGTGGCTTGATGGCGACGAGAAAGCGAACATCGAAGCGTTCTGGCCTCGTGGGTCGCGCGGTGAGCGCGGGTCGCAAAGCGCTGCGGGAGGCCGAGAGCCGCGTGCCGGCCGACCTGCGCAGGCAGCTGGAGCGCAGGATCCGGGAGGGCGAGAAGAGCCTCCAGGCGGCGATCAAGCAGGTGCGGGTCCAGGTGAAGGAGGCCGCCAAGCAGGCGGACGTCGACAAGGCCCTGAAGCGCCTCGACGCCCTCAGCAAGCAGGTGCAGCAGCTGGCGCGCAGCGCGTCTACCCGCGGCGCCAGCACCACCCGGCGAGCCACGAGGACCACCAGGCGGGCCGCCACCGGCGCCAAGAAGGCGGCCGGCACGGCTCGACGGAAGGCGACCGCGACGCGCAAGACGGCGACGCGCAAGGCGGCTCCGCGCCGCGCCCCCGCGAGAAGGACCTCGACCCGTTCGGCCGGAACGGCCGCCGCTTCCAGCTCGAGCGCCACGGTCAGCGCGCCGCGCCGGGCGGCGACCAGACGCGCGCCGGCTCGGCGCCGGGCCGGCGCCTCGACTCCCGAGGTCAGGACGGTCCCGCCGGCCCCCGAACCGGGGCCGCTGCCCATCTCCGTCGAGACGGAAGGATCCGGCTCCTAGGGCGCTACAGCTTTCCGAAGACTCGAACTCCGCCCAGGAGCACTGCTGCTGGGCGGAGCTTTTCCCACTCGACTTCTGTAGCACCGAGCGGGTCGTCCAGGTAGACCTGGAGATCGGCGAGCATGCCCGGCTCCAACGTCCCCTTTTCCTTCTCCTCGAAGCTCGCGTAGGCGCCGCCCGACGTGTACGCGCGGAGCGCAGCGAGCAGACCGATGCCATTGACCTGATCGTCGACCGCGACCCGAATGCCGGGCCAGGGGTTGGGGTCGGGCGAGACCGGCAGGTCGGAGCTGAACGCGAGCGGCACGCCGGCCTTGAGGAGCGGAGCGTGGGCCGCGAGGTCTTCCCTGTCACGAACCGGGAAGAAGAGCGATGACGCCACGCGGCTGAAACGAGCGGCCGACGGCTGCATGACCGCCACCATGCCCAGCCTGGCGATCCGCGTCCGCAGGTCCGGCGGGCAGATGGTGCAGTGCTCGATGCGGTGTCTCAGGTGCGATGCGCCCGCGGATTCGACCGCGTCGCACATGGCCTCGATGGCCGCGTCGCCGATGGCGTGCGCCGCCACCTGCAATCCCGCGGCGCCGGCTCTGGCGACCAGCTCCTTCAGCTCCTCCCGGGTGGTCCGCCACACTCCCGCGCCCGAGCGCGTGGCCGCGCGCTCGGCCCCCCCGTCGACGAACACCTTGACCGGGCCCGCCCTGACCATCGCGCCGCCGAACCCGGCTCGCACGCCAAGAAGCGAAGCGGCATCCAGGAGCTCCCAGGAAAGGAACTCGTTGATTCGCATCTTGAGCAGGCCGTCGTCACCGAGCTGCTCGTACGCGAGCAGGTCGTCGGCGAACCCGCGGTTCACCGCGGCGCCGACCGACGTGATGCCGCGCGACACCATGAGCTCCTGCGCCTTCAACACCCCTTCGATGCGACGTTCGCGACTTGCGGGCGGTTGAACGTCGGCCACCAGCCGCATCGCGGTTTCCAGCAGGAGCCCGTTGGGCCTTCCGTCGAGGTCGCGACCGATGCGGCCTCCGGGCGGGTTGCGAGTCTCGTTGGTGACGTTCGCGGCCGCGAGGGCCGCCGAGTTGGCCACCCGGGCATGACCGCCTCGCTCGTCGATGAAGCACGGCCGGTCGCCGGTTACCCGATCCAGCTCGCTTCGGTGCGGCTGGCGCCGCTCGGTGAGCTCGTCGGTCCGGTAGCCCATGCCCTGCTGCCACTCGCCCGCCTTGAGGCCTCGGGCGTGCCTTTTCAGGCGCTCGAGGATGTCATCGACCCCGGCCGCACCGCCCAGGTCGGCCGCAAACCGGGTCAACCCGTAATAGACGAGGTGCGCGTGCGCGTCGTTGAAGCCGGGAAGGACGGCCCCGCCGCCGAGGTCGACCACCCGCGTCCGCGGTCCCCGCAGGCCCATCACCTCAGCGCCGCCGCACGCGATGACGCGCCCGCCGCCGATCGCCAGGTGCGTGTGGGGTTTGAGGCCGGCCCGCCCCAGGGTTCGGATCACCCCGCGAGCAAGGATCGTGCTGGCTTTCACGGCGGGGTTAGATTAATCGCGTGCTGCGAATCGACCTGCGCTCCGACACCGTCACGATGCCCACGCCCGAGATGCGCCACGCGATGGCCACCGCGCCGCTGGGCGACGACGTGTTCGGCGATGACCCGACGGTCAACCGCCTCGAAGAGCTGGCCGCCGCCCGGCTGGGCAAAGAGGCGGCGGTGTTCGTGCCCAGCGGGACGATGGGCAACCTGATCGGCGTCGCGGTCAACGCGCACACGGGCGAGGAGCTCATCGCCGACGCCGACTCGCACGTCTTCCTGAACGAGAGCGCCGGCGCGGCCGTCGTCGCGGGGGTGCAGATCAGGCCGGTGGCGACGGCCGCCGGAGTCATGTCGGCCCAGCAGGTCCTGGACGCGGTCCGGCCCCGAGACGACCCGCACCAGCCGATCAGCGCGGCGGTGACCTTCGAGGACACGCACAACCGTCACGGCGGCGTGGTCTGGCCCCTCGCTGACCTGCGGGCGGCGGCCGAGGCTGCGCGGAGTCAGGGCCTAAGGGTTCACCTCGACGGGGCGCGCATCTTCAACGCCGCGGTGGCTTCCGGAGCGGACGTGAGGGAGATCGCCGCATGCGCGGACACCGTCACCTTCTGCCTTTCCAAAGGGCTGGCCTGCCCTGCGGGCAGCATCTTCTGCGGGCCGCGCGATTTAGTCCATGAGGCCAGGCGGTGGCGCAAGCGCCTTGGCGGCGGCATGCGCCAGACGGGCGTGCTGGCCGCGGCCGGCCTGGTCGCTCTGGAATCCATGGTCGACCGCCTGGCCGAGGACCACGCCAACGCCCGCACGCTGGCCGAAGGGCTGGCCGAGCTGCCCGGCGTCACATGCGACCTGGCACGCGTCCAGACCAACCTCGTTTACTTCGACCTGGAGCGTATCGGCGCACCTGCGTTCACCGAGGAATGCGCGAAGCGAGGCCTGCTCGCCGACTGGAGCGGGCCCAAGCGCATGCGGTTCGTCACGCACTACGGAATCGACTCGGAGGACGTGCAGTCGGCGCTCAAGGTCTGCGAGGAGGTTCTGTCTGTATGAGCATGAAGATCTCGCCGGACGGCATGTACTACTGGGACGGCCAGCAGTGGCTCAGCACGCTCTCACTCGACGGCAGGTTCCGATGGGACGGCGATGCCTGGGTTCCGACCGGGCAGGCGCAGTCCGTCATGTCCTACCAGCAGCCGCAGGCTGCGGTCCGCCAGCCCAGCTCGTGGACGAGGCCGCTCCAGCTCACGGTGGCGGCGTGGTACGGGCTGTCGGCCCTCTATGCGCTCTCGATCCCCTTCTGGATGGCCGGCCCGATGACGCAGGCGATGAACCAGGCCATCAACCAGAGCATCCAGCGCCAGCAAGAGCTGAATCCGACGGTCAGCCCCCCACCGCCGGGCCTCGCCGACGCCGTGACCTCGATGATCGGCGGGATGACCTGGGTGGCGGCGATCTTCGGCGCGGCCATCTGTCTGGTGGTGATCATCGGAGCGCTCAACCGGTGGACGTGGCTTTACTACGTGCTTCTCGTCTTCCTCGGCCTCAGCGCAATCTCCCTGCCGGTCGACCTGGTCAGCGCCGCGGGCGGCTCGGCGCTCTCGTCCGCTTCTGGGTTCAGCATGCCCGCGTGGACCTACTGGCTCGGGGTGGCGACCTCCATCCCCAGCGCCGCGCTGTTCGTCTGGATGCTGGTCGCGCTGGTTCGAAGAGGTCCGTGGGGAATGACGCGGGTGACGCCCGCCGTCAGCTGAGGAGGCCTGCGAGAAGCTTCGGGTCGATGTTGCCACCGCTGACCACCGCCACGGTCCGCGGCCCCGGCTCGAGCTGCTCGAGAGCCGCATAGGCGAGCGCTCCCGCCCCTTCGGCGACCACCTTGGCCGCGGACGCGATCTGCGGCACCGCCGCCTTCAGGCGCGGCTCGGGAACCGTCAGCCATCGGTCGACGCACTCCTTCAAGAGCTCGAATATCCGTGCATCGAACGGGGCGGTGGTGCCGTCCGCGATCGTCTCGGGCCTGATCGCGACCGGCCCTCCCGCCTCGAGGCTGCGGGTCCACAGCGGATATCCGTCCGACTGGACTCCGATGACCTCGACCTCCGGCCGCAGTGCTTTGATCGCGGACGCCACGCCACCGATCAGGCCCCCGCCGCCGACCGGCACGATGACGCGCGCCAGGTCGGGCACGTCCTCGACGAGCTCCAGGCCGAGGCCGCCATGACCTGCCATCACCTCGTGGTCGGCAAAAGGGTGGATGAACGCCTCCGGCTCGCCGTGCCAGCGCTCCTCGGCCATCCAGCGCAGCATCTCGTCGCGCGGCATCGGGATCGGAACCCCGCCCCAGCGCTTGACCCCCTCGACCTTGGGCGGCGGAGCCGTGTCGTACATGACGACGCGGCACGGGACGCCGAGCTCGCGCGCCACGTAGGCACATGCCTGCGCCGCGTTGCCGGCGCTCACCGTGATGAGCCCTTGGCGCAGCCGTTCCCGCGGGAGCAGCAGGGCGGCGGCGAAGAAGCCGCGCACCTTGAAGCTGCCCGTCGGCTGCAGGCATTCGAGCTTCAGCAACGCCCCCTCCACCGGGACCAGCGGCGTCCTCAGGACGTGCGGGGCCGCCCTCTCGGCCGCGGCGCGAATGCGCTCAATCTCGATCATCCGGATAATCGTAGGCGTGCCCATCTACGAGTACCGCTGCGACGGCTGCGGCAAGCGCTCGTCTGCGCTTCTCGGCAGCTATTCGTCGGCCGACCCCGCCTGCCCGCACTGCGGCAAGAAAGCGCTTCGACGCCTCGTCTCGACCTTCGCCACGGTCCGCTCGGATGACGCCGGCGGTGGCGAAGGCGACTTCGGCGGCGGGGACGATTTCGGTGGTGATGGCGACGAGTTCGGCGACGGCGGCGACGAGTTCGGCGGGGGCGGCGACGAGTTCGGCGGGGGCGGGGACGACTTCGGAGGCGGCGGCGACTTCGGGGGAGACGACTTCTAGCCCGTCAAGCCGAGGACCTCGTTGGCGGCCTTGATCAGCGCATCGCGGTGGGTCTCGTCGTGGGCGAAGATGCGGAACAGGGCCATGCGCACCGGAAGCCGCTTGAAAAGATCGAGCACCCGACTCTGCTGGTAGCGGTCTTCGAGGGGCTCGTAGAAAAGGATGTCGGCCGTCTCGGTCATCGGGTTGAACGCGCGCGACTCCTGGGCGGCGACGTCGACCTCGAACACGATGTCGCGAATCCTCGCCGGGAGATGCCCACGCAGCTCGGCCGCGAACTGCTCCCTCGAGACGGTGAGGGCGCCGCTCGGTATGTCGCGCGCGTCCGAGTGACCCTGGTAGATCAGCTTCCATTTCAGCCGGCGCGCAACGACCGCGGCCCACGCGGCTCCCAACTCCTGCTGCTCGGCATCGCCATCACCGCGCGCCCAGCGGTCGACGTCCGACAACATCGACCACTCGGTCAGGGCCGCGAAGCGGTCGAGGTTCTGAAGCGGGTTGCCGCCGATCAGGCGGTCCAGCGTCGGGCGGAAGACCTCCCGCAGCTGGAGGTCGATCCGCCTCACGGTGCGGTGGAAGTACACCTGGTGATAGAGGAACAGGCGCGCGTTGAGGAACATGTACATCGCCTCTGCGGCGTGTGAGTGGAGGGTCAGGCCGTGCTCCGAGATGAAGGAGTAGTGGACGATGCGCTGGACGTCGACCGGCCCGGTCGACACCCCACATATATAGGAATCGCGAGGGACGTAGTCCATGTTGTCGGCCGAGTACGCGCCGACCATGGCCGGCCGCAGCGCCGCGACCCAGGCCGGGGGCGTGAAGCCCCGCATATCGGCCGACGAGATCAGGTAGGCGACCCAGAGGGGGTCGATCCGCTCGCCAGGTTCGAAGTCCGCCACCGGCGACGCGCCTACGCCCGCGATCAGCTCGGCCAGCGGGCCGGTGATGAGCGCACGGCCGACGACCTCGTGGTCTATGCCCCACGTGTCCAGGTAGTTCTCGTCGAAGAAGTGGCCGAAAGGGCCGTGCCCGACGTCGTGCAGGAGGCCCGCCATGCGCATCGTCTCCTCGACCAGCTGCGGTGAGGGTGTTCCCTCGCAGGCGGCGGCCAGCGTGGGGTGCAGGTGTCGCGCCCACTCGCCCGCCAGATGCATCGCGCCGAGCGCGTGCTGGAAGCGCGAGTGCTCCGCGGTGGCGAAGACCCACCACGCGCTCTGCAGCTGGTGGATGCGGCGCAGCCGCTGCAGCCACGCGTGGTCGACCAGGTCCTGCTCCGATGCATCCCCGGCCACCCCGCCCGGGCCACCCTTCGTGATGCGAAGGTATCCGTAGATGGGATCGCTCGAGAGGTTGACGCGCGAGTACTCGGCCAGGGGCTCGCTCACCTGGCGATTATCACCATGAAGCCGCTCCTGGCGGAGGGGATCGAGCTTTTTAACAGCGGAAGCTACTGGGACGCGCACGAGGCCTGGGAGCGCGAATGGACGCTGGACCGCAGAGGCCCTGATTCAGGTTTCTACAAGGGCTTGATCCAGGTCGCCGCCGGCTGCCTGCATTACGGCCGCAGGAACCGGCGCGGGGCGGTGAACAAGTGGCGCAGCGGGACGGGCTATCTGCGACCCTATCTGCCCGTGCACATGGGCGTCCGGTTGGCGCCGCTGGTCGAAGCAGTCGACGGCTACCTGGCGGCCATGACCCGCCCGGACTGGCCGGAGCTGACCATGCCGGTCATGTCCTACGAATAAGGGGAGAGGTGGCTCCCAGGCGGGGTTCATCCCGGCCGTCCCCTCCCGGTCCACCTTCAGAGCGCCTCCTAGCGTGGCAGAGGAGAGGAGGGAGTTCCGCGGGGGAGCAATCAGTAAGGCCCAACCTTAACGCGCTTGCGCGCGACATCTGTCCTCACCCGCGCTTTTACGAGTAGGGCGGGAAGCGGCGGCCGGCGGCCGATTCGATGAGCCCGCCGTGACCCAGGCGCAAAAGGTCGTTGGCGTCCGCGCGGCCGTAGGCGAAGACGAACGGCAACAGCAGGTCGAGCGAGCTGTTGCGGCCGAAACCTGCGCACGAGGCCACCCCGACCACGGCCGTCTGTTCGAGACGACCCAGCCAGAGCATGCTGCCCGGGTGCATCGGCGCGCCGAGCTGTAGGAGCTCGCCGCCCGCATTGGTGAGCTCTGCGTAGGCGGGGTCCAGGGGATCGATCGCGGAGGCGCCCGCGAACAGCACGAGCTGCGCCCCCAGACGCCTCGCCTCCTCGTACGCCGCGGCCACATCCTTCGCGGTTCGCGGCACCTCGCGCACGCCGACCACCACGGCGCCATACCAGCCCAGCTTGGCCGTCACCGCGGAACGGAAGAGCTCTCGGGCTTTCGGCTTCAGCCGTTCGGTCGCGACGACGTAGGTCTTGAGCGGTCGGAACCCGAGCAGCTCGACCACCGGACCCTTCTCGCGGCAGAGCCGCTCCGCCTCCTCCACGAGGTTTCCGGGGACGGCGACCGGTGTGACCTTGCAGCCGGCGACCTCCTCGCCCTCTGCGACGGCCTGCCCGTCCATGAGCGTGAAGACGGAGATGTGGCCGAGCGCGTTGATCGCGTCGACCGCGGCCGCGCGCACACGCACCAGGCCGCGGTGCGTCGCGACCAGCCGCGCTTGGCTCTGGACGGGAGGCTTCGCCTCGAGACCAGGGCTTGACAGTGCGGCAGCGAGCCGGCGGGCGGCCTCGTCCTCGTGGAGGTCTCCGGGCTCGAGCTGCACCAGGTGCACCTCACCGCTTTGCCGCACCAGCTGCAGGTGCTGCTCGCCCAGGATGGTCCCCTTTCGCAGGTCCGGGCCGAGGTCGTGCACGAGCACACGGCCCGAGATGTCGGCCGCGGACGCGGACGCTCCGTTCAGCCGCAGTGCTTTCATTAATTGAGAGCATATGGACTTGCAAGAGGTCAGCCTCTACAACACCTTCACCCGCCGCAAGGACGAGCTGAGGCCTTTGCGGGCCGGCGCCGTGCTCATCTACTCCTGCGGCCCCACGGTGTACCGCTACGTGCATGTAGGGAACCTGCGCACGTTCATGCTCCCCGACCTGCTATGCCGCAGCCTGGAGTACCTCGGGTACCGGACCGAGCAGGTGATGAACATCACCGACGTCGGCCACCTCGTCGACGACACGTTCGACCGCGGCGAAGACAAGATGCTCGTGTCGGCGCGGCTGGAGAAGAAGTCTCCGGAGGAGATCGCCGCGTACTACACGTCGGCGTTCATGGCCGACGCCGCCAAGCTCAACATCCGCCGCGCGGCGACGTACCCGCATGCCAGCGAGTACGTCCCGCAGATGGTCGACCTGATCCAAAAGCTCATCGAGAAGGGCCACGCGTACGAGGTCGAGGGCACCGTCTACTTCGACATCGCCAGCTTCCCGGAATACGGGAGGCTCTCCGGCAACTCCCCCGACAAGCTGCTGGCAGGCGCGCGTGGCGAGGTCGATCCGCGGAAGCGGCACGCCGGCGATTTCACGCTGTGGAAGTCGGCGGGAGAGCACCGGCTCCAGGTTTGGCCCAGCCCGTGGGGGCCGGGCTTTCCAGGCTGGCACATCGAATGCTCGGCCATGTCCATGACGCTGCTCGGCGAGCGGTTCGACATCCACACGGGCGGCGCGGACAACGTGTTCCCGCACCACGAGGCCGAGATCGCACAGTCCGAGGGCGTGACAGGGCACCACGTGGTGAGCCTGTGGATGCACGGCGGCCTGCTGATGCTCGCGGGCGCGAGGATGGCGAAGTCCGCCGGCAACTTCTTTCGCGTCACCGAGCTCGAGGAGATGGGTTTCGATCCGCTCGCGTTTCGCTATCTCGCCCTGCAAGCGAAATACCGCACCCAGCTCAACTTCAGCACCGAGGGCCTGGCCGGCGCGGACCGCGCGCTGCGGCAGCTGAGAGAGCGCGTGGCCGAGTGGTCACGCCAGGCCGGCGACGGAGACGAGCGCGGTCCATGGGACGCAAAGTTCAAGGCTGCTCTGGCCGACGACCTCGACCTTCCGGCGGCGATGGCGCTGGTCGCCGAGCTGACCCGGGCGGACATCGCGCCCGCCGTCAAGGCCAGGCTGCTCCTGTCCTGGGACCGGGTGCTCGGCCTCGACCTCGATCGACCAAGCCCCTCGGCCGCACTCCCGGAGGGCGCGGCCGACCTGCTGTCCCAACGCGAGCGCGCACGCGCCGCCAAAGACTTCGCGACCTCCGACCGCCTGCGTGACGAGCTGGCGGCGATCGGAGTCGCGGTGACCGACACCGAGGCGGGCCAAACTTGGAAGGTCGGCCGCCGGACCCCTCGAATCACCCCCGAGGACTCCTCCACCAAATAAAAGGGACCGAGCCAAACGTTGGCCCGGCCCCACGAGAGGAAGGGGTTCTGTCTAACTAGCCCACGTCATCGTTACGACGGCTGCGTGACAGGGGGCTCGGTCGTGACCTTCGGAGGCGTGACCCCGGAATTGCCCGCGGTGCCGTTGACGCCGTGACCCGAGCTGTTGCCGTGGACGGTGCTCTTGTCCTTGGCGTGGCCGTTGGCGTTGCCGTTGCCGTTGCCGTTGCCGTTGTTGCCGGCGCTGGTTGGCTTATGCGATGCGCTGACCGTCTTGCCATGTGTCCTTGCGAACGAGGCGACGCACTGGCCGATGCCGTGCACGCCCAGGCGCTCGGCGCTCACCTTGCAGGCGTTCACCTGCTGAGTCACCTGCTGACCCCAGTTCAACGGGTTCAGGCTGCCGGTCGAGGCCACCTCCGTGGCGGCCACGGCAAACGTGGCCGCCGCTGCGGCGACCGCGAAACCCGTCAGCACCTTGAGGCCGACCGCGGCCCCTGCCCCACCCAATAGCTTCTTCATTGCTCCTCCAGATTCCGGGACTCTTCGACGCGGGACGGGCACGGCGGTCATCGGATCAAGGATCCGATGCAGCTCGTCCTCCAGCTCCCGCTCGAAGTCGTTCATATACGGAAAGAACAAACGCCGGGCCGGCGCCGACTAACCAATCTTTCTTTTCCTGAGATCGCCGAGGGTGACCTGCAGCTGCCGGCGCGCGGCGCCCAGACGGGAGGCGACCGTCTGTTCGGGCACCCCCAGCGCTGCCGCGATCTCACGGTTGCTGTACCCGTGATAGTGGCGCAGGACCAGCGCCGCGGCCTGCCTGGTGGGCAGCTTGCGAATCGCGTCGACCAACGCCGAGCTTTCAGCGAACGTGGCCGGATCGGGAGGCGACGCCGGGCGCCCGAGCCTCTTGATCACCTCGCCGACGCCGCGAAGCCGCTCGCGCCGGCGGTCCGACACGGCGACGTTGATGGCGATCCGATGGAGCCAGGCCTCGGCGGGAGCGTCCGGGCGCCACGAGCTCCAGCCCTTGTACGCGCGCTCGAAGGTGTCCTGTGCGCAGTCCTCTGCCGCAGCCCTGTCGCCCAGAAGCGTGATCAGCGTGCCGAGGATCCGGCGGTACGCGTTGCGGTAGAGGCGCTCGAAATCCGCCTCCGAGCCGGGCTCGTAAGTCTCGACCTCCGCCTCCTTCACGCTTGACGGCGAACTAATGTTCGTATACCCTCCCCGAGTCGTCATGGCCAGCATCCCGCACTTCGACCCGGCCGACTTTCCAGGTGATGTAACGCTCGACCACCTGATTCCTGAGGTCGCCGCGATATTTGCTCCGCTCCCCGCCGGCCTCGAGCCGGAGCTGGTCGCCGCCCTCGGACGGCGTGGAATCCAGCGCCTGTACTCGCATCAGGCGGAAGCCTATGACGCCGTCCGCAACGGCCGGCACCTCGTGGTGGTTACGCCGACCGCGAGCGGGAAGACGCTCTGCTACAACCTCCCCGTCCTTCAGCGACTGCTCGAGAACCCTGAAAGGCGCGCGCTCTATGTATATCCGACCAAGGCCCTGGCGCAGGACCAGCTGGCAGAGCTGAGCGCCCTCAAGCACGGCCTTCCGATCGAGGTGCGTGTCGACACCTACGACGGCGACACACCGCCCGGAAGGCGCACCGCGATCCGCGAGGGCGGCCACATCGTGATGACGAACCCCGACATGCTCCACACCGGCCTGCTCCCGCACCACACGCGCTGGCGACGCCTTTTCTCGAGCCTCGAGTTCGTTGTCATCGACGAGCTGCACACGTACCGCGGGCTCTTCGGCAGCCACGTGGCCAACGTGATTCGAAGGCTGAAGCGCATCTGCGCCTTTTACGGCTCGAACCCGACCTTCATCTGCGCTTCGGCCACGATCGGCAATCCCCTCGAGCTGGCCAAGCGCCTGCTCGAGGAGGACAACATCGAGCTCGTCGATCGCAACGGCGCCCCGCGTGGTGAGCGCCGGCTCATCTTTTACAACCCTGCGCTGGTGAACCGCGAGATGGGAGTGCGCAGGAGCTCGATGCTCGAGGCCCGCCGAATCGCCCACCCGTGGATCAAGACCGGGGTTCAGACCATCGTCTTCTGCCGCAGCCGCCTCCAGGTCGATGTGATGCTGAGCTACCTGCGGCAGGACCTTGCGCCGCGCCTCGACGCGCACCAGCGCGTGCGCGGCTATCGCGCCGGATACCTGCCACTGCACAGGAGGGAGATCGAGGCCGGCCTGCGCGCCGGCGACATCACCGGCGTCGTCAGCACCAACGCCCTCGAGCTCGGAATCGACATCGGCAGCCTGCAGTGCGCGGTGCTGGTCGGCTACCCGGGCACGATCGCGTCGACCTGGCAGCAGCTGGGGCGCGCCGGCCGGCGTTCGGGGTCGGTGGGCGTCTTCGTCGCCTCGAGCTCACCGCTCGACCAGTTCATCGTCCGCCACCCGGAGTACTTCTTGGGCACCGACCCCGAGGAGGGCCTGATCGACCCGGACAACCTGCTTCTGCTCGCGGGTCACCTGCAGGCCGGGCTGTTCGAGCTTCCTTTCGAAGACCAGGAGCGCCTCGGCCACGCCGATGTGCGCGATCTGCTTCAGCTGTTCGAAGAGGACGGGTCCGCAACGCGGTCCGCGGGCCGCTGGTTCTGGAGCCGGCAGGCATTCCCCGCCGAGGAGGTGCACCTGCGCCGGATCCTCGCCGACAACGTGGTGATCATCGACACGTCTCATCCGCGCCCGCAGGTGATCGGCGAGATGGACCAGTTCACGGCCCCGGTGCTGCTGCACGAGGAGGCCGTGTACCTGCATGAGGGAGCGCAGTACCACGTGGACCGGCTCGACTGGGACGAGAAGAAGGCGTACGTCCGGCCGGTCGCCGTCGACTACTACACCGACGCCCTCGCGTCAGTCTCGGTCCAGGTGCTCGAGACGTTCGCGGGGCCGGACGAAAAAAGGCTCACGCGCAGTCACGGCGAGGTGAAGATCACGAGCCTCGCGAGCATGTTCAAAAAGATCCGCTTCCACACACACGAGAACATCGGCGCGGGTCCGATCCACCTTCCGGAGCAGACGCTCCACACCACCGGCTATTGGGTCACGGTGGACGAAGACCTGTGGGTCTCGTTGGGCCGGGAAACCCAGGCCCACCCCACGAAATCTGGCGATTTCGCGGGGACCCCGGGTCTGGAAGCGGGGCTGCAGGGCATCGCGCATTCGCTGAGGCATGTC
>DATKSS010000025.1:0-33774 GCA_035531515.1 Candidatus Dormiibacterota bacterium | reverse complement strand
CAGGGCGGGTTCCCAATCGATGTCGAAGTAGCTTGCATATCGGCTCGAGCGCCCGTTGCGCAGGATGTCCCACCACCAAGGGTTGGCGCGGCCCGCCGACGCCATGTGGTTGGGCACGATGTCCATCAACACCTCGAGACCGTGTCGACCAAGCTCGTCCACGAAGGATCGGAATCCGGCTGCGCCACCCAGCTCGTCGTTGATTCGGGTCGGGTCGACCACGTCATATCCGTGCACGCTGCCGGGCGCGGATTGCAGGAACGGCGAGCAGTACACGTGAGTGACCCCCAGCGAGGACAGGTAGCCGGCACATGAGGCGGCGGCATCGAAAGGAAAATCAGCGGAAAGCTGCAATCGGTAGGTGCAGCGCGGGGTCATACGACGCGCTCACGGCACGGAACCGCAAGCTCGACGACATCATGCTTGTTCCCCAGTTCCACCAGAATGAGAATCATGCAAGAGAAAAGCGAAGAGCAGGTCCTGAGCCGTTTGTTTGAGCTGGAGAACGAAGGGCAGGCGGAACGGCGGGCGGAGCTGACCGGCCAGCGGTTCATCTCTTTGATCCAGGATCCGGACAGCGGCCGCGGCTTCATCCTCCAGCACGGTGTCGACGAGACCGAGGGCGCCGAGATCCCGGCCGGCACCGAGTTCTGGGAGTACCCGACCTGGCCGGAGGCCGAGCGCGCGTTCGACCAGCTGCTGGCTGAGTCAAGCCGGTCCGGTGAGGTCGTCGAAGACGACTCCACCGAGGGCATCGGGGATTTCGAGACCGCGGGCGCGGAGGTTCGCGACCTCTATTCGGCCAGCGACGAGGACGATCTCGTCACAGACCCCGAGAAAACCGAAACCGAAGTCGATTCCTGAAGCGATCGCCCCGACGGGCCGGCGTCAACTGAGCGCATAGCTGTAGACAGGGCTGAAGGCCCCTAGTCATCCAGGCCTGGCAGCAGGCCCTGCCGCAATCCACGATCGTCAGAATCAGGGCACATGCACCTACACCCCGAGCACGCGGAGAGGCATTTCACCGCCAGCGACTCTGTCCGTGACGTGGTCATCGGGATGTCAGACGGCCTCACGGTCCCATTCGCGCTGGCGGCGGGCATCTCGGGCGCGATCGCGGTCAGCCACCTGGTGGTGACGGCGGGCCTGGCCGAGATCGCGGCGGGATCGATCGCGATGGGCCTCGGCGGCTACCTCGCGAGCCGCAGCGAATCCGAGCATTACGCCAGCGAGCGCCGGCGCGAGGAGGCCGAGATCAAATCAGTCCCCGACATCGAGGCGCGCGAGGTCGAGCAGGTCTTCGAAGCATTCGGGCTCACGGCGGCCGAGAGCGGCCCTGTGGTCCAGGGCCTGCGCCGCAGACCCGAGGCCTGGGTCGAGTTCATGATGCGGTTCGAGCTCGGGCTCGAGAAACCCGATCCGCGCCGGGCCGTGATCAGCGCGGCGACCATCGGAGGGTCGTACGCGCTGGGCGGAATCGTTCCACTGGCTCCGTATATGGCCGTGAGCAACGTCCACACAGCGCTGCTGATCTCTGCGGTGGTGACGGCGATCGCGCTGACGATCTTCGGCTACGTCAAGGGGAGATTCAGCGGGGCGAAGCCAATGGTCAGCGCTGTGCAGACGGTGGTCATCGGCGGCATCGCCGCCACGGCTGCTTTCCTGCTGGCTCGGGCGATCTCTTAGGTGAGGTGGAAAAGCAATGAATGACAGTGTCGTAGTGGAGAGGACTCGCTGGCGTACTCGCTACCGCGACCGGGGCTGCGAGTGTGGATGCGGGGGGTTCTTCTTCGTGCTGATCGTCGGCGTGCTGTTCAGCCTGTTCAACGTGGTCGCCGGCGTCGGGGTGTCGGTCCGCGTGCCTTTCACCCAGAGCAACATCACGGTGGCCGGATCGGTGGGAGCGAAGGACAAAGCGCTCAACGCGCTGCCCGATTACGTCCAGGGCCGGCTCGGCAAGAATCAGAACTTCTTCAACAACTCGACGACGATGACGATCGGGCCGGCCGAGGGCACGGCGCTGGTGGTCATCGGGAACCAGGGCGGCGCGCCGCCGATCGACCTCCATATATTCCTGCACTGACAGCGGCCCGACACGGCGGCTCCGACAGCCCATGTCGCGGCAGACGTAGAAAGAGAAGGCACCGCCGAGCGTCATCGTTCGTGACATGAGACAGCAGCCGGTGCGCAATCGGGTCGCGCAGTGGTGCACCTGGGCAGCCTGCGCCCTGGCGGTGGGTGCCGCAGCGGTTGCGGTGGTGGTGCCGGGCGGTATGTCCAGCCGGGTGCACGGTGTCGTACTGCCGCTGGGCGTTGCCGCAGCCGCGCTCGCAGCGAGCGCGATCACGTCGGGGCGATCAGCCTGGCTCGGCGCATTCCTTGATGCAGCCGCCACGCTGGCCGTCCTGTACGAAATGATCCTTGCGGCGTCGCTGCCTGTTCGGCTGGCGATCGAAGGAACGTGCCCGCCGTCCACGGCATCCTGCCCGCTTGGATTCGAGCGGCCGGCCACCGAGGTCGAGATGTTCGCGGTCTATTCGGCCGTCATCGCCGGAGCAGTCTCCCTCCTGCTGATATTCGCCGCGGTCGAAGCGCGATATCTGAGAGCTCGACGGCCACCGGGTTGACACGTCGCCGCAAACCGTTTTAAGGCAACCCGCCACACCTCCTTAAGCGGTGCCGGAAGTCAAAAAACAACCGCCGCGAAGGTGCAATAACCGCCCATCCCCCGCGTTCCGAACGACAAGGTTGCATCGTCGTACGGCAAGGGGGTGATCGGTGTGCTGAACAGGCCCGCCGGAAATGCATCAGATCGAATCGGGCGAGCTGCTCGCAGCCAGCGCAGTCAGGCGCTCGTCGAGTTTGCCTTGATATCGCCGCTCTTCCTGCTGGTGGTCTTCTCGGCGATCGACATCAGCCGCTTGCTGTATGCGTACACAGCCATCTCCTCCGCCGCGCGCGATGGGGCCCGAACGGCCTCACTTGCTGCCTCGCAGTTCAGCGACTGTCAGATCATCCAGGAGGTCGAGCTCGTGGGCCAGGGCTTCCCGGTGAGGATGGACCCCAACTCGATCGTCGGCAACTCGGACCCCAACAACCCGAGCGGGGCGCTCCAGCCCACGATGCCGCCACCCAATGTCGGGTATGCCTACATCTGGCCGGCGGTCGCCACCGGCGACCCTCCGGATCTCAACTGCAACTCTACCCAGCAACGAGCGATCGCACCGACGGTGAAGCATGTGGCGGTCGAGGTCCAGTACCACTTCACACCGCTGCTCCCATTTGTGTCTACGTTCGCGCCCAACATCATCGTCAAGACCATTTCGGTGGTGACGACCGAATGATGTGGTACGTCACGTCCCGCAAGCGCCAGAGCGGCCAGGTGCTGCCGATCGCCGCTGCGGCATTCCTGGTCATGTGCGCGCTCGCCGGCCTGGCCATCGACACGAGCCGCGATTACCTGGTCAAGCGCGATGCGCAGAACGCGGCGGACTTCGCTGTGCTGGCCGCCTCCAAACAGATGACGCTGTCGGGCACGCTCAACGGCCCGGTCGCGTCCAACTCAAACGCAGTCATAGCCGCGCACGACTACACGACCAACAACAGCTTCTCCACCATCTACTCGTCGGGCTGCGACGCTGGTGGTTCGTCTTCCTTCAGCACGACGTGGTTCGACGTCCCGGGACTGAGCTGTGGAGCCACGACCGGTTTCACCAACAAGGTCAGCGTCAATTCACCGCCGGTGGCGTTGCCCGGCGCTCCCGTACCCGCGGCATGCCAGGGCTCCGGCCAGTTCACCTGCATTCAGGTGATCATCACGACCCGCATCGCCGAGCTCTTCACGTCGGCGCTCGGGATCAACACGGCGTACGTGACGGTTGGCGCCAGCGCCCAGGCGATCCTTCCGGGTTCATCATTCGACGCACCTCCGCCGAATGCGGTGACCCTCTATCAACCCCAGGCTGACTGCGACAAGAAGCTGCAATGCTTCGACGAGACCAAGCCGGCTTCGAGGGCTCTTCTCTCATGCACCGGTGGATCCAACAACTGTCCGACTTTCTGGGTGAGGCCAGGAACCGCGCCCCAGATCTACGGCTACGACGGATCCGTTCTGAGCTCGCCCGGCGACTACACCGTGTTGCGGTCGGCCGGGGACATGGTCATCCAGGACAACACGACGATCTGCGATTCGTATGGCGGCGCGACGTGTTCGCCGAACAGGGCGGTCGGGTCCCAGGGTTTCGGAGCTCAGGCCGGCTCCAAGATCTACTGCTCGGCGATCAATGGCGCCAGCGCGCCGACCGGTTGCACAACCACCGGGCAGTCCTCCCTCGCCCGGATCTATTCCAACGAGACGAGCTGGATTCCCGGCTACTGGTACCCGACCGTCGACACCAGCCAGCTGCCCTACTGCGGATCGCTCATCCTCAACGGCGGTCCCATGTACGGCCCCTGCGCCGACCCGTCGGAGCCCTACCTCATCGGGCCCGGGTTCTACGACTACATCGTCATCAACCATGGCGACTACGAGTTCGGCCCAGGCCTCTACGACATCACCGGCCTCGCCCCGGTCAACACCGCGACCAGCGGCTTTGCCAACGGGATCGACCACAGCCAGGAGACTGCTGCTGGGGACTTCGACCTCTGCACAGGCAGGACCGTCACCTCGTGCCCGGTTCTGACCGCGGGAATCTGGATCGGCCACGGAAGCCTGGCCTACTCCGCCTACCAGGGCCCGACGCCGGGCTCGTGCACCAACGGCGTGGCGGGCAGCGGTGGCGGCGGTGGGGATCCGACCGTGATCAGCGGCAGCGGCGTGGTCTTCAGGTTCGGGAGCAACTCCGGCGGTTTCGTGAGCACGAACGAGGTCCAGGGCCTGACGCTGGCGGGAGCCGGTGTCGGTGCGCTGGCTTCGGTGAACGGCTCACCGCTTCTGTTCGACATGGAGAACAACGGGTTCATCCATCTGGACTCTCAGGCCGGCGGCTCGGGCGTGCCGCCTAACACGACCAGCGGGATCATCTATCAGACCCCCAATGCCACCGGGGGCGGCGTCGAATTCGACCCGAGCATGGCCGGCTCCGACGTCAGCGGCAATGAGCTGCCCGCGGTCCAGGGCCAGATCCTCGCCTACACCCTCACCATCATCGGCAGCTCCGGGGGCACGATGGACTTCACGAACGGATACGGCGGCGGCTCGGTGCCAGGCATCGGGACCAGCGGCCGCAACGAGAACTCGATCATCACCAGCGTCACGCTCAAGGCCGGGGCGCCAGGCTTCTCGATCTTGACGGTGAACTACGCGGACGAGTGGATGATGGATGCGTACGACGTGTACGTGAAGGTCAACAACGGCAGCCCGCAGTTCTTTTCCCAGGGCATCTGGACCTCTCCGCCCGGCCCCGCCACCCCATTGCCTCCGCCCTCCAACAACCCAGGCGACGCTTACCCCGCCTACCCGAGCGGCGGCACCCCTGGCTCATACACGATCATTTCGACAGGCCCTCCGCAAGGGTCCAGCGATTGGCTGTACGCCATCCCGGGCGGCAGCGGCGCCACGATCGAGGCGAAGGGCGCCTGGACGTGGGGCCACCACAACGATCCGCGCATCGTCCCCCCAGGGAGGTCGAGCAACTACACGGCCTCGCTCATCTATACGTTCCCGAACCCAATCGGCAACTACCTGAGCGTGACGATGTTCATGCTCGACGGCGACCGCTGCGGTGACTACGCGTACGCCACCTACACGTTCAAGAGCACGGGTGGCCCGGGCCCGGGCCAGCAGAGCATCGGCTCTGTCTCGCTGGTGCAATGAGAATGGAGGCCTCGCGCCGAACCCGAAGGCGGACCCAGGTCGGCCAGGCGCTGGTCGAGTTCGCTCTGCTCACGCCTCCGCTCCTCTTGTTCGTCCTGCTGACGGTCGACGTCGGGCGGGCGTACTGGGAGTCCATCGACGCGGCTGGAGCGGCGCGAGCCGGCGTGCGGATGGGTATCATCTCCGACACCTCCGACATCGGCGGCGCCGTCCGAGACGAGCCGAACAGCGGCATCCCGAACACCGTGGCCGCGTGGGGGTCCGTAGGTCCGGGCACGGCGTGGGGCACGTGCACGTCGGGCACCAGCACGTGTGGCGATCCCAACGGCTGCGCCAGCACCTCTTTCAGCGGGACACAGATCGCGTGCTTCGCGCTGCGAACCTGCACGCTTTCGTCCGGTGGCGATCTCGGCACCATCACCGGATGCGGCCCGTGGGGGCTCCGCCCGCTTTCCGGCGGGCATGCGCTCCAACTGGTCGTCGTGATCAAGTTTCCGGCGGTGACACCCGCGCTTGCCGCGTTTGTCACCGGCGGGGTCCTGTACCTGAGGCAGTCGGACACCGGGAACGAGCTTTACTTCTGACAGGGCTCCTTCATGGGGATCTGAGCAGGTTCGACGGTGTTCCGGAGGACCTGGCCCAGCCCGGCTGAAGCGGACCACCCGCCGCCCAGATCCCGACGCCGAGCACGATGAGAATGGCGGCCAAGGCCAGCGCAGCCCACAACCGCGGGAATCGGACCCAACCCTCGGCCACGCGGACGCCGAGGAATACGACCAGGGCGCACACGACCGCCACGAGGTTGAGGAGCAGGAACACCTCGTTTCTCGCGTCCGAGCCCGTGCCGAGCGAATGGAGGACCGCGAGCAACCAGGCTGCGTACATCAGGCGGTGCAGCCAGATCCAGGTGGACCGTGGGAGGCGCCGGGCCGGCCAGCTGGTGAGGATGGCCGACCCATACAGGTAGGCCGAGATCACGCCGAGGCCCAGCCACGTGCCTCGATAGGCCGACGCAAAAGGCACCACCGCGTCGACCGGGCCCAGGTGCGCGAACGGATCGACGATCGCGGACACGACGTGCAGTCCCCCGAACACGATCGTGAGCAGAGCGATGTTGATGTGCAAACCTTCGACCAGGAGCGGATAGGCGGCCGGCAGCGCGGCGCGCACCACCCCAAGGATCAGCACAACGGTCAGCAGGAGCAGGGTCACCTCGCCCGAGCTCCGATCCAGGAACCAGAGCGGATTCGGAGGGGTCACGAGCCTCCCGTGGTGGCGACGGGGATGGTTCCGGGGGCTGGAGTCGGCGGCTGTCCCGGTGGCTGCAGGCCGCCTCGTGGAAAGAGGCCGTTCACCGCGGCGATGATCGAGTCCTGGACCGCCCCGGGGCCCGACTGCTGGATGCCGGCCTGGGCGAAGAGCACCGCGTTCAGACCCGCCGCGGCGACGGCGGCAGCGACGGTCACGCGTCCGACCGTAGGGCGCTGATCGGTCGGGCGCCGGCGTCGCTTTCGCTCCTGGGCAGCAGCCGCTTCGCGCCAGGTCTCACGTCGTGGCTCGGACCCTGAACCCGTCCCGCTATCGCTCATCGGCAGCTCTTGTCGTCATCGGCGTGGTCGCTGGCGCGCGCACCGCGCGACCTAGCATGAAGACTCGAACGTCACATCACAACCCCACTTTCCATGCCGATAGGCAAACTTCCTCGCCCCGTGGCCGAGGGGCCCTTGCCATGGAGGGCCGAACAGCCCTGGATCGCGCGGCCGGGCCGGACTAGCCTTGGCCCGTCGGATCAACCTCAGGAGGTGTTCAACGATGGAGCAGGGCAAAGTCGGGGATCGCGTGAGCATGGAATCGGAGCGCGTCGGGCAGTCGGCGCGCGATGGCGTCATCCAGGAGGTGCTGGGCGCCGGTGAAAACGCTCACTACCGCGTCCGCTGGGACGACGGCCACGAGAGCACGTTTTACCCCACCGCCGGGACGACCAGGATCATCCCCAAGGCCAAGAAGGTGGCGACGCGCTGAAGCCGGTGGGCGACGGGCGAAGCGAGGCGGCCTAAGGCCGCTTCGAGCGCTTGGCCGCGGCGCGGGTCGACCCGACGGCCTGCCAGTAGCCCGAGTTGGGGCCCTGGACGTTGCCCGGCTTCTTGTGGTCCGGGTCGCCACGCTGTCCTTTCTGGTGCTTGTCGAGGCGGTCCGCTGGAGTCGGTATCTCGGGTTGCTGACGCTTGCCGCTCATGCCTTTCCCCCTTCGTTGGTCGGTGTGATCGAGTCCTCCTCCGTGGGCTCAAGACTCGCGATGTAATCGGCGATCTCCATCTCGGGCGTGCCGGCGGCGAGCAGCTCGCGAACGTGCATGCGGGCGTCCTTGCGAAGGCTCGCCACGAAAGCGTCGAGCTGCTCCTCAGTTGCTCCTTCAGGCGGTATCAGGTTGATCATCGGTCTCGTCTCCTTGACTCAGGTGGATCGTGCGAAACGGCTACGGATGCGTGGTGACCCTCTCCTTCAGCCGATCGACCTCGTTGGAGATCCTGTCCATCGCCAGGTCAAACGTGATACGGGGATCGTGGCCCGTGGCTCCCGCCCGGAGGCCGGGCAAGCGGTGGCCCAGCAGGTGCAGGTTGATCTTCACAACGTGGAGCGGTTCCGGCCTCTTCTTCACATCGCGGATGAACTCGACGTCGGCCCCGGCAATCAGGTCAAAGTGATCGGCAAGGCTCTTGACTTTCTCGTCGACATAGGCACGGAGCTCGGCCGGAAGGTGGTGGGTGCGATCGCTGATCTGTACTTGCATCTCGCCTCGATCTTGCGCAGGACGATCGCCGGTGATCAGGGCCGTACGGCCTGCCAGTCCGGGGACCTTCGAGCGGGACCGGTTCGGGGCCCGGCCGACCAGGATGCCTCTCGGGGGCCGTTAGACCCTGGAAGGACCCGCCGGGCCGTCTTATCGTGTGCTCGTCGAGCCATGCCTGGAGATATCGGATCAGAGGCGAGAGCTGTGAGAAGCCGTGCCATCGCGGCGGAGGAGAGCGCGGTTTCGATCCCGGCCGGGGACGCTTCGATCGCGGGCGACCTGGTCATCCCGCCGGGTGCCCGCGGCATCGTCCTGTTCGCTCACGGCAGCGGGAGCAGCAGGCACAGCCCCCGCAACCGTTTCGTGGCACAGGAATTGCAAAAGGCGAACCTTGCGACATTGCTGATGGACCTGTTGACACCATCAGAAGAGGCGCTCGACGAAGTGACGGGCGGCAGCCTGCGCTTTGACATCGGCCTTCTGTCAGGGCGTCTTGAGACCGCGTCCGATTGGGTCAGGGCCAACTCCTCCACCGCCGAGCTGCCCCTGGGCTACTTCGGGGCCAGCACCGGTGCCGCCGCAGCCCTCGTGGCCGCCGCCGCAGGGTGGCGCGGCAAGGTGAGCGCGGTCGTCTCGCGCGGAGGCCGGCCGGACATGGCTCACGACGCCCTCGGCGCCGTGAAGGCCCCGACCCTGCTCATCGTGGGTGGCGATGATGACGTGGTCATCGAGCTGAACCGGAAGGCGCTGCGAAAGCTCTCGTGCGAGAAGCGCCTGGAGATCGTGCCGGGGGCGACCCATCTGTTCGAGGAACCGGGCACCCTCGAGCAGGTCGCATCGCTGGCCGCGGACTGGTTCGACAGGTACTTGAAGTGAAAGCCATGGCCGGTGTCGAGGCCGATGCCGCGGAGTCGTCAGACCGCTTTCACAACCGCGACGAGGCGGGCCGCCGCCTCGCTCGCCGGCTTTCGGACCTCGCGGGGCGAAACGACGTGCTGGTGCTCGGAATCCCGCGCGGTGGCGTGCCGGTGGCATTCGAGGTCGCGCGCGTGCTGCAGGCCCCGCTCGACGTGATCGTGGTCCGCAAGCTCGGTGTCCCGGGAGCCGAAGAGCTGGCGATGGGCGCCATTGCCTCCGGAGGCGTCCGCGTCCTCAACGAGCGCGTGCTCGGCGAGATCGCGGTGCCGAAGAACGTGATCGACCGCGTGGCCGCCCGTGAGCTGATGGAGCTGGAACGGCGGGAGCTGGCCTTTCGTGGCGGTCGCCCTCCGTATGACCCACATGGACGAACCCTGGTCGTGGTGGACGACGGCCTTGCCACCGGATCGACAATGCGAGCTGCCGTAATCGCCCTGAGGCAGCGTGGGCCGGCGTCCATAGTGGTCGGGGTGCCGGTGGGGGCCACGTCGACCTGCAAATTGCTCGCCCCTCTCGTGGACCGGCTCGAATGCGTGATCGAGTCGCCGGCATTCTTCGCCGTAGGGGAGTGGTACGACGAGTTCGGCCAGACGAGCGACGAGGAGGTGCGGCAGCTGCTCGAACGGGCCATATGGACCAAACGGCCCAAAGCACGGGCTTCATAGCGCGCGCGATCATCCGGTCGGCGGTGCCGGCCCACTCGTCGACACTGACGCTTCAAGTCGTCCTGCGGGACGTCGAAGGTTGATCGGGCTATTCTCGACTCAGCACCTGGTCGCGCTCGCGGCCGTGACCCTGTCTGCGTTTGGCGCCGTCATCCCGCCCGGCGATGGCCTGGCTTGAGGGTCGAGGCCGTCTGCGCCTCGCTCGCTCTGGTACTCGTCGCCCCCAGAAGGGTGGGGCTGGATGATGGCCTCAAAAGAAATGGTCCCCGGGTAAGTCGTGGGTTTCCGGTTCAAGCATCCCTCCCTTCATTAGGGGTCAGCCCCGACCGTCGCCCATCCACTCCCGGGAACCAGCCCACAGCATCGGTCATCGAACGTCGAACAGGCAGGGCCATTGGTCATGCATTCCACGGGACCCACCCCCCAGGCCGGGGCCGGCCGAATGAGCGCCCTGGTGCTCACGATCGTCGGACTTGGAGCCAATCCGGTTTGCGCGGCGCCGGCGGCCCTGTGGCGGCGACGGTCAGGTTTTCAGGCTGCCCGTGGGATGACCGTGGGGCCCAAGCTTGCTCATCAGCTCGCGCTGCGTATCGGTCGAAAGTTTCCTGAGCGCGGGTGACAAACGCACCGAGGGCGGCCGGGGCGAGCGCAGGTCGCGCGCGGCGGCGGGCAGGATGGAGTAATCGTCCTCGAAGCGCCGGCGGGACTCGGCGACCGCGGCCTGCGCTTCAGTCCTCCGGCCACCGATCATGAGGGGCTCCATCAGCGACTCGTGTCTCGCCGGCGCCGCCTCCTCGAACAACCCGACCAGGTCTCCGAAAGGCCGACGCCGTCGAAAGACCTGCTTGCGGCCCGGGGCGGTGACCTTTCCTCGCGATAACTTCATGACCGGGCGGTCCGCGTAACGGACGAGCTTGTAAGCGGTGTCCAGGTATGGGTAATCCGCTGACACTCCCATCTTGGTTCCCACACCAAAGGCGTCTATCGGCGCGCCGGCCCGCACCAGGGCGTCAATCTCCAGCTCGTCCAGCCCGCCACTTGCCAGGATGCGGACATGCGACAGGCCTGCGCTGTCGAGCAACTTTCGACCCCTTCGAGCCAGGTCGTCCAGGTTGCCGCTGTCAAGCCGGATGCCGAGCGGGCCGGCCAGGCTTAGCTGCTTGATCACCGCGATCGCGTCTTTGACGCCGGCGATGGTGTCGTAGGTGTCGACCAGAAAGGTCGCGCGGCCTGGAAAGTCCTCGGCAAACGCCCGAAACGCGCCCGCCTGGCTCGAGAACGCTTCGACGTAGGAGTGCGCCATGGTACCGGCGACGACCAACCCGTGTACGCGGGCCGCCTCGACGTTGCTGGTGGCGCCGAACCCTACCATCGCCGAGAGCCGCGCCACGTCGAGCCCCGCCTCTATGCCCTGCGTGCGGCGGAACGAAAAGTCGACCAGGTCGCGGCCGGCGGCTGCGATGACGCATCTTGCCGCTTTGCTCGCGATGGTGGTTTCGAAAGTGACCTGGTTGAGCAGATAGGTCTCGATCAGCTGGGCTTCGGGCAGCGGAGCGGTGACCTCGACGAGCGGCTCGCCCGCGAACGCGATGCGCCCTTCGGGTATCGCCCACACGTCGCCCGTGAAGCGCAATCGCCGGAACGCCTCGAGGTCAGATGAGTTGAACTGCCGCTGGTCGCGCAGGTAGTCAAGGTCACGCTCTTCGAACCGCAGGCCTTCCAGAAAGTCGAGACACGACTCCACCCCCGCGGTCACAAGAAAGCCGCGGGTCTCAGGAAGCCTTCGAACGAAGAGGCTGAACGTCGCCTGCCCGTTCATGCCACGGCGCATGTAGCTGGCGACCATGTTCAGCTCGTAGAGGTCGGTAAGGAGCGCGTTCATGGTCGCAGGCCATGAGCGTGCCACATCGCCACGAGCGGCGAACTCACCCCTGGCACTCAGCGGGCGAGGCGAACGACCCTGGCTTCGGCGTGACCGGCGCGACACAGTTGCAATGAGTGGCGGTCGTGAGATCGCTCCAAACCGTTGGACAGGGAGAACTTCAATGGCAACCAAAGTCGCAAAGCGACCCATCCGTCGCAAGGCAGTCGTTCACAAGGTCAAGACCCAGCAGTCCCCAGCGGCCGCAATCTCCGCCGCCTTCGAGCTCGCCGAGCGTTTCGTCGAGACCCAGCGCGACCTACTGCACGGCCTGATCCAGAACTTGACTGAGCAGTTCGCCCGCCACGCACCCAAGCGCGTGACCGTTACCAGGGCCACGCACGCGCA
Organism: Candidatus Dormiibacterota bacterium; assembly: GCA_035531515.1. Lineage (GTDB taxonomy): Bacteria > Chloroflexota > Dormibacteria > Dormibacterales > Dormibacteraceae > DATKSS01. The sequence goes on along the minus strand of DATKSS010000025.1, from coordinate 21,316 downwards.
CCGCGCGACGCACAAGCATGTTGCGGCGCGACGGCCCGCGAAGCATGCCGCTTAGAGGCGGGGGAGTGCACGTCGCGCGGTCAGGACTCGAGCTTTCCCGCCAGTGCGCGCCGCGGGGTCAGAACTCGCGCCTTCCCGTTCGAGGTGCTGATCAGGCCGACCCCGCACGTGGCGCAGACACCCTCGGCCTCCGGGATCAGTGATCGATCATCAGCGCCAGGTGGGCGAAGAGTCGCACCACCGCAGGCCGGGCATGACGTCCATTGCCGCTTCAGCCGTAGAAATCGATACTCGGAACGGCTGCCGTTGAACCCCGCGGCGCCTGCATCCGCAGGGTTGCCTCGCGGGCCACGCCTTTCCACGCGAGTAGCCTTCATCACCGCAACCAAACCACCACCGGCGCGCGCGTGCCAGTGGCTTCGGCCCCGCCAATCCCGGGCCAATCCGTGATGTGTGACGCGAGATCAGGGGGTGGTGATCTCGGGCTTACGCGTGCTCCGACTCCTGCGCCCTGACCTGGATCCGACGGTCCACCGGGACGCGAACTTCTCCACGGTCTGAAGAGTCGGCGTGAGCTCCCAGCGCTCCACCGGAAGCCTGGGTCGCACCGGAAGATGCTTGAAGAAGAGGTTCTTGCCCACCTCAACGAGCGTCAGGTAGATCACCACCATCAGGCCCAGGATGGCGAGGAATCCACCTGGAAGCGCCTTGAAGCCGAACAGGGAGGCAAGCGGCGTGAACGGAAGCCCCACGGCGACCACCACCGAGCCCAGCGTGCCGGCGGTCAGCGCCAGGCCTGGCCGGCTGCGGAAGAACGGAACGCGCCTCGTCCTGATCGCGAATATGACCAGGCTCTGCGTGGCGAGCGACTCGGTGAACCAGGCTGTCTGGAACAGGCTGCCGCGCGCATGGAAGATGAACAGCATCACGCCGAACGTGGCGAAATCGAAGAGCGAGCTGATGGGTCCGAAAAAGATCATGAACCGGCGGATCATGCGGATGTCCCATTGCGCCGGGCGCTCCAGGAGCTCGGCGTCGACCTTGTCGGTGGGGATCGTCATCTCGCCCGCGTCATAGATGAGGTTGTTGAGCAGGATCTGTGTCGGCGTCATGGGCAGGAAGTTGAGCAGCAGCGAACCTCCCGCGGCGCTGAACATGTTCCCGAAGTTGGACGACGTGCCCATCAGGACGTACTTCATCGTATTGGAGAAGATCCGCCGCCCTTCGAGGACGCCCCGGGCCAGGATGCCGAGGTCTTTGCCGAGCAGGACTATGTCTGCTGCGTCCTTGGCCACCTCGCTGCCGGTGTCCACCGAGATGCCCACGTCTGCATCCCGAAGCGCCACGGCGTCGTTGACCCCGTCGCCGAGAAATCCCACATCCCGGCCGAGGCTGCGCTGGGCCGTGATGATCCGGGACTTCTGGTCCGGGGACACGCGGGCGAAGATGCCGACGCGAGGAAGACGTTCGAGGAGCTGCTGGTCGCTGAGCTGGTCCAGCTCGGGCCCGGTGATGCTCTCGCCGTGATCAAGGCCAAGTTGCCGGCAGACCGTCTGGGCCACGACCGGGTTGTCGCCGGTCACGATCTTGACCTCCACACCGAGGCGCTTGAGCTGGTCCAGCGACTCGGCCGCATCGGCTTTGGGAGCGTCGAGGAAGGTCAGGAATCCCTTCAGCTCGAGGTCCCTTTCGTCGGCCAGGGTGCAGTGCGGCGCACCTGTCCAGGGCTTGGTTGCCACAGCGACCACCCGCGCGCCGGCTGAGAACTGCTGCTCGACGGTCGATTGCGCACTGGCAGCCGCCGGGCGGCAGCGTTCGAAGATCGATTCCGGCGCGCCCTTGGTGATGAGCGTCATCGACCCGTCGGGCGCGGCGACCAGCGCCGACATCATGCGGCGCACGTGGTCGAATGGCAGGTTGTCCAGGTGCCGGTAGCCTGGGGGCGCCACCCCGGCTTCAAGGAGGGCGGCATCGAGCGTGTTCCCCGAGCCGGCCGGGTCGACACCTTCTCCAGCCGCGCACAGCAAGCCGAGCTTGAGCACGTCGCCGTCCGGCTCTCCGCCCGGGTCGATGGCCTTCTGGAAGGTGATGCGGCCTTCCGTCAAGGTCCCCGTCTTGTCCGTGAAGAGGACCTCGATGTTGCCCAGGTCCTCGATGCTGATGAGCCTCTTGACCACGACTCGCTTCCGGGCGAGGTTTCGGGCACCGGAGGCCAGGCTGACCGAAACGATGGCAGGCAGCAGCTGCGGGGTCAGGCCGACCGCGATCGCCAGGGAGAACAGAGCGGACTCCAGGATCGGGCGCCCGAGCAGCGAGTTGGCGATGAATATGCCGCCCGCGAGAAAGCCGGTGACCCAGACCAGGAGCACCGAGAAGCTGCGCAGCCCGCGCTGAAACGCGGTTTCCGGCTGCCGCTCGCCGAGCCTGAGCGCGATCTTGCCGAAGGCCGTCGCAGACCCGCTCAACACCACGACCCCGGAGCCGGACCCGCCACGCACAGTAGTTCCCATGTATGCCGCACAGCGCAGGCCGAGCTCTCCCACGGACAGGTCCGATTCCGGTTCCGAGCCCTTGCTTTTGGGCATCGGTTCGCCGGTGAGGATCGCCTGGTCGCACTCCAGCTCACGAGAATCGATCAGTCTCAAGTCCGCGGGCACGAGGTCGCCAGGGCGCAGCAGCACGACATCGCCGGGGACCAGCTCGGTCACATCGACCGCTATCGACTGACCGCCCCTCATGACCAGGGACCGGTGGCGAATGCTCGCGTGCAGCGCCTCGATCACTCGTTCCGAGCGGTACTCGTTGAAGAAACCGAGTCCAACGCTCAGGCCGACGATCGCCAGGATGATGATCGCGTCGGTGTGCTCGCCAGTCAGGAAGGCGATGAGCGTCGCCGCCCCGAGCAGGATGAGAAGCGGGTTGCGTAGTTGTCGACCGAGGATCGAGAGCGCCCGGACGTCATGGCTACGCACCGCGTTTGGACCGACCACGGCGAGACGGTGCGCTGCCTCCGCAGGCGAGAGGCCTTCGACAGAGCTGCCCAGGCGTGAGAGCGCTTCGCCGGCGGTAAGGCCTGCCGCCTCGAGTAGGGTGAGGGTCGGCTCGCCGGCTTTTACCGGCACAACGGACATGCCCGAACCATCCTCCAAAGCACATCGCCTGTCACAGGCCTAACGTCGCCCCGCGCTCGAGACCTTTGCCGTCGACTCCCGACCGGCACTGGAGGGGTGGGGCGAACGGCCCTGGCTCTCGCGGGTCCCAAGCAACACAGTTGGTCTGAGCGGACCACGTGGCCCGCGATGAAAGCAACTCAGCAAGGAGTAACTCAGATGGCAAAAAGAAATGTAAGAGGTCAGATCGGGCAGGCCTGGTCTGAGATCGCGAAAGACGAGGCGACCTTTATCAAGGCCGCGACGAAGGCAGTGGAGAACGTTCCTTCGCCCGCCGAGATGGTCGACCGCGCGCTGGTGTTCGCGGCCCACACCTTGAGGTCGCAGCGCGAGGCGCTGGTCCCGCTTCTCGACGGGCTCACGCCCAAGGTCCGCAAGGGCGCGAAGGCACGGCCGTCAGCCGCAAAGGCGGTCTCGGCCGCTTACGACCTCGCAGAGCGTGTAGTCGAGTCCCAGCGCAAGCTGCTTCATGGATTGGTCAAGTCCGCCAAGCCGGCTCCTGCGCGCCGCACCACGAAGAGTCGCGCAACGGCCAAAGCCACGCACGCGCGCCGCATCACGCGCAAGCACGTGGTGGCGCACAAGACGGCCAAGCGCGCCGCCTAGCACTACCACTCCCCCCGAAGTTCGCCGACGGCTCAACCGCCGCCGGCGAACTCACCTTCTCCAAATCATTCCGGTCGGCCGGCCATAGCCGGAGCTAGTCTCTGGCTATGGGGGCACGGCGCGATGCGCCGACCAGGCTGGGCGCTCGCACCAACCTCGGGTTGGTCGCCCTCCTGGCCGGTGCCTTCCTGACCGGTTGGCTGGCCTTCGCTTTCGCCACGGCACCCGCCCGATGGTCGCTGGTCGTGCACGCAACGACCGGGTTCGCGATCCTTCTCCTTCTGCCGTGGAAGTCGATGGTCGCCCGGCACGGCCTGCGGCGGCCACGGCCAGGGCGCTGGGTGTCGGTCGCCCTCGGCGCGTTGGTCCTCATCTCCCTGGGCGCCGGCCTGGCGCATTCGACCGGCGCACTGCTTTCTTGGGGACCGTTCTCGGCGATGGAATTGCACGTCGGCGCGGCCATCGCCGCGGTGCCGCTCGCCGTGTGGCACGTCGCGGCGCGGCCAATCCGTTTGCGACCTGCCGACTTCTCGCGTCGCGCCTTCATGCGTGGCGGAATGGCGGCGGGTGTGGCGGCGGCGGGGTACCTCGCAAGCGAAGCGGTGGTGAAGGCGGCCGGGCTGCCGGGAGCGTCACGCCGTTTCACAGGTTCATACGAGGCCGGCTCATATCAGCCGGCCGAGATGCCTGTCAGCTCATGGATGTTGGATTCGATCCCGCAGATCGACACTGCGACGTGGCGGCTGCGGGCCGGCGGCCGGACGTGGTCGTACGACCAGTTGGCGGCATTCGACGATCCCCTCACGGCCACCCTCGACTGCACCGGCGGCTTCTACTCGACGCAGCGGTGGGCGGGCACGCGCCTGGATCGACTGATCGAGACGAACGGTGGCGTGAGCGTCCGCGTGGTATCGAGCACCGGCTACGATCGACGCTTCCCGATCGAAGAAGCGGGATCGCTCCTTCTGGCGACCAGCTGCGGCGGCATGCCGCTGGACGCCGGCCATGGGTTCCCGGTGCGCCTCGTCGCCGCGGACCGCCGCGGGTTCTGGTGGGTCAAGTGGGTCGTGGCGATCGAGGTCGACGACCTGCCACCCTGGTGGCAATCACCATTCCCCTTGCAGTGACTATCCCAGGCTTTTTCACGCGGCGTTATGGCTTCCCCAGATGAGCGCTCACGACGTCTTCAACCGAGCCACCTCGTACGAGCCTTACGTCGGCCGTTGGAGCCGCCTTCTCGGCCCGGTCTTCCTCCAGTGGCTCGCAGTCGCCCCGGGAGGCCGGTGGCTGGACGTCGGCTGTGGAACTGGCGCCCTGACCGAAGCGATTCTCGCCGGCGGCCAACCGGTCGCGGTGGCCGGCATCGACCCGTCCGGGGAATTCATCCGGCACGCGACCGCCGCGATATCCGATGCCCGGGCGAGCTTCTCCGTAGGCAGCGCCACGAGCCTGGATTTCAGCGAGGGCGGGTTCGACGCCGTCGCCTCAGCCCTGGTGCTCAACTTCGTGCCCGAGCCGCTGCGGGCGGTGGCCGAGATGCGCCGGGTCGTGCGTCCGGGTGGGATCGTCGGCGCGTACGTCTGGGACTACTCCGACGGCATGCGCATGATGCGCGTGTTCTGGGACGCCGCCCTCGAGCTAGACCCGACCGCAGCCGCTCTCGACGAAGGGTCGCGCTTCACGATCTGCTCACCACATGGGCTACGCGACTGCTTCGAATCGTCGGGCCTGGAGGCGGTCGAGGTCCGGGCTCTTGACTGCCAGATGACCTTTGTTGATTTCGACGACTACTGGAACCCGTTCCTCGGCGGCCAAGGATCCGCACCGGCGTATGCCATGTCCCTCGATGAGGCAAGGCGCGCCCACCTTCGTGAGCTGATCCGGTCCAGGTTGCCGGGCGAGAGTGGCGGCGAGATCCACATGGTGTCGAGAGCCTGGGCGATCAAAGGCAGGCGCGCGCATTCCGGTGGGGCCAGCAGCTTCAGATCCGACAGCCCGAATCACGCTGCGACGTCGGATGGTGCCGGCGCAGCCTGAAAGGAGGCGAGACTCGAATGTCCCGCCTCCTGAACAGGTCTCTCAGTTGATGACCGTCTGCTGCCGCCTCTCGGCGAGAAGCGCGAATCCGCTCACACCGACGACCAGCACGCCCGCGATCCAGCTGACCCAAGAGGTCGCTGTCACCGCGGTGAATCCAAACAGCCAGGGGGTGAAGAAGAGGATCACGCCCAGTCCGGTCACGATCCCTTCCACGATCTTCGAGGCGTTCGCGAGGAACGCGGAAACCAGCCCGACCACCGCCACCAGCCCGCCCAGGATGTAGGCGCTGTAAGCGGCGCTGCTGCTAGAGGTCTCACCGAACACGAATGGAGTCACGAAAACTGCGACCCCGATCGCGACGACTGCCCAGTCCTGCCAGCGCTTGAATGCTGTAGACATCAAACTCACCTCCCCGGGCGTTACCACTTGATTTGCACTCCGCGGCGGGCCGGCCCGATGGGGTCCGCGGAACTCTTGAACTGAGCGTCACGTTAAAGGGCGCCCGCCTGCGCGACCAGGGCCGTTCGTCCCGTGTCGTGTGAGTCGGGAGTCGGTGCGAAATCGCGTCCGCATCACCCCGACCGGCATCCAGCCGTCAAAGGCCTGTCGCCTCGGTCGCGACAGGCCATACGGCCCTCATGGGCTCGGGTGCGACGAACGTACTTTTATCTCGTGATGCTGCTCGCGTCGGCGGTGCTCGGGTCGAGGTGATCGCCACGCCCGAGACCACGGACTTGGACGGCTCTCACACCGTCGTGAGCGTCCCCGCACGCGGCGCGACGCTCGTGGAGACACACGAGCTGAGCAAGCAGTACAGCGGCGGCGTCCTTGCGGTCGCGGGCCTCAGCCTCACGATTCGCGCGGGCGAGGTGTTTGGATTGCTGGGCCCCAACGGCGCTGGCAAGACCACGTTCCTGCGGATGCTCACCGGCCTGATCAAGCCAACCTCCGGGACTGCGACGGTGGCGGGCGGATCGCCGGGATCACCTCATTCGCTCGCGCACGTCGGCGCGATGATCGAAGCGCCGGCTTTTTGGCCTTACCTATCAGGGCGCGACAACCTCCGGTTGCTGGCCCGTTACTGCCGCCTCCCCGACACACGGGTCGCGGCGGTGCTGGCCGAGGTCGCCATGACCGAGCATGCGCATCGACCTACGGGCACGTACTCGACCGGCATGAAGCAGAGGCTGGGCGTCGCTGCCGCCCTGTTGAAGGATCCCGCGCTGCTCATTCTCGACGAGCCCACCAACGGCCTCGACCCGCAGGGCATGGTCGAGTTTCGCAATCTCATCAAGAACCTTGGTACCGGCGACCGCACCGTGCTCCTGTCGAGCCACCTGCTCAACGAGGTCGAGCAGATCTGCACTCGGATCGGGGTCATCCGCCGTGGCAAGCTGGTCACGGAAGGGACCATCGACGAGATTCGGGGAGGAACGGAGTTGATTGTCCGCGCGCAGCCGGCCGACCAGGCGCGGTTGGTCCTGGAGAAAACGTATGGAGCCGACCACGTGTCGGTGCGAGACGGCGCTTTCAGCCTGAGGGTCGATATGAGCCAGACCGCAACCATCGCCAAGAGCCTGGTCATGAGCGGAATCGACGTCACCGAGCTGCGCCCAGCCGAGCGCTCGCTCGAAGACGTCTTCATCGAATTGACCGGCACGGAGGGTGGGAGCTGATGCTGGCTGCAGTCCGAGCCGAGTGGTTCAAGCTGGTCCGCCGCCGCGCGCTGTGGGTGACCATCGGCCTGATGGTCGCGCTCGCGGTCGGGATCGAGTATTTCCTCGTGTACATCGTCGCCACCCACCCGCCGGCCGGGGCGGCCCGCGCGGGCGCCCAACTCTCGGCTTTGCGGACCGGCCTTTACCCGGACTCGGTGATCAAGAAGTCGCTGGCGAACGCGAGCGGCCTCGTCGGGATCTTCGCTTTGATCGTCGGAGTCCTGGCCCAGGGCAGCGAGTACTCGTGGGCGACGGTCAAGACCACCCTGGTTCAACTGCCTGGACGAATCTCGATCGTGGGTGGCCAGCTGGCATCGCTGGCGGCGCTTGCCCTCATCATGACGTTGAGCCTCTTCATCGCCGATGCCATGGCGAGCTACGTCATCGCCACGATCGACGGAAACTCGGCAGCATGGCCGTCGGTGATCGACCTCTTGAAAGGTATCGGCGCAGCGTGGCTGATCCTCTATTTCCTGACCGTGCTGGGGTTTGGCCTCGCGACCGCCTTCCGGCAGTCGGCGATGGCGATCGGCCTCGGCCTCGCGTACGTCTTGGTCATCGAGAACCTCGTGTTCGGACTGCTGGTGAACCTCGGCGACACGTTCAAGCAGATCCAGGAGTGGTTCCCTATCGCCAACGCCGGATACCTGCAGGATTCGTTTGGTAGGGCGAGCGGCGCAGTCGCCGCGGCCGTGGCAGGTCCTCCACCCGTCGACGCCGCGCACGCCGTCATCGTGCTGGCGCTGTGGCTGGTTGGAGTGGCGGCCGTGTCCGCGACACTGGTCAGGACGCGCGACGTAACCTGACCCGTTCCTGACGGGCGCGGCGCGGCGCTGATGTCCGCAAACCCTTTTAGACTGGCCTGACCCACGTGTTTACCGGAGCCAAGTACGCGCGCAGCGGCGACGTCAACATCGCCTACCAGGTCGTGGGCGACGGTCCGATCGACCTCGTGCTCGTTCTGGGCTGGGTGTCGCACCTGGCCTACGTCTGGGAGCTGCCTGCCTTGGCGGCGTTCCTCAACCGCCTCGCCTCGTTCTCGCGGCTCATCATCTTCGACAAGCGCGGTTGCGGGATGTCGGACCGCGTGCATCCTCTTCCCACCCTCGAGCAGCGGATGGACGATGTGCGCGCCGTCATGGACGCCGCCGGCTCGAAGAGAGCCGCGCTGCTGGGGATCTCCGAAGGTGGGGTCATGTCGGCCCTCTTCGCAGCGACGTATCCGGAACGTACGGCAGGCCTGATCATCGACGGAAGCTACCCGTCGCGGCTGCGTCGCCCCGGTTATCCGTGGGGCCTCACCGACGAGGAGTTCGAGGAGCGGATGAGAGGCGTCGAACAGATCTGGGGGAAGGTCATCGACATGCGCGACTACGCCCCCAGCCAGGTCGACAACCCCGAGGTGGCGCGCTGGTGGGCCACCTTCACTCAGATGAGCGCCAGCCCTGGAGACGCCGCGAACCTCCTGCGGATGAACAACCGGATGGACATACGCGATGCCCTCCCTGCCATCCGGGTGCCGACCTTGGTGATACATGCGCGCGGCGACCGGGTGGCGCCGATCGAGGCCGGCCGCTACTTCGCCGAGCACATCCCGGGGGCGCGGCTCCTGGAGCTGGACTCGGACGACCACTGGCCGTACTTCGGGGACGCCGACAGGGTGATCGGCGAGGTCCAGGAGTTCCTCACCGGAGCCCGCTCCGCGCCACAGCCCCAGACCATGCTCGCGACGGTCCTCTGCATGAGCGTGGCGCAGGCGGGCGCGCACGCCGTATGGCTCTGGGACAAGCGGTGGAACCAGCTCATCGACCGCCATCACAGCGTGGTCCGCAAGGCGCTGGCGCGTTACTCGGGCACCGAGATCGAGGCGGGCGAGCGCGGGCTCACGGCAGTCTTCGACGGCACCGCGCGCGCCATCCGCTGCGCCATCGAGGTCCGCGACGAGCTTCTCGAACTGGGGCTGCGCGTTCGCGCCGGCCTGCACGCCGGCGAGTGCGAGGTGGGCGACGGGCGCCCCAGGGGCGTTGCCTTGCACGTCGCCTCGAGCGTGATGGAGGCCGCCCAGCCCGGCGAGGTCCTCGTCTCGGGCACGGTCAAGGACCTGGTGGTCGGCTCAGGCCTGGAGTTTGCCCAGCGCGGCGTCCGTGTCTTCGCCGACGTGCCCGGGTCGTGGGGCTTGTTCGAGGCGGGAGCAGGACAGCCCGTTCGAGTCCCCGAGGCGGTGCGGACTGCGGCTCCGGTGCTCAGCCGCCGCGAGCGCGAGGTGGCGCAGCTCGTGGCGAGCGGCCTGAGCAACCGCGAGATCGCGCAGCGGCTCTATCTCTCGGAGCGCACGGTCGACAACCACGTCCACCACATCCTCGACAAGCTCGGCTTCGACTCCCGCGTCCAGGTGGCGACCTGGATGGCACGAAATGAGCACGTGGGTTGAGCACAGGCTGAGCCTTCTCCCGGATGGCGGCGCCTCGACGCCTCCATAGCCTGATCGGGAAGGCAGCCCACCCGGGCGGCCACCACAGCAGGGAGGTTTCTGATGGCCAGATTTATGGTCGAGCGCACATTCCCGGACGGGCTCGAGATCCCGTTGACGGACCAGGGGGCACAAGCCTGCATGTCTGTCGTCACCACCAACGCCGAGCTCGGGGTCACGTGGGTGCACTCATACGTGACGGAGGACCACAAGAAGACGTTCTGCATCTACGACGCGCCCAGCCCCGAAGCAATCCGGAAGGCGGCCAAGCTGAACCAGATTCCGGCCGACGAGATCACGCCTGTCCGTGTCCTGGACCCCTACTTCTACAAGTGAGGTCGGGGATGCTCAATCAGCTGACGTCCGGCCGCGGAATGCTCATCGCCGCGCTGGCAGCGGCGGCGTGCCTGTTTCCCGTCAACGCGCTGGCCGGTTCGCTGCCCAGCGGCGAACGGGCGCTGGGGAACGCCTCGATCGAGCCTGCCTACAACGACGCCGACGGCAGCATCGTCTACCTGCTGACCCCCAACCGGCTCGCCCCACTGGGGGCGAACAACCCGATCAACTCGGTCAACTCGCATGCCGTGGCGCCCCTGTTCCTCATCGTCTACCCGCCCGGGACGCCGGGCACGTTCAACTGCATGGGCGCGCCCGGCAACTGTCCGGACCACGGGGGTGTCATCGCCAGCCTGGCGACGTCCGTGATGCCGGGCGTCTACGGCACCGACCCCCTGACGGTACCGGGACACGATCACCTGGTCGGGGTCGCCCGCACGGGTGGTGATTTCAACGTGCCCTGGCACGTGTACGTCGAGCTGTTCAAGTCGGGTGCTTCGGTCACCCACATCACGACTCTTGCGGAGCTCGAGGCGGCCTGGTCCGCCAACAGCCTCCTCGAGGTCGACACCGGGATCACGTTCGTCTGCGCCATCGTGTCGGCGAACGCGTACATGGCGGGCACCCCGGTCGCCTGAAAGCGCTCAGCCGGGAGAGCGCCGCGCTCTCCCGGCTGGTCGACCTGGAGTCTGGCGCGCCGAGCCACCGAGGCCAGAGTTCTAAAACCCGCCTGACATGGGTCGGTCGGGCTCGATCCAGGCCACCTCGACCTGGCGCCCGAGAAAGCGGCCGAATCGGAGGGCGGCCTCTTCGATGCCGGCGCGGACCGCCGGTGACAGCCGGGCGACCGGTCTGACCTCCACGCGAACCCCTTTTGAAGTCGCCACCTTCCGCCAGGCCCCACGCAGCTCGCCGCCGGCGGTGATGACGTTGGACAGGATGCTGGACAAGGCGAACAGCTCGGGTCGGAACGGGTAGTGCGCATGCAGCATGGCCGAGCGGTCGCGGTAGCCCACCGTGTACTCGTCGAAGTTGGGCAGCAGGTGTACGGCCCCTCTTCCGGCTGGTCGCCAGTCAAGCTCGTGGTCGCACCAGTAGTCCCGGCCTTCGATCGACCGGATCGCCAGTTCGGCGCCGGCGAGTCCGATCGCCCTTCTCGCGTCGGCCAGCGTCATCTCCGACCACCAGGCGAAGTCCTGCAGCTGCGCCGGGCCGTGGCTGCTGAAGTAGCGACGCGCGAGCTCGCGGAGCGCGTCTTGCGGTTCCAGCGGCACTGAGGCCGGAGCCCGCTCCTCGAGCAGCGCCCAGGTGAGCTGCTTGCCGCGCCGCGGACCGCTGGCCAGGAGGCCTTCGAGCTCCAGCGCCATCACGAAGTACAGGAGCCGCTGGCCTTCCGCCGAGACGCCCGCGGCCGCGAGCACGCCGCCGAGCTCCGTACGCGTCATGCTCCCGCCGCCTGCCAGCGCCGCGTGCCATGCCGCCCGTGCCCGGGCGATCACCTCGCGGTCGATCTCGAGCTGCCGCAAGCGGCCGGCAGCCCTGGCCATGACCCTCGGGCCCGTCAGACTCAACAGCCACCGGATGTCCTCCGGGAGCACGAAGTGCCATGTGGGCCTCAACACGTGGGTGCGCAGGACGGCACCATCGTCGTAAAGGCGGTCGAGGGCCGCGTCGGTGACGCCTTCCAGCCGCTGCGCGAGCGCCCATTTGGCGGCCGGGAAGTCCTGCGATTGCACGGCGCCCATCCGGCCCACCGCCTCCATCGCATCGCCAAACGGTTTTCCGGTGAGGCGCTGGGCGCGAAGCCGGGCGCCGGCGATGCTGGTCATGTCGGGCGATCAGGGTAACCGGATCTGGTTACCCCTCTGATCACGGCGCGGCGTAGGTGAGGTAGACCAGGAAGATCGGGATGTCGGTGCCGGCATGGAAGATCGCCGACGCGAGGATGCTTCTGCTCCTTTGCATCAGCCAACCCAGGATCAAGCCGTTGATCAGCGTGTAAACCAGGAAAGGCAGGATGCTCGCGGCGTACTGCACCTGCACGTGAAACGACGTGAAGATGACTGCGGCGAGGACGTTGGATGACAGGGGGCCGAGAAACGCCCCGTACCGGTTGAGGAAAAGCCCTCTGAACCACAGCTCCTCCCTGAACCCGTTCAAGAGCACCAGGACGACCAGGGCCGGGGTCAGCGAGAGCAAGCGCGACATGGTGACGGCACCGTGGGTTGGGAAGAAGGAAGCGGTCCGGCCTCTGACGACCAGGAAGTAGACGATCACGAAACACGCAACCCCGACAGCCACTCCCCACCAGTTGGCCGACCTCGTCAGGAAGATGGATCGCAGGTCGGCGCCGGAAGCCCTGGTCAGCACGATGATCGGAACTGCAAGGAGCAGGGTGCCGACCACCTGAGCCAGCACCGTGCCCATCACGGTGGAGGCGAGGGGATTGTTCGTGCTCGTCGTCTGATGCAGAACATCCCTGACGAAGAGGTGCTGCAGCGGGCTGATCGAGCCGTCTCCAAAAAAGCCGGCCAGCGTGAAGACGAAGAAGGCGAACGGGATCTCCCAGAACTTCTTCAGCTCATCCGATCTTCGTGCGAATGCGGCGAGGGCCAGCAACACCGCGGATAGCACCAGGACGAACGCGTCCTCGAGAACTCCCGAGGGAATCACGGAGACGCTGGCCCGATAGGTCAGAGCCGCGACCAAGCAGAAGGCCACGAGCAGCGACCGCGAGACGAGGCTCGCAGATTGCTTTGCGGGCTCGGACCGGCCCGTCGGCTGATCGGAATATCCCAGCGCCCCGCGGCTCCCCGGATGACTTCCCTCGACGCGCCCACCCATGACCAACCTCCTAGCGTATCTCGTACGGTAGGAAGTACCATACTCTCGTGCCGAGAGCTGTCAAGGCCCAACGCGCCCGACGGCCGCGGGGCTCGCTGACGCGGGATCAGGTCATCCACGCCGCGCTCACCCTGGCCGACCAGGACGGCCTGGGTTCGCTCACCATGCTCAACCTGGCACGCCGCCTCGAGTGCGGCGTGATGACGCTTTATGGATATATCGAGGGCAAGGACGACCTCCTCGACGCGATCGCGCAGGCGGGCCTTCGGGACCTACGACTGCCCCGCCCGTTGAGCAACGACGTCGAGGCGGTCCTGGTCGCCTGGGGCCGGGGCCTCCGGCTGACCCTGATCGAGCATCCCAGCCTTCCGGTCATCTTCCTGTCACAGGCGGTGGTCGGGCCGGGGATCTTCCGCGGCGTCGAGGCGCTGCTGCGGCGCCTCGGCGAGGCGGGCCTCCCGGCCACAGCCGGGGTCCATGCCATCTACGCCGTCCTCACCTACACCACGGGCTTTGTGGCCTGGGAGATTCCGCGCACGCGCCGGCAGGCGAAGGCGGCGTACGCAGCCAGCTGGCGCCGGGAGTTCGCCAACCTGCCGCCCGCTGATTTTCCTATCGCCGGCGGAGTCCTGGACGAGCTGGGACAGGTCGCGGGCGAGGAGCAGTTCGAGCTTGGGCTGCTGGCCCTCGCCGCGGGCCTGGCCCGCCGGCAAGGCTGAGCTCGCAGGTCAGGTCTTCTTGCGCCGGACCACGACGCCCTGTGGCTGCGGCGTGCTCTGGTAGGGCGTGGTCCCGGGCATGAACCACTGCACCCGCCCCGCCACCGTGTACTCGAGCAGTCCGGGAGGCTGCGCGAACCACTCGTTGCCCGGGCGCTTCAGGTCGACGTTCAACGTCCACTCCATGAAGGCATGCCAGACCGGGGCGGCGATCACGCTCGCCTCGAGATACTGGGCCATCGGGCTGAAGTTGGCGTTGCCGAACCAGAAGGCAGTCGCGACGGCCGGGGTGTAGCCGAGCGTCCAGCCGTCGCGATAGTCATCGGTTGTTCCGGTCTTAGAGGCGACCTTGTGGTCGGGGAGGGTCAGGTTGGAGCCGAGACCGAAGATCATCGCCCTGTTGCGGTCGTCGGACATCATCTGCTCGACGATGTAGGCCACGCGGGGGTCGATCACCTGCTTGGCGCCGGAGCTGGGGTCGAGCTTGTAGAAGGGATGCCCGTCCGCAGTCGTGATCGAGGCCAGCGAGGTCGGCTGGTGGAGCACCCCTTGCGCGGCCAGCACCGACGCTCCGGTGGCCATCTGGAGGGGAGTCTCGCCCCAGCCGCCTAGCGTCAATGAGGCCCCGTAGCTGGAGAGCGGGTCGTTGTCGGTGAAATGCTGACAAGCCGGAGGATCTGCGCAGTGCCAGGGCGGCGCTCCCATGGTGCGGGCCATCTGGGCGACGTCCGCGGGTCCGTTCGGCAGACCCAGCTCGACGCGCACCGCGGGGATGTTCAGCGAGTTCAGGAAGCATGCCTGCAGCTGGCAGGTGCCGTGCAGCCTACCGTCGTAGTTGGCCGGCGTGTAAAGGGGCTGGCCTGCTCCCTGGGAGACCGAGATGCGCTGGTCCGGGACCGGAGACACCATGGTGAATTTCCCACTCGCGATGGCCGCCGTGTAGGTGTAGATCTTCATCGACGATCCCGGGTTGCGCGGCGGCCAGACGGCGAAGTTGTACTGGCCGCCGTTCGCGCTGGGATCGGCCGATCCGACCATCGCCAGGATCGCGCCCGAGTGGGGATCGATGGCGACCATGGCGCCCTGGTGCACGTTCCCCCAGCCGTACCGGCTGACCTGGGCCTGGATCAGCTGCTGCGCCTTCTGCGTCATGGCCCAATCGAGGGTCGTGACGACCCGCAGGCCGCCACCGTAGGTCACCGCGGGCCCAAACCTCGAGACGAGCTCGTCGGTGACATAGCTCACAAATCCCGGATCCAGGATCACGTTCGCCGGGAGGAAGATGTGGTCGGGAGCGCTCAGGTCCTCGGCCAGGGCGGCGGCCCCCTGGGCAGCGGTGACCATCTTGGCTCGCACCATCGCGTCCAGCACCTGGCCCTGGCGAGCCTTGGCCACCGAGGCGTCGTAGAAGGAGTTGCTGTAGCTCGGATCGCGAAGCAGGCCGGCGAGCATCGCCGCCTGGGCCAGGTCGAGCTTCGCGGTGGTGGTGTGAAAGTAGATCTTGGCCGCGGCGGCGCTGCCGTAGGCGTCGTTGCCGAAGAAGACGGTGTTGAGGTACATCTCGAGGATCTGCCGCTTGCTGTAGGTTCGCTCGACCTCCACGGCCAGCAGCGCTTCCTCGACCTTGCGGCTGAGCGACGGCTGGTTGCCGACCAGGGTCAGCTTGACCAATTGCTGGGTGATCGTCGAGGCGCCCTCCACGGGGCTGCCCGCCCGCAGGTCCACCACCGCCGCACGGAGCAGAGCGCCAGGGTCGACCCCCGGCTCCGAGTAGAAGTTGTGATCCTCGATCGCCACCGCCGCCATGGGCAGGTACTCGCCCATCGCGCTCAGCGGCTCGTAGTACTGCTGGTGGCCCGAAGGGTGAATGTCGGCGAGAAGGGTGGTCCCATCCGAGGCATAGATCAGCGTGTCTTCCGTCATGGGCACAGCCGCGATCACTCTCACGTCGGGCAGGCCGTTGATATAAGCAGTGACGCCCGGAGAGGTGGCCAGGAAGGTGGTCCCGACGATGGTCGCCACCACGCCGATCTTGACCGCGGCTGGCACCACCCACAGGCCCGCCAGCGGCGATGGGTTCCACGGTCCTCGCTCCCGGTAGATGCCCGCGCGCAGGAGGCGTCCGTCTTTCCGCCGGGGCCTCGCCGGTTGGCGGCCGCCCGCGCGGGGGATGGCGCTCAACGCAGATCCCCCTCGCGGCCGGCGCCGGCGCTGCTGTGAAGCCGTCCTCGCACGGCCGCCAGGTCGGCAGAGTTGAACCTGAGTCCGCCCTCGTCGCGCGTGCAAGGAACTCGCCCCGCTCGGGCCCACCGATAGAGCGTGGTGCGCGAAACACCCACGTACTGCGCTGCGGCGCCCGCATCCATGAACGCGACGTGACCGGCCACAGCGGCTGCTCGGAGCTGGATCGGCGGTCTGGTTCGCCGGTTGTACTTCACCACCCACCAGTCGCCGAGCCGCGGTTGAGGCTCCTGCGAACGGCGCACCACCGCGCCCAGGCGAGCAGCCACCCCGGCCCACGCGAGCGCAGCCACGCCCACCGTGATGAGCGTCAGGCCCGGCTCGTGGGCCGAAACCCACGACGCGGCTGGACCGAGGGCAGAGTCGAATGTCTGCCCCGCCAGCGTGAGCGCCGCGCGCGCCAGGGACTGGCTGAGCTGGATGGACTTGGCAGTCCTGACGCCGGCCAGCGCGGAAAGGCACAGCAGGACGAGCCCCACCCACGCAGCGAGGTCGAGCCCTTCGGGCAGGTCGCCCACGACGGGCAGGCGCCGGCGCAGTGGCGTGATGCTGAGGACCACCAGGATGAGGGCGACGGCGACGATGAGCAGGCGCAGGCTGGCCGGCACCTAGAGCGCCGCGCCCCTGTGGGCGGCCGTGATCCGCGCTTTGCTCCCACCGGCAGCGGCAATCCCACCAGGCATCATTCCCACCCGCCTGCGCTTACATCCTGCATCGGCTTGACGATGTCCGCAATCCGGGTTTTCACTTTCTCCCCAACCACCGTTTGAGCGACCCACGCTCCCGCACGCCAGGTAACAATCTCAGCAACTTCCCGCGAACCTGGAAAGCGCCCGAAGTCAGGGCAGCTTCAATTCGACGACTCATGGATCACTCTTAGAACAACGGCTCGAGGCGCGATCTCGTTTCGTTCCATTCCGTGCCGTCGAGGCGGGCTGGTCGACCTGCGGTGTCGACTCGCCTTTTTGCAGTTGATGACCTTTCCTCGCATACCCTTGCCTGAGAATCTCGACTAGGCATCTCGATCGATGTTCACATCCCTGACGCTTCTGGTCCTTGCGGGCCTGCTCGGGCCGTTGCTCGCTGCGGGCAGAAGATCGTTGGCCCCGGTATTGGTTGGCGAGCTGATTGCGGGAGCGATCCTCGGCAAGACCTGGTTGCATCTGATCGTCTCTACGACCCAACCCTTCCCTGAGTTCTCCGCTGTTGGCTTTGCGATGCTGATGCTCGAGGCGGGCAATGAGGTCGACCTTCGGTCTGCAGAACTGCGCATAGGTGCTATTCGGGGAAACCTGGCTCTCCTGATCGCGCTGGCGCTCAGCCTGCCCGTCGGGCTCGCCATTTCCGCGTTATTCCCGTCCGGGCACCCATCGCTCTTGGTGATCCTGTTGGCGGGAAGCTCGGCCGCCGTCGCCTTTCCCACCATCAGAGAACGAGGACTCAGCGGCCCTGCCATTGCGATTCTCATCACCTGGATGACGCTGGCGGACGCCCTGACCGCGGTTCTGATGCCACTGGCGCTGTCGGGCGCAAGCCGGATCCCGCTGGCGCTCGTTGGCGACATCCTGATCGTCGCCGCCGCGGCAGCCTCGATGGTGGCGGCACGTCGGCTGTTCAAGAGCGGCTTGGCCGACGAGGTCAAGCGCGAATCCAAGCACCGGCATTGGGCACTGCAGCTTCGGCTGTCGGTCCTCCTGCTGCTAGCACTGGCTGCCATCGCCGAGCGCACTGGAGCAAGCTTGCTGGTCGCGGGATTCGCAGCCGGCATCGTACTGCGCCGTTTCAACGAGCCCAACCGACTCGCCCAACAACTGACCGGCCTGGCAAGTGGCTTCTTCGTGCCGGCCTTCTTCGTCCTGCTGGGTGCGAGCCTCGATCTGAGCGCCCTCGTACGCTCTCCATCCGCGGTTGGCCTCGCCCTGGCCATGGCGATCGGTGCGACAGCAGTGCACGTGGTGGCGTCGTTGGTGACGGGTACAGAAACCAGGCTGCCGGCCGGATTGCTGGCTTCAGCCCAGTTGGGACTTCCGGCGGCCGCCGCCTCACTGGGCCTGGCCAGCGGAGCTTTGGGACCGGCCGTGGCTGCCGCCCTGGTCGCGGGAGGAGTTTTGACGCTTATCCCTGCCAGCGCCGGCGCTCTCATGCTGAGCGGGAGCCGGGTCGCCCCGCCCACCGCCGAAGCGCCCGTCTGATCCAGGGCGGCTGTACGCTGCGAAGCGCTATGACCATAAAGCCGGCCTGGAAAGAAGCCCCCGATGCTCATGACTATCCAGCAGCCGCGGATTACTTGAGCCTGGTCATGCCTCAGACAGATGCGGACCAGCTGGTCAGCCGGCTCCGCACCACACCGATCGTGCGCAGAAAGGCGAAGGACGTGCTGCGCGCCAGTACGCTCACCGCACTTCCGCCCGACAACGTCCACGTCGCGAAGGATCTCGCCAAGGTTAAGAAGGGAGGGCTACTGTCCCCTGTTCTCATGATTCGTGGGCGCCTGGAAGCTCAGGTTCCCCTCACGGTCGCGGACGGGTACCACCGAATCTGCGCCAGCTATCACCTCGACGAAGATGCGGACATCCCGTGCCGGATCGTTGACGGCCCGCGCGGGTAGAAGGCGAGTTGCAGACTTGGCAACTCGGCTGCGTTACTGCGACCGTAGATAGATCTCAAGGACCGCCGCTATAGCCAGCAGGACATAGCCGGCAATCGCGACCGGCGTCTTTCTTCTCAGACGGCCAAAAACGATGAGTGCAACGGCCACCACCAGGGCGATTATCGGGACCAGCCTCATATCTCACTACTCCTGCGCACAACCATGGGCGTCGTCTTGGTGCCTGCTGCATGATGTCGTGACAGTATTCATTTGGTATCACTCTGACCTGTGCTTGAGATCTCAGACCTGTACCAGAGCTTCGGCGAGAGAATCGCCGTAGACAAGCTCTCTCTTACGGTCGGGAAGGGCGAGCTTGTAGGTCTGGTCGGGCGGAACGGCGCAGGCAAGACCACCACCATGCGCGCCGTCATGGGCATCTTCCAGCCGCTGGGCGGATCGATCAAGTGGTCCGGCCGTCCGGTCGCGCTGCCGGATCGGCTCCGTTTCGGATACATGCCGGAAGAGCGTGGGCTCTACCCCCAGATGCGCGTCCTCGATCAGATCGCCTACTTCGCCCGACTGCACGGCGTGGAGCTCGCTGCTGCCAGAAAGCAAGCCCAAAAGTGGCTGGAGACCCTTGGCCTCGAAGGCCGCGGGCAAGACCGGGTTGTGGCTCTCTCCCACGGCAATCAACAAAGAGTCCAGCTGGCGGTCGCCCTCGTTTATCAACCCGAGCTCCTGGTCCTGGACGAGCCGTTCGCGGGGTTGGACCCGTCGGCGGTGGACTCGCTCTCCGACGTTCTGCGGGCGGAGGTGGCCCGCGGCACGGCGGTGCTCTTTTCCAGCCACCAGCTGGACCTGGTGGAGCGATTGTGCCAGCGTGTGGTGATCCTCGAGCAGGGTCGCGTCCTGGCCAGCGGGACCCTGGACGAGCTGAGGGCCCGCCTGCCGCAGAGGCTGCGCGTGAAGGTCACGACCTCGGTCGACTGGACATCCGGGCTGATGGGAACCGAAGTGATCGGGAGCGACTCGGAAGGAGTGCTGCTGGCCATAGCTCCTGGCACGGACACCCAAGCCTTGCTCCGCGTGGCGATGGCGGCCGGCTCGGTCGAGCACTTCGGCTTTGAATCGGGCGGGTTGCTGGAGCTCTACCGCCAGCTGGTGACCAGTTGAACCGCGTCAGCACGATCCGACTGATCGCCGGCCGTGAGATATCTGAACGGCTGAGAGGTCGAGCAACCTGGATCTTGACCGGGATCACGACCCTGGTCGCGGTGGTGCTGATCGTGGGTCCGGCGCTCTTCCGGCCGCCCACCAGGCCGACCGTGGTTGGCCTTGTTGGTCCCGCCGCACAGGCTCTTGCGCCGGCACTGCAGACCACCGGCAAGGCAGCCGGTGTCGACATCACGACCGCGAGTGTGTCTGACGACTCCGCCGCTCGGTCTGAGCTGACACCCTCGCGGACGTCGGGCCGGGGACAGCTGGGCCAGCTGCTCTCATCACTTCAAGGCGGCCAGGCGACGCTCGACGTTGCATTGACGGTGGACAGCAGCTCGGCCACCATCGAGTTCTACCAGACGGTCTCGCCCACCCTGGCGGCGCTGGTGCGCGCGGTCGTCCAAGAGGCGCATCAGCGCGACGTATTGATCCAGGGTGGAGTGCCGACCTCGGTCGTAGGGGCTGCGCAGCAGCCAGAGCCCATATCGACCGTCACCCTTCTGGCTACGCAATCCGACATGGCTGGCCGGTCGATCGCCGCGCTGGCGGCCGGGATTCTCCTTTTTGTCAGCGTCGGAATATTCGGAAGCGCGGTCGCTTCTGGCGTCGCCCAGGAAAAGACGTCTCGAACCGCGGAAGTGCTGCTGGCCGCGGTCACGCCGAGCCAGCTGATGACCGGCAAAGTGATCGGCATTGGCCTGGTGGGAATTGGCCAGATGGCTGTAACGGTGGGCGCCGCCTTGATCGCGAATGCGGTAGTCAAGAGCTCAGCGGTGCCGCCAGAGGTCTGGACCCTTCTCCCCGCGATCCTCTTGTGGTTTGCGCTGGGGTACTTGCTCTACGCATTCGGTTTTGCGGCTGCCGGAGCCATGGTCGCGCGGCAGGAAGAGGTCCAGTCCGTAAGCGCGCCCTTCACTGTCTTTCTCATCGGCGGATACCTGTTGATGTATGCCTCGATCGCATCGCCCGATGCATCTTGGGTCAGGATCGCCTCTTACGTGCCCCCACTGATGCCATTGTTGATTCCAGCAAGGCTGGCGCTGGGCCACCTCGCGATCTGGGAAATGCCACTCGCGGTCCTGATCATGCTGGCGTCGATTTACGGGATGGCCAGGCTCACCGGTCGAATCTACTCAACCAGCCTGGTGCGTGGGGGACCAAGGTTGAGCTGGATGGCTGCGCTCCGTCTCCGCTGATCGAATGATCTGAACTCAGAATCGGGGTGGTGGGCCGGGACAGAATCGAACTGTCACAGCTTTCGCGGCGGTTTTACAGACTCAGGCCTGGGTTTTGTATTCGAAATGGTCCGCGCGGACCGAAAACGCGACGGTCTGAAAACCGTATGTGTTGGCTTTCACTCGACC
>DATKSS010000024.1:0-4513 GCA_035531515.1 Candidatus Dormiibacterota bacterium | reverse complement strand
TATGTGGACGCCGCTCTCGACAAGAACGGCCGGGCCGGATGTGGCCTGGCCGTTTTTGTTAGGGGTCGCGCGGTCTATACGGAGTCGTTCGGCTTTTCGCACCTGGGTGGGTCGGCGCAGCTGGAGGCGCACGTGTGCGCGGGGGCTCTCGATCTTGCCGCAGCCCGCTGGCCTTATCACCGCGTCATCGTGCGCACGGACTGCGCGCCGGTGGTCCGGAGTCGCGTGCCTTCCAGCGACAGTTTTCGCGTGGCGGTGTACGAAGTTCGTGAGCGATGCAGGCGCGGTTGGCGCGTGGTTCGTTATGTAAACCGTAAAGCCAATCCTGCGCACGAGCTGGCGCGAGAAGGCCTCAAGAGCATTTCCAAACAACAGATGCTCGCCGCGGCTTAATCCGCGCTAAAAGAATTCAAGGGTAGGGCCTTTATACTGCCTGGGCACCCCGATTGATTAGGGCACGTCCCAGGAGTCGAAATGTCCCCAGACGAAACACCGCAAGGCCAGGAATCGCCGCGCCGTAGACGCGGCAGGCCACCCGGCTCGAAAACGACGACCACCGCCAGGACGCGGCGAAAGCGCGCCGACGGCGGAGAGCTGGTCGGTCAGCTGAACAACATGGTCGCGGAACTGATCAAGGAGAACCGCAAGCTCAGGCGCCAGGTCGTCAAGCTGACCGAGCGCGGCTCGGCGGCGGCCTCCAACACGGTCGAGCGCGGGTTGCGCACGATCTCGCGACGGGTGCAGCGGGCGCTGGGCGGGACAGCGAAGAAGCGGCGCGTGACCAGCGCTCCTGCCAACGGCCGGCGCAAGACCACGACGAGGAAGAAGCGCAAGGCGTCGTAGCCCTCGCCTATCAGGCGCTGAAGCCGGGGTTCGCCTCCATGTGCTTTGCCGTGCGGTACGCGTCGACGATGCTGTAGAGCCACAGCGTGCCGCCGCCGAGCTCCATGGGCACGCCGAGGGCAAGCCCGATCACGCTCAGGTCGAGGTCGAGGCCGAAGAACTGCAGGCCGCCGACGCCGAGGAGATAGGCGATCCCCTTCTTGTTGTGGCCGAGGTAGAAGTGCCCGCATCCCGGAATGATCGCCAGCGCCGCCGCGAGCGCGGGACTCTTGCGTCGCTGCACGACAGCTCCTCGGTAACCTCCTGAGGCCCGGGCGCCGCATTGCGGGCAGGGCGCATACGGATTGGCCAGGTAGGCGCCGCAGATTCCGCAGAGGACTTCTGATGCCATCCGTCTATCTTTGCCCCTTTTCGGCGCTCTGTAACCCAGTCCTTCGACGCCTTAAGCTCAGACCGTGGACCTCGGATTCACCGCAGCGGAGGAAGCCTTCCGGCAGGAGGTACGGGCCTGGCTGGACGGCAACCTGCCGGCCGAGTGGCGCCACGGCGGCGTCGGCGGGTACCGGGAGGACGACGAGACCGAGATCCAGCGCGACTGGCAGGGCCGCCTCCACGCAGGCGGTTGGTTGAAGCTGGGCTGGCCCGAGGACGCGGGCGGACGCGAGGCGACTCCGGTCATGCAGGCGATCTACCAGGAGGAGCTGGCGAGGGCCGGCGCGCCGATCATCCTGGGACGGCTCGGCGTGAGCCTGCTTGCCCCCACGCTGCTGGTCCACGGCTCGCCATGGCAGAAACAGGCCTACATCGAAAAGATCCTCAGCGGCGAGCTGATCTTCTGCCAGGGCTTCAGCGAGCCCGACGCAGGGAGCGACCTGGCCGGTCTGCGCACGCGCGCCGAGCGCAAGGACGGCAGGTGGTTGATCAGCGGCCAGAAGACCTGGTCCAGCGGCGCGCACTACGCCGACCGGAGCTTCCTGCTCGCTCGGACCGACGCGGTGGGCGGTCACCGGGGCATCGGCTTCTTCCTGGTCGACATGCGCCAGCCGGGGGTCGAGGTGCGCCGGATCCGCCAGATGACCGGCGGCGGCGAGTTCTGCGAGGTGTTCCTCGCCGGCGCGGAGGTCGAGGACCGCGACCTGGTCGGCGAGCCTGACGCGGGCTGGAAGATCGCGATGACGGTCTTCGGTTTCGAGCGTGGCGGCCTGGCGCAGGCGGCGCGCTTCGAGCGGGCGGTGGCGCAGCTCGCACAGCTCGCCCGCGAGCGGGGCGCCGGTTCGGACCCCGGCACGCGCCAGCGGGTGGCGCAGGCCCAGATCGAAGCGCACGTCTTCCGCCTCATCGGTCTGCGCAACCTGAGCAGCGCCCAGCATGGCAAGGCGCCGGGACCGGAGGCGAGCCTGACCAAGCTCTACTGGAGCGAGATGGACAAGCGCATCCAGGAGACCGCGCTGGAAGTCGAGGGACTGTACGGAGCCCTGGCGCCCGATTCGTCGTTTGCGCTCGAGGGCGGCCGCTGGCAGTACGGCTGGATGTGGGCTCACGCCGAGACGATCTACGCCGGCTCCTCCGAGATCCAGCGCAACATCATCGCCGAGCGCGTGCTCGGCCTCCCGCGCGGCCGGTGAGCGGGCCCGCGGCGTCGGTCGTCGAGCGCTTGCGCGCCCGCATCGGGGTCGCCGGGCCGTCCACCGAGGCGGTGGTCGAAGCCGGGCACGTCAAGCGCTTTGCCGAGGCGATCGGGGACGCCAACCCGCGCTGGGCCAAAGAGGCGCCGCCCACGTTTCTCGTCGCCCTCGCACCAGCCTCCCTACACCTCGCGGAGGCGGAGGAGTACGGCAAGGGGTGGCTCAACGGCGGCAACCGGTTCGAGTACTTCGCGCCGGTGAAGATCGGCGACCGCATCACGGCCACCGGCCGCGTTGCCGAGGTCTACGAGAAGTCCGGCTCGAGCGGCAACCTGCTCTTCATCGTCTTCGAGACCGACTACGTCAACCAGGACCAGGTTCTGGCGGCACGGCTGAGAGGGACGGCGATCCGCAGATGAAGGTCGAGGTGGGGCAGGAGCTGCCGGAGCTGGTGAAGCATCCGACCACGCGCGAGCTGGTGCAGTACGCCGGCGCGCAGGGCGACTTCTACGAGATCCACTACGACCAGGCCTTCGCGCTGGGCGTCGGGTTGCCCGGGGTCATCCTGCACGGGCTGCTGAAAGCCGCGTTTCTCGGCCAGCTGGTGACCGACTGGCTCGGCGATCGCGGCGCTTTGAAGAACTTCGAGGTGAGCTATCGCGGGATCGACGTTCCCGGCCGGCCCTACCGCTGCCAGGGCCGTGTGGTCCGGGTCGAGGGAGATCAGGTCGAGCTGGAGGTCTGGGGCGAGGACTCGGAGGGACGCCGCACCACGGTCGGCAGCGCCACGGTCGAGCTGAAAGGCTGAGCGCGGAGCCCGGCCAGGGCCCGCATGACCAACAGCACCGAGGCGTCGATCACGCAATAGCCGCCCGCGATGACCGAAGGCGGGTTGCCTGAAGGAATGTGGGTCCACGGTGCGACCGGCAGCCAAGCCCAGTTCCCGAACGAGGTGCCGAAGATCTCGAGCTCGGCCGTGGCGATGAAGATCGCCGAGAACAGGGCCCACCGCGGCGAGCGAAGGACGAAGTAGGCGAAGACCGGCAGGCAGAGCGCGCCCTGCACGTCGACGCGTCCGGTGACGACCGGGAGCAGAGTGAGTCCGAGGACCGCCCAGGTCGCGGCGCCGCCCAGGACCGCATAGGCGACACGCTTGCCGTACCGGAGCACGACCGGAGTCCTCGCCGCCATGAGGCCGAACAGGTAGACCATGCCGTGGCCGGGCGGCACGAACAGCGGGAGGTTGTGCAGCCTGTACCGGTAGACGCCCCAGATCAGCGAGCCGAAGATCTCGAACCCGGTGGCGACCACCACGCACGTCCACACCTGCCAGCGCTGCTCTTTCGGGGCTTTGAGCGCACAGAGGTAGAGCACCGCAAAGGTCAGCCCGCCCAGCAGCCACTGCTGCCAGAGCGCGGTGATCCTGCTGTCAGCGAAAAGCAGGATCGGGGTGTAAGTGAGCAGGTAGGCGTGCAGCCAGTACGGCTGCACGCCCTGGATGAACTTCTTGACTACTTGATCGTGCCCCTCTCGTCGATCAGGCCGCCCTGCAGGCTCCAGCCGGTGCCATTCCAGGTGATCACCTGCTCCTGGGTGATGGGGAAGTGGTCGTTGGAGGTCGTCTTGACCACGACCCCCGGGAGCAGGAAGGGATTGTTGGTCTCGTTGAGCTCGTTGCCGGCGATGTTCATGACGTTGGCGCGGGTCATGTCCGAGCCGGCCCGGGTCAGGACGTCGACCATGGTGTAGGCGACGGCCACTCCGTAGATGTTGAAGCCGTCGTTGACGTTGCACGTGGTGCAGTTCGCGATCACTGTCTTGTAAAGCTGCATACCTGCGTCACTAGCCCACTGCGGGTCGGTCGGGTCCTTGATGTAGCCGACGCTGATCACGTTTTGCAGGGCGGCACCCGACGCCTTGGCGTAACCCATGTACACCTGCGGGTTGGAAACCGAGTTGAGGTAGATCTCGTTGGGCGTCCAGCCGATCTTGGTCACGATCGCAAGCGCCCCGATCGTGAACGCGGGCGTGGCGAACAGGAACAG
>DATKSS010000023.1:0-27603 GCA_035531515.1 Candidatus Dormiibacterota bacterium | reverse complement strand
GCGGCGGTCATGGTCGGAAACGGTGACGATGGCGGTCGCCGGCCGGCAGCTCACCAGCTCAGCCGCTTGATTGCGAAAGCGGGACCAGGGCCCGGTGTCGTCGAGGTAAGACGGCCACTGGACGGTGTACAGGCTTTTCGGCCGGCCCGCCAGCTGCAGCGCCAGCTGACCAAGCGAGCCGGCAAACTGACCGTGCAGCTGGACCAGGTCCGGCTTGAGGGCGCGGATGGTCGCAGTGAGTCTGGGAATTCGCGCGGTGAAGCTCCACTTGGTCGTGAGACGCAGCGTGTGGACTTTGACCCCCGCGGCCACCAGCCGGCCTGGCATGTCCCCCTGTCCGTCGCAAATGACCTCCATGTCAAACTCGCCTGACAGCCGCAGGCAGATGATCGCGAGCATGTTGGGGCCGCCGCCAAAGGCGGAGGAATGTATGACGTGGACGATGCGGGGCTTGTTCAGGCCGCAACCTTCCGGTAGATGTCGAGAGTTGCCTCGGCGCTTCGACGCCAGCTGAACTGCCCGGCCCGCGTCAGCGCAGCGGCCTTCAGGCTCTCGCGAAGCGATGCGTTGGTGAGAATGCGATGAACCGCTTCCACGATGGCTTCGACCGACCGCGGATCGAACATCACGCCCGCATCGCCACAAACCTCCGGGATTCCTCCCGCGTTGGAACAGGCAACCGGCACGCCGTGAGCCATGGCCTCGAGGACGGGAAGTCCAAAGCCCTCGTACAGGGAGGGAAGCACGAAGACCGTGCTTTCCTGGTAGCAGGCAGCGAGCTGGCGGTCGGTCACGTAGCCGGTGAAGTGGACGCGGGCCGCTGTCGAACTCGCGGACCGAACTATGTCATCGCCGAGGAAGCGTTTCGGCCCGACCACCAACAGGTCCATGTCGTGCCCGCGATGCTCGACGAGCTCCTGGAAAGCCCTGAAGAGGCGTCCCAGGTTCTTTCTCGGCTGCACGTTGCCGACCGCCAGGATGTAGGGCCGATGGATCTCGGGGGCCAGGGCCACGAGCTCCCGCCGCGCGTCCTCGTCGCTGATCGCCTGGGCGCCGCCCCCCGGACCGTTGGGGATGGCTGAGATGCGGCCTTCGTCGACGCCGTAGCGCAGGATGATCTCGCTCCGCGCAGCATTCGAAACGGTGATGACGTGCGCCGCCCTACGGATGGACCAGGGCACCAGGGCCGAGAGCATGAGGCGGTCGCGCGCGGAGAACCATTCCGGGTTGGTCGCAAAGCAGATGTCGTGCACCGTCACTACGATCGGAGCCGCCGACCACAGCGGCGCGACGTACGTCATGTGCAGGACGTCCAATGCGTGCCGGGACCGGGCCGGCAGCTCGACACCCAAGCGAAAGTAGGGCCTGGCCGTTCGGAGTCTGCTGAACTGCAAATGGTCCCTGCGTGGCAGCCACGGTGCGCCTACGTGATAGACGACCAGGTCGAGATCGGTGGAATCCAGCAGTCCCTCGACGAGGCCCTTGACGTAAGTCTCATTTCCCGTCTCCTGCCCGCCCACCATGTGGGCATCGATGCCGATCCTCACCTCGCAAGGGTCGCACGATAGACGCCCAGGGTTGCTTCGATGGCGGCATCCCAGGTGAGCGCTTCGGCCCGTTTGACCCCGAGCTCACGTAGCTGCGCAGCAAGCCCGCCATCGGAGGCGGCCCGCCTCAGGCAGGCAGCGAGCTCGTCGGCGGACGACGGGTCGAACGTCATGGCGGCGCCCGCGGACACCTCTATCAGCACTGGAATGCGGCTGTGAACGACGAGAGCGCCTGCAGCGAGGCCTTCGCCGACGGGCAGTCCGAAGCCTTCGTGCCAGGACGGGATGACCATCGCGGTGGCCCGCCTCATGAGACCTGTCAGCTCGGCCCCGGGGACGAACCCGATGTGCCGGACCCGAGTTCGCATGGCTCGGGCATCGAGCTCAGCATCGAGTTGAGCGATCTGCTTTGGGAGCCAGTGCCCCGCGATGATCAACTCCTCGTGCAAGTCTGGGCACGACGCCATGGCGTCGATGAGTACGGCCAGGTTCTTGTTGGGGTTGGGTCCGCCCAGGAACAGGAAGTAGGGCCTCCCTGCCGTGCTGATGTCGGCGGGCCCTGGAGGTAGGTCGATGCCAGGTCGCGCCACGACGATCCGCCGGCGGGGGATTTTGAGCTGATCGGCCAGGTCGGAAGCCGTGTACTCGGAGATGGCAAACACCATGTCGGCCCTGCGAAGAGCTCTCAGGTACGCGGTGTATCCGAGACGAGCCACCAGCCGGCGCAAGGGGATGCCCTGCTTGAGTGGAATGAGGTCGTAGGCAGTGGTCAGGAGCGTGCGCTGGGGCAGGCGGGTCAGCGCATCGGGGTCTGTGATGTGGACGACCCGGACGTTACTGGTCGCCGCGCGCCGTCGCATCGCCAGCTGGGCGAAGAGCCACGCTCCTCGGTAGTCAGGCATCGGGAACCGGCGCAGTCCGACCACGCGGTGGGGTGGAGGCACGTCGATGAGGTCTGGCCCCGCCCAGCCCCAGAACTCGATCGGAATCTCGACCTGGCGCCGCAAACCATCCGCCAGTCCCCGGACATACGTCCCGATGCCCCTGTAGCGGTGGCCGTTTTGCAGGGGCGTGGCGTCGAAGGCAATGGCAGGGGCTAACAAGGAGATTTGAAGCGAAGATATAGCAGCCGCGCGAACTTCCGTCGGGGGTCTGGGGGGTTAACCTAGTGCCATGGCACGTCGCCTGCCAGACGCTGAGGCCCCTGCGGGCCGGTCAGCTCAAGGGGCACAGGCATCTGCCGAATCAGAGGTGGCGCGACCGCCAGAGGCAGTGAGCTTGCCTCGCCGTGCCCGTACGCTGCCGGCCGATTGGCTGCCGATCGCGCTGCTGTTGGGCGACGCGGTGATCGCGGCCGCCGCGGTGCCCCTCGCCTATTGGATCCGATACGGAAGCGCCGATCAGCAACTTCCGTTCGCGCCGTACCTGGCAGCTATGCCTGTGGTCGCGGCCATCTACTTGTTCTCCCTGGCCGCCAACCACCAGTACTCGTCGTGGCGTGGCCGTACCCTGGTCGACCAGCTCTTTTCCCTGTACAGCGGGGTTGGCGTAGCCACCGTCCTGATACTGGCAGCGATCGAGCTGGGGAACCTCGGCACTCGCTATTCGAGGCTGACCGTGATCCCCGTGCTGCTGATCACCGCGATCCTGATGACGCTCGAACGGTACCTGCTCCGTCAGTACGAAACTCGTCTCCGCCGGCAGGGAATCGGTACCGAGCGAGTGCTGATGGTCGGCACTGGTGCGGGCAGCGAGCTGCTCATCCGTCGCATGAACATGTTTCCCCAATACGGGTTCCACGTGGTCGGCGTGGCCAGCGATGACGTGGCCAAGGACAGTGACTACGTGGGGGTTCCGGTGGTCGGAAACGTGAAGGAGCTTCCGGACCTGGTCCGTGATCTGAACGTCGACCAGGTGTTCCTTGCTCTGCCCGCCGGCCAGCGTGACCGCCTTCTTCATCTCGTCAAAATCTGCGAGGACGAGAACCTCGAGTTCCAGATCGTGCCCGACCTCCTCGAGGTGATGAGCACGCGGGTTGCCTCGAACGCCATTGACGGCCTGCCGCTGGTTGGCATCCGTCACAACCAGCTGCGCGGCGGATCCGCACTCGTCAAACGTTCCATCGACGTCTTGGTCAGCGCGGTGCTGCTCGTCCTCCTGAGCCCGCTGCTCCTGGTGGTCGCGGTGCTGATCAAGGTGACCATGCCCGGACCGCTCCTGTTCACGCAGGAACGCATCGGGCGCCAGCGGCGACCGTTCGTGATTTACAAGTTCCGTTCCATGATCCCCGACGCAGAGGCCAAGACGGGCCCGGTGGTGGCCAAACCAGGCGACGATCGGGTCACGTGGCTGGGGCGTTGGCTGCGGAGGTTGAGCATCGACGAGCTGCCGCAGCTCTACAACGTTCTCCGGGGCGACATGAGCCTCGTCGGTCCGCGGCCGCAACCCACCTTCTTCGATGATCGATATAGCGGCGAGGTGCCCCGATACCTCGAGCGGCAGCAGGCCCGCCCAGGCCTGACGGGTTGGGCCGAGGTGAACGACCTTCGCGGAGCGGCGCCGATCGCCGATCGCACGCTGTATGACGTCTACTACATCGAGAACTGGTCGCTCGCGCTGGATCTCAAGATCGTGGTCCTTACCGCGCTCCGCCTGCTTACGCAACGTCACGCGTACTAGACGCCGCTTGTCAGAGACCGTCCGCCGGCTGGAGCGCTTCCTCGCAGTCGCGCGCCTTTCGAGAAGCCCTGAGCTCGCATGGCGTGCGATGCGAAACCGCTGTCAGGTCGTCGTCCTCGATTTCCTGCGAGTCGGCGGGCGAATTACAAGACTTGATGTCAGCTATCGCCAAATCCGGTTGCCCCGAGACCTGTTTGCGGGCAAGGATCTCGCGGGGGTCGGTTATGTCCAGAGATTCGCCGACTTTGGCGGCACGGTGAACCGGACAACCGACGCGTTCGTTGCGACTTTGCCGAATGGACTCCGATTTGAAGCCAGAGCGGAGGTGATGCTGGCTACGCTGGCGGTGCTGGTCGAGCGCTTCGTCGATGAGGAGTATTCTTGGCTCGACGCGTCGGGTCGGGTCGTGGTTGACATCGGTGCAAACATTGCCGACAGCGTTGTGTATTTCGCCAAGCGTGGGGCTGCCTATGTCTACGGATATGAGCCCGACCCCGCGACATTTGCCGCAGCGGAGAGGAATCTCGACCTGAACCGGATCCGCAACGCCAAGCTCGTTCCGATCGCCGTCCGAGGCGAGACGCTAAGTGGTCATATCTCATTCGCCGACGTGCTTGGTCAGGCAATGAACCAGTACCCAGAACTGCAGATCGTCTGCAAGGTCGATTGCGAGGGGTGCGAGTACGAGATCTTCGCGCCTGAGCTGCCCGCCCCTGCCGGTCTCGAGCGCGTGTCCCAGATCATGATCGAGTACCACTGGCGGTCTCCCCAGACGCTGATCACCTCACTCGAAGCCATGGGGTTTCGGGTTGAGACTGCTCCTGGCGCGCCCGGTGTGGGTTGGATTCGGGCGCAGAGGCCCTCCTGATGCAAAGTACGCGGTCGGCGGCGTTCCGGACGGCCGCTTCGAAGCTCGACTTTGGCCCGTATCCGGTATCGCTGGTCCTGGCCGGTGTCACGTGCGCGCTCGCCCCTGCATACATCGTCCGTTGGCACTTGGGGCCATATCCGACCACGCTGCTCGAGGACGCCATCGTGCTCACGGTGGTGGCCTTCGTGTACGAGTCGTGGCGTTTGAGAACGATGCCCAACTTCTCGAGCCCGTTCACGCTGCCCGCCGTGCTCTTCGTCGTCGCCGGCGCCATCTCGGTGGTCGTCGCACCAGACCGCCGGGCTGCTCTCGGCATCTATCGCGCTTACTTGATCGAGCCCATCGCCTTCTTCTTCGTGGTGAGCGCCGTTGCGAGCACGTGGAGGAGGGCGGCGGTGGTTCTCGCGGGCCTCGGGCTGGCCGGCCTGGTCGTCGGAGTCGCCAACTCAGTCTTCATCCTGGATGCGCTGCGCAATCACAGGGTGAACGCCGCGGTGACGGCTCCGGTGGTGATCTACACCAACGCCAACGACATAGCGCTCTTCCTGGTCCCCCTGATCGCCATCGCGGCTTCGATCACCTTCTACCGCGACGACCAACGCGAAAGGGTGGTGAGCGGCGCGTTTCTGGTGGTTGCGGTCATCGCGACTCTGTTGAGCTTTTCGAGGGGAGGTTACCTGGCGCTGGCGGTGGTCGCCATTGGACTGGCCTTATCGCACCGCTATCGCTGGCGAATGCTGGGCGCGGCGGTGGCGATCGGGATCGTTCTCGTCTTGATCCCTCCAATCCACCGCCGGATTGCCGTAGAGCTTGATTTCTCCAATCCCCAAAACACTCTGGTCGGCCGGTTCGAACTGTGGAGGGTGAGCCTGCAGATGCTGCAGCATCACGTCCTCTTTGGCGCCGGCCTGTCCGGATTCGCCCAGACGATCGCGCCGTACTGGAATCCCACCCATACCGATCGCTTCATCTACCCACACAACATCGTGCTCACTTTCTGGAGCGAGACCGGACTCCTTGGCCTGGTGGCGTTCGTTTGGATCATGTTCACGGGATTTCGTCTGGGCTGGAGGGGTTGGCGCCAAGCAGTGCGCGAATGGAGGCCACTTCAACTCGGCGTGACTCTCGCTCTGGTGGCCGTAATCGCTCATGGCCTGGTCGATGTGCCGTACTTCAAGAACGACCTCGCGCTCGAGTTCTGGGCGCTGATGGGATTGGCGTGGGCCGGCAACCGCTGGGGACTCAGTGCTGGATGAAGAACCACTCGTCCTCTCGCGCGGAAATCCGCGCGGGCGCGATTTGCTTTGCGACATCGCTTTCGTGCAACGGGTTCATCTCGATTAACGGTGCATCCCCGTAACGCCTTCGGAATCTGAGCGTCTTCAGCCAGCGTGGCCCAAACTGCGTTCGGATCCTGGACAGTCCACGCGGTGGCTCGGCGATCTGGCAGATGACGAGGCCGCCGGGCTTGACCACGCGAACGAGCTCTCGCAGGACCTTACCCTGCATGCTGCGAGGAATGTGCTGGATGACGTATACGGAAAAAGCCAGGTCGAAAGTGTTGTCCGCAAACCGACTCAGGTCGCCGCTGAAGTACTGGCAGCGGTCGCCGTGCCGATTCAACTTCACGGCTTGGGCGATCATTGCCTCGGAAATGTCGACTCCGACGACCTTGTCGTATTGGTCTGCGAGCGCCTGGGTGATACGCCCCACCCCACATCCGAGGTCGAGTGCCTGGGAACTCCCGTGAAGCAGTCGATGCTTGGACGCCAACTCGAGTGCGGAGTCAAGCTCGGGAGTGTGCGCCATGAACTCCGCGATGTCCCATTTCCCTCCGCGCTTCTTCGGGTCGCTGAGGATCGCGAACAACGGGTCGTCTGCCGCCCACTGCTCCCACGTTTCCTGAAGCCGCTTGGACTCGTCGTTCATGGGTTCATTCTCTCGACAGCCAGCTTAATCGAGTCATTCGCGTGATCGCCCTGCGCCGGATGGCAACCGGCCATCGAACCGAGCTCACCGCGGCGCTCGGTTTGCTGTGCCTCTACCTGGCCCTCATGAACGGTCATCTCATCAGCGTCGACGGCCTGGTGATGTGGCGCCAAGCACTGTCGTTGGTTCAGCACCAGACGTTCAGATTTGATCCGACCATCTGGTGGGCAAGCTATATCTACACCAGCACCCGAGGAGTGGCTGCTTCGCTGCAGTACATGCCGGGCGTCCTCGTGTTTGGATGGCTGCGACCTTACGAACCGACCTCGCTCACGGCGACGTATGACTACGGGCTGCTCTATGGCGACCGGCTCTACACACTCGCGGGGGCGCCTGCCTGGGCGCTGATCACCGCCACCACGGCCTTGGTTGTCGGCCTCACCGTCCGATCGCTGTCCCAGGATCGCCGTGCCGTCCTGTGGGCGATGGCGTTCTACGGATTGGGGTCGCCGGCCCTTCTGGGCGCGCGGGGCGACTTTCCTCAGCCGCTGGTTGCGATGTGCTGGGCGGTCGGACTGTTCGCTTGCGTCCGTCTCCGCGCCGGCGGATCGAATCGGTGGCTGTGGCTGTGTGCAACAGCCATCGCCTACGGAGTGCTGACCCGGCCGCTGGAGGGCTCGATGCTCCTACCCGCCGTTCTGCTGTTGCTGCTGACAGGTTGGCGCTCATCCCCTTGGCGACTGGTAGTGCCGGCGGCGACCTGGGTCACGGCAGTGGCGCTCACCCTGATCATCAACTGGGCGCGGTTCGGCGCTCCGCTCGATTTCGGCTACGGCGCCATCTCCTGGAGCATCCCGATCTGGATTGGCTTTCCGTACGCGCTCCTGAGCCCCGGGCGTGGCGCCCTGTGGCAGTGCCCAGCGATGCTACTCAGCGTGCTCGGGGCCTTCCACATGTGGCGGTCCGGTCGGCGACTGGACGCGATCGTCCTGGCTGGACTGCCGGCGGTTCTGTTCGTCGAGTCCTGTGTCTTCTTCGGATGGATCAACGGTTGGGACTGGGGATTCCGATTGTTCCAACCCGCGCTGCCTTTGATGGCGATGTTGGCTGGGATTGGCGCCGTCAAGCTGAAAGGCCGGCTCGCAGGATGGCTGCCCGGCGTCCTTCTCGCAGGGGGCCTTGTCTGGAATGTTCCGGCTGTGATCACCGACCTGCTGGGCGGTTACGCCGCGACGTATGACAACCTCGCGTCCTGGTCAAATTTGGATGCGTATCCACCGATTGGCGCCTGGCAATTCCTGCATCACATCAGGGCGTTGAGCTTCGACGACTCAGCAGCTGTGGACATCGTTTGGTTCCGAGCTGCGCGAACTACGCACTGGCTGACGCTGGCTCCATTCACGTTGCTGTTAGCCATCTCTGCCGCCCTTTGGTATCGAGCTGTGAAGGCCGATAAAATTGCCGTCCCAGATGGAGCCTTCACGCGGG
This sequence comes from Candidatus Dormiibacterota bacterium, assembly GCA_035531515.1. Lineage (GTDB taxonomy): Bacteria > Chloroflexota > Dormibacteria > Dormibacterales > Dormibacteraceae > DATKSS01. The sequence goes on along the minus strand of DATKSS010000023.1, from coordinate 19,089 downwards.
CCGTCTAGCCTCACCTGATAACAAACCTCAAGGTTGGGTGGTCATCCCATGCTCTACATCCGCGTGTACATGAAGCACTTCACGGAGATGACTTCAAGCAGTTCGACATGGTCGTACCTGGCCCGCTGGCGTAGTTGCGCTTCGTCCGGACTTTCTCAGCCAAGCCCGCATCGTTCGCCGTGTTCGCGCCGGCGTCCCCATACGCGCTCAGGTTCTTGCTGGGGTAGACGCTGAACGCGCCAAAGGATCCCATAGGCCTCGTGCGCGCCCTTGGTGCCGCGCTCCGTGCGACTGGCGCTTCGGATCCCAGTTCGGCTGATCGACCGCTCCTCGCTTCTGAGACGCTATCAGCGGAGCGGCGATAGAGTGGTTGATCGATGAGCGCCAACTCGCAGGGGATTCTCTCTGTGATCATGCCCGCCTACAACGAGGCCAGGACCATTGAGGTGATTCTTGGCCATGTCCTGGAACGGCCCGAGGTGGGTGAGGTGATTGCCATCGATGATGGTTCCGGCGATGGCACCTGGCAAATCCTGCAGCGGATCGCCGGATCTGATTCGCGGCTGCGCATCTTCCGGCAGGAGGTCAACCGTGGCAAGGGAGCGGCTCTCCGGCGGGCGATCCAGGAGCTTCGAATGCCCTTCGCCCTGGTCCAGGACGCCGACCTGGAGTACGACCCTCGTGACTATGCGGAGCTGCTCGAACCCCTGGTCGAAGGGAGAGCCGATGTCGTGTATGGAGTGCGCGGCTTCGCAGGCCAGACCGCGTTCAGCTTCTGGTTTGTGATTGGAAACAGGGCGGTGACGCTTGCCACCAACGTTCTCTTCGATTGCTATATCTCGGATATGGAAACCGGGTACAAGATCCTGAGATCGGAGCTCTGGAGACGGCTAAACCTCCGCGGTGCCCGATTCGACATCGAGCCGGAGATAACCGCGCGGGTCTTGCGGCTCGGTTACAGGATCCACGAGGTGCCGATCCGCTACTACGCCCGCAGTCGTGATGAAGGCAAGAAGCTCACTTGGGTGGACGGAGTCAGGGCCATGGGCGCGTTGGTAAGGATGCGACTCAGCTCAGACGGGAGGCTGTTCGGTCCCTCTGCGGCCGACGATTACCATCGCGTTCGACAAGGTGAGCTTTCTAGCAATCATCCGTTGACAACCCCCTCGAATCGAGAGCCGAGAGCCTAGCCGCACGCGTCTAAATCACTTTGTGGCGGTCGCCCACAGGTTCGCTCCGACCTCGAAGCTGCCGGAGGTTACCTTGCCGGGGTCGAAACCGGCTCCTTCAATGGTCGACCTGATTTCGCGCTGGGCGTAAGTGTCCTTGTGTTCGTCTATCTCCGCGCGGCTGACCAATCCGACGCGGGCCATGAGCTTCAGCAGCCAATTGGTCCAACTCGAGGGGGTGGTCATGACGAAGGTGCCGCCAGGTTGAAGCACCCGGTGGACCTCGCCCAACAGAAACTTCAGCTTTGCCGGCTCGATGTGCTCGAAGACGGCCAGCATCGTCACGACTGAGAAGAAATCTGTGGCAAACGGAAGTGAAACGTCACGCTGCACGTCGAATGGGATCAGCACCACGCGTCCGTCGTCGAGCTGGAGTGTTGACTCGGCGTCGAAGATCTGGTCGATCCCCCATTTCTCCGCGAACGGCGTGGTCGCGAGAAAGTAGGGATAACTTCCGCAACCGACGTCAAGCAGCCGGCCACGCCGTTGCTGCTCAGGAATCAGTTGGTTGGCTCTTTGAGCCCGCTTGCGCGCAAGGTAAGCCTCGAGCGCTCCGTGTCCCCTGGTTGGCTGATTGGCTTTCAACGCCCGTCTCATCGTAATCGACAGTAGCCGGCAGTTTGGCGGCGGCCTCAGTGCGACCCGTGGGTGAGTGGGCATCTGGATGCATCCCAGGCGGTCATTGTTTGGCGCTGAGGCCGGCTTAAGGAGACGACCATGTCAACCTTCGCGCCTGGCCCCGAAGAGACGACCCAGTGGGAGAAGACCCAACCCCGGAACATCAAGCCCGAGCAGTGGAAGAAATTCGACGGCTGCGCCGCCGAGATCTTCCCTTCGGCATGGACCTCGACACGCCCGGGACCCGTGCCACGCAACCCCTCGAACGAGTAGCCAGCAGTCGTAGATATACCGGAGATCCGACAGGTGGCTCGGGAACCCGTTCTCGCGGAGACCCTGGCATCGGGTGCAGATCTCTTTGGGTTGGTGGGCAGGTTAGGTTGAGATCGGTGGCTGGGTTCAGGTCTTCTTTCTGGCGAGCACGAACGTGGCCTGTCCAAAGTTGAGGCCAGTGAGTGTGCGAATTACGCGGTACGCTCGGACGATCGCTTCTGATCGAGCGGTCGGCGATGCGTACTGATCGTCGACGGTTGTTCGCTCAATCGAGAACCCCCGTTCCACGAGGGCTCGTGTCAGCACACGGCCGCTGAAATGGCTGAGGTGCACCTCCTCGCCCGGTTCAAGCTTGTGGTATCGCGCAGGTTTCGACGAGCGCGTCAAGCTAGCTTTCGCTTGGACGAGCCATGACCTCGCCTCGTCGTCGTTCGGGACGGCGATCGCGAGCCAACCTCTTGGAGCCAGAAGGCGATGGCAGATGGCGAGGGTCTTGGCCGGCGAGGGTACGTGTTCCAGCACGTGCCAGAGCGTGACCATGTCGAATGAGGCAGGGGCAAGGTGGAGCTCCTCCACCTGGCCCTCAAGGAGGTCGAGGTCGTACCGTTCGCGGGCAATGGTGATTGCCGAGCTCGAGACCTCCGTTCCCGCCACCTTCCAGCCGAGGCGGTCACGAGCCATGGCGACAAAGGTGCCGATTCCCGCGCCGATGTCGAGAAGCCTGACACTGGAGCCGGCTGGCAGGAGAAGCGCAAGCCGCTTAGACCACATTCGAGCCCGACCGGCTTCGTCTTGAATCCAGTTCTCGTAGAAGTCTGCGCCGGAGTAAGACGCCTTTATCTCGGTTTGTGACGGTCGAGGACTGACGAACCGATATCCGCACGCCTTGCACTCGAGGATGCAGGTTTCAGGATCTATAGTCGCAAGGAGTTGGCTACTGCACAGATCGCAGCACGTTACCTGCTCGTCGAGCTGGAAAGAGGCCATCGGTAAACTGGAATGAAACCACAGCAGACTGCTTCAGCCGGTTTAATCGAAGTCGAAAAGGAAACGATAGATGTCAACCCTCGCCTTTGACCCCGAAGAGACGACAAATTGGGAACAGGTTCAGTCGCGCACGATAAGCCCCGAGAATTGGACGAAGTTCGAGGGCTACGCCGCCGAGATCTTCCAGTCCTTCGGCATGGACCTGGACACGCCCGGCACCCGGACCACGCCGACCCGCTTCTTGCGCGCACTGTTTGACGCCACGGCAGGTTACGAAGGCGACCCCAAGCTCCTGACCGCCTTCCCGACCGAGTGCCACGGCGGCCCGGACTGCAGCATCAGCCAGGTCATCGAAGGCCCGATCGAGTTCTTCTCCCTATGCGAGCACCACGCCCTGCCCTTCCACGGGCACGCCTACATCGGATACATCGCTCACGAGGAGATCATCGGCATCTCCAAGTTGACCCGGCTCGTCCGACTCTTTGCCCGCCGCTTCACTGTGCAGGAGCGTATCGGGGTGCAGGTCGCTGACGAGCTCGTTCGAGTCCTCAAGCCTCACGGCGTGGCGGTCCACCTCAACGCGATGCACCTGTGCACCCAGATGCGCGGCGTTCGAGAGGGGCACTCGCGCACCTGGACGTCCTTCTGGCGCGGCAACTACGAGAACGACCCGCAGCTCCGCACGGAGTTCCTGCAGGCGGTCCAGCAGACAGACCACTGAGCGCGCTCGAATCGTTCGACGTCCTCTTTGAAGGCGGCGGCCTTCCGGGCTACGACCTGCCGGACGACCTCGCGCGGCTGTATGGGCGGCTCGGCTTCCTCGATACCGCCCTCTACTCGAACTTCGTCTCGTCCATCGACGGTGTCGTCACCCTGGGCTCTAACCCCTCCGCCGGCTCGGTGATCAGCGGCCGCAACCGGGCCGACCGATTCCTCATGGGACTGCTCCGGGCGTGCGCGGATGCCGTGCTGCTTGGCGCGGGGACGCTGCGGGCCACACCGGGCCATCACTGGACACCCCAGCACATCTTTCCCGACCTCGCCCCGAGCTTCGCAGCGCTGCGCAGCACGCTGGGGCGCAAGCCCGACCCGCGGCTCGTCCTCCTGACCTCGGGCGGCAGCATCGATACCCGCCATCCCGCCGTCGTCAGCGGCGCGACCATCATCACCACGGAATCCGGGGCGCGCTCGCTGTCCGCTCTTCCCGACACATGCGACGTGATCGAGGTGGGGAAGTCTGGCGCGGTCGACGTCATTCGTGCGCTCGAGGAACTTCGATCACGAGGCGACCGGGTGATCCTCACCGAGGGCGGCCCGCACGTCATGGGCGAGCTCGTCAAACACGGTCTGGTCGATGAAGCCTTCCTGACCGTGTCCCCGGTGATCGCCGGCCGCGACAGGGAGCCCCGGCTTGGCATGGTGGCCGGCGTCGAGTTCCTACCCGAAAAAGGCAAGTGGGGGCGCCTGCTCAGCGCGCGACGCCAGGGGGAATTCCTTTTTTTGCGGTATGGCCTAGCCGCAGGTGGTCGAACCTAGCAGCAGCGGCGCCGAGGCCGCGACCGCAGGCTGCTGAGCCACTGCGACCAGGGCCGCGGACTTCAGCCCGCTAGGGATGCTCACCGCCCAATGGTCGGAAGGAATGACGATCGCGTAGCCGGGCGGCGTGTACGGGTTGGGCCCCGGCAGGTCCGTGGTGGTGCCGGTGCAGCGGTCGAACAGCTTGATGGTGTACGAGACGGGCACGTTCTGGCCTTTCGAGAAATAGATTCCCACCTCCACCTTGCACGAGGTGAGGTCGCAAGCGGTCCCGGTCTCGGCCGGGCTGCCGTTGATGTTGCAGGGCGTCGCGGTGCTGCACATGATCACCTTGGTGATCGGGTCCGCGCTCGCCGGAGCGTAAGTGGGCACGGCCAGCGGGGCGCCGTTGGAGGTTGGGGACGCGCTCGCCTTCGGCGAAGTCTTGGGCGAGGTCTTCGCGCTCGGCGACGCGCCGGCCACGGGGCTGCCGCCTGAGCCGCGGTGCGAGACGACGATGAACCCGACGATGCCGAGGATCAGGATCACGACGACGGCGATGGCTGCAGGAACCAGCCAGGTCGGCCGCTCTGTGGGCACCCAGCCGTCTGATGGCCGCCTGGGCGCCAGCGGCCGGTGGACCGGCGGAGGCGCCAGCGAGGGCGACGCTGGGGGTGGAGGAGTCGTCGATGTGGCCGGGGAAGACGGCGCCGCGGTCGCCGCGGCGGCTACGGCGGCGGCCGGGAGGTAGTCGTCGGCCGGACCTGACTTGACGGCCTCGCCGGGCTGCCAGACCGGCGCCGCGAGCGGCGTCCAGGTCGGGGTGGCCGGCGGCTTGGCTTCCGGAGCCGGAGCCGGTGGGGCCGGGGCGGGCGCCGGGCTGTCCCATGAGGGTGGGGAGGGCGCAGACTCGATCGGGGCCGAAGCGGGCGGTGGCGGGAAGGTCTCGCGTGCAGCCGGCGGTGGCGGGAAGGTCTCGCGTGCAGCCGGCGCTGGCGGGAAGGTCTCCCGGACCGGTGGCGCGACAGGAGGTTCGGCCGGCGGGGCCGGGGTGGGCGGCGTGACCGCGCCGGCGGCCGGGGCCGCCTCGTAAGGCGCCGGCGTCCTCGGAGCGGCTTCCTCCCAGGTGGGGACCGCCTGGGGGCTCGGACGGGGCGCTGAGGGCGCGGGAGGCGGCGGGGCCGGGGCGGGGACCGGGATGGCCGGCAGGCCGCTGTAGGTCTGCAACGGGCGGTCGGGCGCCTCGTAGGAGACCGGGGCGCGGATGGGCGTCTCGTCGCGCAACGTGGGGACGAAGGGCGCGGGGGCGGGAGCAGGCGCCGCGGGCGCAGCCGGTGCGGGCGCTGCAGCAGGCGCCTGGGCCGCGGGCTGCTCACCGGGAAGGAATGGCGTGATGGCCGGGACCTCGCGGCCCCCGGCGCGCATCGCCAGCTCCGACTGGGCCGCCATCTGGCGGTCGGGCGCGAGCAGGGCAGATGCCATCTCTCGCAGCGCGCCTTGCGCACGGTCAGCGGCCGGCCCCATCGCGCCACTTGCCATGGACCGCATGGTCACCACCAGGCCGGGCGGGATGTTGGCAGGCGCCGGCGCGCCGGCGGGATCGACCCCGAACGCCGCGCAAACCGCCATGCCGCAGGACCGGACGTCAGCCCGCAGGTCGCTCTGAGCAGGCGCTCCGCGGACGGCCGCGGCAGGATGTCCTGCCAGCCGTACCTCGCCGTTGCCCGTGACGCGGATGGCGGCGGCGTTGAAGCCGCCCATCGCGACGCCCGCCTCGTGCAGCGCCGCCACGCCCGACAGCACGGCGGCGCCGAGCGCTGCGGCGGCCGGAGGTGTAAGCGGCCCGCGATTCAAGATGGTGCCCAGCGGCGTGCCCTCGTTGGGCTCTACCGCGACCCAGATGCCGGCCGGGTCGGTGCCCCAGGCCAACACCGGAGACAGCGCGGGATGGCGATGCTCGTACAGGCGCTGGATGCGCGGCACGGCTGCGGTTGCCTCGGCAGGCGGCACGGGGATCTCGTGCACCACGACCGCCTTGCCGTTCTTCAAGACGGCCTTCCAGCCCTGGCCCGCGCCAGGTCCCACGAGCTCGATCAGCTTCGGCTTCTGCTCGCTCTCGGCCATTACGGGTGCATGGTACCCTTGCGGCACATGGCATACGTCATCGTCCAGCCGTGCATCGACGTGAAGGATGCGTCCTGCGTCGAGGTCTGTCCAGTGGACTGCATCCACACCGACGACGCGGCGAACATGTACTACATCGACCCTGACGAATGCATCGACTGCGGTGCCTGCGTAGACCCGTGTCCGGTTGACGCCATCTTTCCCGAGGACGAAGTTCCGGAGCAGTGGCGCAACTTCATCCAGATCAACGCCGACTATTTCAAGAACCGGCAGTAGGGACTAGTTGCGACACTCGGTAACCCTGATTCCAGGGGACGGCGTCGGACCCGAGATCTGTGACGCCACCGTGCGCGTGCTCGAAGCGACAGGGGTCGAGTTCGACTGGGACGTCCACCAGGCCGGCGAGGCGTCGATCGCCGAGTTCGGGACCCCGCTTCCGGACCACGTGCTCGAGTCGATCCGAAAGACCAAGGTCGCGCTCAAAGGACCCATCACGACTCCGATCGGAAGCGGCTTCCGCAGCGTCAACGTGGCGCTCCGCCAGGCCCTGGACCTCTACGCGCTGGTTCGCCCGGTCAAGGCTTACAAGGGCGCCCGGAACCTGCGCGACGACCTCGACTTCGTGATCGTGCGCGAGAACACGGAGGACATCTACGCGGGCCTCGAGTTCGAGCAGGGCAGCCCGGATGCCGCCCACCTGATAGAAGAGATATCAGGCCTTCTCAAAAGGCAGATCCGCAAGGACAGCGGGCTTTCGATCAAGCCCGTCTCCATCACCGGGTCCAGGCGCATCGTGGAGTTCGCGTTCGATTACGCGCGCAAGAACAAGCGCCGCAAGATCACCGCCGTGCACAAGGCGAACATCATGAAACACACCGACGGTCTGTTCCTCGCGGTGGCGCGCCAGGTGGCGGAGAAGAACCCCGACATCGAGTTCGAGGACCGCATCGTCGACAACATGTGCATGCAGCTCGTGCTCCGCCCGAAGGAATACGACGTCCTGTGCTGCCTGAACCTTTACGGCGACATCATCTCCGACCTCGGCGCGGGCATGATCGGCGGCCTCGGCCTGGCGCCGGGGGCCAACATCGGCACCAACGGGGCCGTGTTCGAGGCCACCCACGGGAGCGCGCCCAAGTACGCCGGCCAGAACAAGGTGAACCCCATGGCCGTGATGCTCTCGGGCGTTCTCATGTTGCGTCACCTGGAGGAGGTCGAGGCGGCCGACGCCATGGAGGGCGCCATCGCCCGGGTGATCGCGATCGGCAAGGACGTGACCTATGACCTCAAGGAAAAGCGCGGCGATCCCACCGCGGTCGGCACGAGCCAGGTCGCGGACGCCGTGGTGGAGCAGCTCAAAGCCGGCGGTTGAGAGGCGCCTCGGATCAGGTCGTTCGGCTGCGCCGTCTGTGGGATGAGCACACGCACCAACCGTTTCCCCCTACGACCTCCGACCCGCGCGTCCAGGAGGTCATGCTCTACGCGTCGTGGGTAGGCAGCATGGTCGAGGTGGCGCTGCGGCGCGGAACGCTCGACTCCAATCTCGCCGTGATGCTCAAGACCCGCAGGGCGGAGGGCAACCAGGGGTTGTTCCGGGCGGCGGGGGACCTCGGCGATCCGGTGCGCTCATTCGTGGCGCGGCTGATCACGATCGAGGATTTGCTGGCAGAATTGCCCGTCAAATGAGGGGCCTCAGGCGCGGCACCCGCCCGTCCGGCCTGGCTTTGGCCCTGCTCATGCTGGTCGCCTGCAACAGTGGCAGCCCGCCCGCGATCAGCGCCATCGTCGCCTCGTCCGCGCGTGCACTCGTCGCCGCGCCCGACTTGAGCGACCAGCCCTCCTTCGTCGACCGCAGCGGGCGGCTGCCGGCTCTGACTCTCCAGAACCTGTTTCACCCGACGTACGTGGCGCCCAACGACCCGAGCCAGGTCCGCACGCTGCTAGTGACCGGCGACATCATCCCCGCTCGTGGAGTGAACTACTTCGCCACGATCAAGCACGACTTCCTCTGGCCGTTTCGCCCGACCGCCGACTACACCAGGAACGCCGACATCACCTACGTCAATCTCGAGGCGCCGCTTTTCGCCGGCTGCCCGGTGAACCCCGCGGAAAGCTTCACGTTCTGCGGTGACCCTCGCTTCGCCGGCAGCCTCTCGTACATGGGCGCCGACGTGGTGAACCTGGCCAACAACCACACCTCCAACTACGGCGCGCAGGGGATCAACGAAACGGAGCAGCTGCTCCAGCAGCAGAACATCCTCACGTCGGGACTGGGTCCCGTCGCCGTGATCAACGTGCGGGGGCTGAAGTTCGGGTTCATCGGCTTCAACGGGGTCGGAAGGGCGATCGACAAGACCGCGCTCAAGGAGGGCATCGCACGTGCTCGGCAGCTCGCCGACATCGTGGTGGTGCAGTTCCACTGGGGTAAGGAATACGAGCGCCAGCCCATGGCCGCTCCCAGCGTGCCGACCCCCGACGACCCGGTGGTGATCGGCCACGACGCCATCGACTGGGGCGCGGACATCGTGATCGGCAACCACCCGCACTGGTACCAGGGCGTGGAGATCTACCACGGCAAGCTCATCACCTACGCGCACGGCAACTTCGTGTTCGACCAGATGTGGTCGGAAGAGACCCGCGAGGGGGTGATCGGCACCTACACCTTCTATGGCACGCAGCTGGTTTCGGCGACCTGGAAGGCGGTCCGCAGCTACGACTACGGCCAGCCCGTGTTCATGAACCCCAAAGACAACGCGACGGCGCTGCAGACCATGGAGGCCGCGAGCGACCAGCTCGCAACGAGACTGCACGAACCGACCACGAGCCCCGTGCCCGCGATGCCGCCGTCACCCGCATACGCACCCGAGCACGCGCCCGCTTAGGTACACTGCTCGGCAACTTACCCAGGGGGTTTCCGCCGTCGCAGCTTACGTCCCAGAAACAGGAAGCTCATACACACGTGGCCGGGAGCGCCGCCGGCGCGACCGTTTCGTGTTCTTTCTGGCCCTGGTCCTCGTCCTGGCTGGGGCAGTCACCACCGCGTTCGTAGCGGTCGGCCACCGCGCGCCGATCCAGCTCAAGACCGATCACGCCACGGCTCCGGCCGCGAAACCGTATGACCACTTCGACTTTTCGAACTACTGGCTCTTGACCCACGGCCAGCCCAACCTGGCGATCCACGGGCAGGCTGCCTACCTGGTCGACCTCGACACGCGCCAGGTGCTGTGGGAGCGTGACCCGGAGACCCCCCGCGCTCCGGCCAGCCTGACCAAGCTGATCACCGCGATGGTCGCGGTGGACGACGCCGGCTCGCTCGACCGCACGGTGACCGTCCCGGTCCAGGCCACGCAGGTGGTCCCCAGCCTGATGGGCCTTTCGGCTGGTGAGCAGTTGACCGTCAAGGAGCTGCTCGAGGGCCTGTTCCTGGACTCGGGCAACGACGCAGCCGAGGCGCTTGCCGGCGGGATCGTGCCGCGAGACCGCTTCATCAGGCAGATGAACCAGAAGGCGAAGAGCATCGGGCTTACCGAGAGCCACTTTGTCAACCCGAGCGGGCTTGACGCCGACGGCCACGCGATGTCGGCCCACGACCTGGTCCACACCGCCGCGTACCTGGACGAGTACTACCCGCAGCTGGCCGCCATCGCGGCGACCAAGGACATCGCAATCCCGGCCACCGCCACGCACAAGGCCTACTACCCGCACAACGTGAACCAGTTTCTGTTCACTTACCCGGGCGCCACGGGCTTGAAGACCGGCCTCACCGACAACGCCGGAGGCTGTGAGCTCGGCACCGCGACCCGCAACGGAAGGCATCTGATCGTGGTCGTGCTGAACGCCACGCTGCATTCCACGGCCGACGCCACCGTGCTGCTCAACTACGGTTTCAGCGTCGACCCCCAGCCCGCCTTCGGGCCCTTCACGACGACCGCACACTAGACTTCGGGAGTGTCGCGACCAGTCGTGGCTCGACTCACCGGGTTGACCGCTCTCGAGGTGCTGGATTCGCGGGGAAATCCGACCATCGCGGTGACCGCGCACACGGACCGCGGCACGGGAAGGGCGATCGTCCCCTCCGGCGCGTCGACCGGTGTGCACGAGGCGGTCGAGCTGCGCGACGGCGACCCCAAGCGTTTCGGCGGAAAGGGCGTGACCAAGGCCGTGGCCAACGTCAACGGGGAGATCGCGGAGCGCCTGCGGGGCTTCGACATCCGCGACCAGAAGGGATTGGACGCGGCGCTCATCGAGCTCGACGGCACGCCGAACAAAGGGCGGCTCGGGGCCAACGCCATCCTCGGCGTCTCCCTGGCCGCCGCCCACGCGTCCGCCCAGGTCGAGGGCGTGCCGCTCTACCGCCACCTCGGCGGAGAAAAGGCCTGCCTCCTACCGCTGCCGATGGCGAACATCCTCAACGGCGGCGTGCATGCGGACACCTCGGTCGACCTGCAGGAGTTCATGGTGTGCCCGGTCGGCGCCTCGCGGTTCGCCGAGGCGATGCGCGCCGTGGCCGAGGTCTACCACGCGCTGAAGGGCGTGCTGAAGGCGCAGGGGTTTGCCACCGGAGTGGGGGACGAGGGAGGCTTCGCGCCGAGCCTTCGTTCCAACGAAGACGCGCTCAAGCTCATTGTCGAGGCGATCGAGAAGGCCGGCTACAGGCCCGGACCGGATGTCGCGATCGCGCTCGACCCCGCCGCCAGCGAGTTCTACAAGGACGGCAAATACACGCTGAGGGGCGAGGGGCGCTCCCTGGACGCAGCAGGCATGGTCAAGCTGTACGAGGACTGGATCGGCCGCTACCCGATCGTCTCGATCGAGGACGGCATGGCCGAGGACGACTGGGATGGCTGGCGCCTGCTGACCGCAACGGTCGGCGAGCGCGTGCAGCTAGTCGGAGACGACCTGTTCGTCACCAACGTCAAGCGCTTGCAGGAAGGGATCGACCGCAAGGTGGCGAACTCGATCCTGATCAAGGTCAACCAGATCGGCACCCTGACCGAGACGCTGGAGGCGATCGAGCTCGCGCGCAAGGCCGGCTACAGCTCGGTCATCTCGCATCGCTCGGGTGAGACGGAGGACACGACCATCGCCGACCTCGCCGGCGCGACCGGCGCCGGGATGATCAAGACCGGCGCCCCGGCTCGCTCGGAGCGCGTGGCCAAGTACAACCGGCTGCTCTTCATCGAGGCCGAGCTCGGTGATGCGGCCGTCTATGCCGGCCGCTCCCGGCTGAGGTGAGACTTTCGACCCGCGCCGTCCACTCGGGCCGTGAGCTCGTCGCGCGCAGCCCTCTCGCACCTGATCTCAGCCCGGCCGCCGTCCACGTCTTCACGGACCTCGACGATTACGACGCCGTCGCGCGTGGGGAACGTCCAGGTCACTACTACGGAAGAAATTCCAACAGCAACCGCGACATGCTCGAGCGCGCCGTCGCCCTGCTGGAGGGTGCCGAGGCCGGCGTGGCCACCGGGTCGGGCATGTCCGCCCTGTACACGGCGATCCTCGCCCTCGCGCCCCGACCGGCCACGATCGTGGCGACCCGCGAGCTCTATGGTGGGACCGCCGCGCTCCTGCGCCAGGACCTCGAGCCGGCGGGGTACGAGGTGCATTTCCTCGACTTCGGCGATCTCGAGGCCGTGACGAACTCGATGGAAGGAGCCGGCCTGGTGCTGGCCGAGACCATCACCAACCCGCTTTGCCACGTGCCTGACCTCGAGGCCATCGGCGCGATGGCTCGCGAGAGGCAGATCCCGTTCCTGGTCGACAACACGTTCGCCAGCCCGATCCTCTGCCGCCCGCTCGAGCTCGGAGCGACTGTCGTGATGCACAGCGCCACCAAGTACCTGGGCGGCCATTCGGACCTCGTGGCGGGAGTCATCGTCGGCGGCACTGAGGTGATGGGTGCCGCGCGCGCGCGCTCGGTGCGGACAGGGACACCCCTGGGGCCGTTCGAAGCGTGGCTTGCCCTGCGCGGCTTGCGCACCCTCGATTTGCGGATGCGCCGCCACAGCGACAGCTCGCTTGCCCTGGCGCGCGCCATGCAGACCATGCCCGGCGTCGAGCGTGTGCATCATCCACTGCTCGAGGGCTCGCCCTCCCGCGCGGTGGCGCTCCGCTTGCTGCCTGAGGGCGCCGGGGGGATGATGGCCTTCGACCTCGAGGGAGGGCGGGCGGCCGTGCAGCGCATGATGGACCGCCTCCAGCTGGTCACGTTTGCCGCGAGCCTTGGAGGGGTCGAGACCACGATCTCGTACCCGGAGATCACATCGCACCGATCGATGACGGCGGAGGAGCGGGCGGAGCTCGGCGTCGGGCCGGGCACCGTGCGCGTCTCGGTCGGCATCGAAGATGCCGACGACGTCATCGGCGACTTCGCGCAGGCGATCGGCTGAGAGGCCGTGGCCGCCTACACGCTGCTGCAGCTGTTCGAGGTCTTGCTGGCCAGCGCCATCCTGCTGTACGGAGTGCTGGCCAAGAGTCCTTCGGTCACGCTGCTCGGGGGAGGCTTTTTGATCGGGAAGGCGATCCTCAACATCCTCGCCCCGGAAGGCGGCACGGTGTACCGGAGGTCGCTGATCGGCTACGGGATCGCCGGGTTGTTCGTCCTGGGGGCGGTGCTGGCCGTCCACTTCGCCGGCTGAGCGCTCTTCCTATCCTTTCCTAACAGTGGTTCAGAAGCTCGTCACCCCAGGCATCACCAAGCTCGTCGGCCACACACCTCTTTTGCGCGTGAGGCTTTTCGAGCGCGACTTCCCGCGCGTCGAGGTCTACGGCAAGGCCGAATGGTTCAACCCCGGGGGCTCGGTCAAGGACCGCGCGGCGCTGTCGATGATCGAAGACGGCGAACGCAGAGGCGCTTTGACGCACGACAAGACGATCATCGATTCCACGTCGGGCAACACCGGCATCGCGTACGCGCTGGTCGGCGCCGCCAAAGGCTATCGAGTGAAGCTCGTCATGCCTGGCAACGTGAGCGCGGAACGCAAGGCCCTGGTCACCGCCTACGGGGCGGAGATCGTCTACAGCGACGCCGGAGAAGGTTCGGACGGCGCGATCCGGATGGTGCGCGACCTGGTCGCGCTGGACCCCGACGCCTACTTCTACCCCGACCAGTACTCCAACGACGCCAACTGGCGCGCGCACTACGAGGGCACCGCGGTCGAGATCCTCGAGCAGACCTCAGGTCGCTTGACCCACTTCATCGCCGGCCTGGGCCCCACCGGGACCTTCGTCGGCACGTCGCGCCGCCTCAAGGAGCACGACGCCTCGATCAAGACCATCGCCGTCCAGCCAGAGGACTCATTTCACGGCCTGGAAGGCCTGAAGCACCTGCCCACCTCGATCGTGCCCGGCATCTGGGACTCGCGCCTCGCCGACGAGGTGTGGTACGCGCCGACCGAGCCGGCGTACGACATCGCACGCACCGTGGCCCGCACCGAAGGACTGCTGGTGGGCCACTCGAGCGGCGCCGCCCTTTGGGCGGTGCGAAAGCTCGCCGCCACGATTCGCGAGGGCGTCGTGGTCACGGTCTTTCCCGACTCCGGAGATCGCTACCTGTCCACCGGGCTATACGGCGCCAAGCGCCGATGAGGATCCTGCAAGCGCCGATGGACGAGATCCGAGCCCACGGTGCCGAGGGCTACCCGCACGAGATCTGCGGGATCATGCTCGGCCCGCGCGGCGAAGGCACGGTCACCGAGGTGAGGCGGGCCCGCAACATCGTGGTCGAGCGCGCCCGGGACCGCTACGAGATCGACCCGCGCGACCACATCCGGATCCAGCGCGAGGCCGATGCCGCCGGCCTCGACATGGTGGGCTACTACCACAGCCACCCCGACCATCCGGCCCAGGCGTCGCGCTTCGACACCGAGCGCGCCTGGGCGGGGTACGTCTACCTTATCGTGGCCGTGCACGACGGCAAGCCCGTCGACGCCAACGCCTTCGTCGCCGACCAAGACGGGGGGCCTTTCCGGTCAGAGACCCTGGAGATCGCCTGACGGCCGGCGATCAGACCCACACGCGGAAGCGGTGGCTCAACCGCAACGTGCTCGGCATCGGCATCACCGACCTGGCCGCGGACGCCAACTACGAGATGGTCCTGGCGGTCCTTCCGCTCTTCATCACGGCCGGCCTGGGCGCTCCGGCGTTCGTCGTCGGGCTGGTCGAGGGCCTGGCCGACGGCTCGTCGGCGCTCATCAAGGTGGCGAGCGGCTGGTACAGCGACCGCATCGCGTGGCGAAAGGGCCTCGCGGTCGGGGGGTACGGCGCGACCGGCCTCGGCTTCGCCTTGCTGGTGGCGGTAGCGAGCTGGCCGCAGGTCGTCGTGGTGCGGGCGCTGGCCTGGATGGGACGCGGCCTGCGTCAGCCGATCCGCTCGGCCATGCTGGCCGGGTCGGTCGAAAAGGGCGATCTCGGCAAGGCTTTCGGCTTCCACGAGGCGATGGATACCCTCGGCGCGCTAATCGGACCGGCCGTCGCGTTGCTGCTCCTGTCGACACATCACGGGTTCCGCACCGTGTTCGCGGTGGCCGTCATCCCGGGCTTGCTGGCCGTGATTCTGTTCGGCCTGGTCACCAGGGACCCGCGTGACAAGCCCGCCGGCATCGCAGCGCCGAGCTTCCACCTGCCGGCGCAGTTGTGGAGGCTCATGCTGCCCGTGGCGCTCTTCGGAGCCGGCAACTTCGCAACCGCCTTCTTCACGCTGCGGGTCGTCCAGATGCTCCAGCCGGAGCTCAGCCGCCCCGCGGCGCTGGCGGCCGCCGTGGGCTTCTATCTCGCCCACAACGCGGTGGGCACGGCCGTCTCGTTTCCGGCCGGCTGGGCGGCGGACAGGGTTGGCAAGGCGCCGGTCCTGGCGTTGGCCTACGCCACGTTCGCGGCGGCTTGCGTGGTCGGCCTGGCCGGTCACGGTTGGGTAGCGGTGGGGCTGCTCGCCCTGCTGGTGGGGGCGCAGGCGCCGGTGGTCACCTCGGTCGAGAGCTCGCTTTCGGGCTCCCTGGTCGAAGAGCGGCGGCTCGGCACCGCATACGGGGTGCTGAACGGGGTCAACGGCGCCGGCGACCTCGTCTCGAGCGTCGTCGCGGGGGCGCTGTGGACGCTGGTGAGCCCGGCCGCAGCGCTCGCCTGGGGCGCAGTCCTCTGCGCCCTGGCGGCGGTCTGGCTGTGGTCGAGGCCGCCGAACACGTCTAATTGACGGGTGGCCAGGCCGATCGTCGCCATCGTGGGGCGCCCAAACGTGGGCAAATCGACGCTGTTCAACCGCATCCTGGGCTGGCGCAAGGCGATCGTCGACCCTGAGTCGGGGCTGACCCGGGACCGCCTGTACGGCGTCGCGGAGTGGCGCGGGCGGGAGTTCACCGTGGTCGACACGGCCGGCCTGGACATGGATTCGGCGAAGGACGAATCGCGCGCGGCGATCGAGGCGCAGACCAAGATCGCCATCGACCAGGCCAACGTCATCCTGCTGCTGCTCGACGTCAGGCAGGGTCTGTCGCCCATCGACCGCGACATCGCGCAGATGCTGCGCCGCTCCAACCGCATCGTGATCGTCGCCGCCAACAAGGCCGACTCGCCGAGCGAGCGCCATTTCGCACACGAGATCCTCGAGCTCGGGTTCGACGAGCCTTCGCTCATCTCGGCGCAGCACGGCCTGGGGGTGGGCGACCTCCTGGACAGGATCGTGGAGGCGCTGCCGCCCCAACAGGCCGGCCCTGTGGCGGAGGAGAAGGCGGACCGGCTGGCGATCATGGGCCGGCCGAACGTCGGCAAGTCGTCTCTGCTCAACGCTCTCCTCGGCGATGAGCGCGCGCTCGTGAGCGAAGTCCCGGGCACCACGCGAGACCCGACCGACACGGAGCTCATGTACGACGGAATCCCGGTCGTGCTGATCGACACGGCCGGTATCCGCCGCAAGTCGTCCAGCCGCGACCGGCTCGAGCGCTACAGCCTGCTGCGGGGCATCAACGCGATGGAGCGCGCCGACGCCGTGCTGCTGGTCCTCGACGCGTCGGCCGGCGTTCTGGCCCAGGACCAGCACGTGGCCGGGTATGCGCTAGAGGCGGGGAAGGGCCTGATCATCGTGGTCAACAAGATCGACCTCGTCGAGCCGGCCGAGCGCAAGCCCGCCCACTGGCGCCTCGTCCTGCGCAGCGCCTTCAAGTTCGCCCCGTACGCGCCGCTGGTCACCGTGTCGGCCCTCACCAGGGAGGGCATCGGCGGCGTCATACCGGCGGCGCTGGAGGTGGTCGGCCAGCGGCGGATCAAGATGGCGCCCAACGAGCTCAACCGGCTGCTGCGCGAGGCTTTCCTGCAGCATCCGCCGCCGAGCTACAAGGGCCGCCGGCTGAAACTGGGCTATGCGACCCAGGCCGGGACCGAAGCGCCCACCGTCGTGCTGTTCGTGAACGACACCGGCCTGCTCCACTTCTCCTACCGCCGCTACCTGGAGAACCAGATCCGGGAACGATTCGGGCTGGCCGGCAACCCGATCAAGCTCGTGCTGCGCTCGGACGACGGCAAGCGCTCGGGGGCGCGGGCGGCCAAGGCCAGCAGGTAGCCAATCTCGATCCGCTCCAACCGCACCTCGCTTGGATATACCCAATTGGGTATAATTGCAATTGTGACCAAAGCCGAAATCGGACTCATCTTGGCCGCCGCCAGGCAGCGGGCGGGCCAGACACAGGCACAGCTTGCGATGGCCATGGCTACTACTCAGCCTGCCATCGCACGGGCAGAAGCCGGCTACCGCATGCCCAGCATTGACTTCATTGAGAGGTGGGCGCGAGCGACTGGAGAGCCGATCAATTTGCAACTTGGGGTGGTAAACCCTAAGCGGATGTCGGCCGCCGCCCGTCGGGCCCTGGTCCGGTCGGTGCTCGGTCCAGGCCGCTTCAACCCCTGGGATAGAAATCCTTCCCCCGTCGAGGCGGAATTACTGGAAAGGGCGGGCCTCGATCGCGAGCACTTCGCTCGCTTGAGACATCCACTTGGCAAGAGCACTCTCTCCCGAGCAGCAGCGCGCTGAACGGCTCCTGGGCCGAATCCCGAAGCTGCGGTCGGGACTGGGCCAGCGATTGATGCTGGCTGCAGCCATGACGCTGCTGCTGGATACGAAGCCAATCGTGGTTGGGGGTACGGCTGAGGAGTACTGGGCCGGCGGCGAATACCATCCGACAGACCTCGACCTGTGCCCGCGACCTTCGGACCATGACGTCGAAACACTTCGCCAAGTGGGCTTGGTCAAGCGGGGTCGGCACTGGGTTCGAACCGACCTGCCGGTTGCGGTGGAGTTCCCAGATCCCGGAGACGAAATCCAAAGGACGTCCGCCCTGACGGTTGGCGGTGTCTCGATACTGCTGATCAGCTGCGAAGACCTCTACCTGGACCGCCTCCGGCAAGCGACGGCATCATATCCAAGGGAAGACACGAGCTTCCAGGGAGCACTCGAGATTGCGCTCACCAATTACGGGACGATGGACTGGGAGTACGTGAGAAACCGGCTCCGCGGGTTGGCCAAGATCGAACCTGGGGTCGGGCAGGTCATGATCGGGGTCAATCGCCGGGCTAGCGCACGAGCTCGACGCGGTCGATCGAAACTGATTGGTCGATGATGGCGTTTACATTTCCCTCATGTCGTCGCGACATTTGTCTGACGCCGGCGTGATCTATTGACGCTATGGGCGCCTCGATGAGCTCCAAGATCCTGGTGGTCGATGACGAAGACCACATCGTCGAGCTGGCCCGGTTGTACCTGACCCGAGAGGGCTACGAGGTCGAAGGAGTGGGGGATGGGGCGCAGGCCGTGGCGCGGTTCGGCCAGCTCAAGCCCGACCTCGTGATCCTCGACATCATGTTGCCCGGCACCGACGGGCTGACCATCTGCAAGGAGATCCGCAAGCAGAGCCAGGTGCCGATCATCATGCTCACCGCCCGCGACGACGTCACTGACAAGGTGGTCGGCCTCGAGGTGGGGGCGGACGACTACCTGACCAAGCCGTTTCACCCGCAGGAGCTGGTCGCGCGGGCCAAGGCGCTGCTGCGCCGGGCCAAGATCGAGCCGGACCAGCCCAAGCTGATCCGTGCGGGCAAGCTCGAGGTCGACTTGGAGCGCCACGAGGTCCGGCACGGCAAGGCCAGGGTGCAGCTTCGGCCCAAGGAATTCGACCTGCTCGCGCTGCTGGCGCGCCACCCGGGACGTGTGTTCCAACGCAGCGAGCTGCTCGATTTGGTTTGGGGATACGACTTTCCCGGCTACACCAGGACCGTCGACGTGCACGTGCAGCAGCTGCGCGAGAAGCTGGCGACGGCGGGCATCACCGACCCGAGCATCCAGACCGTCTGGGGCGTC
>DATKSS010000022.1:0-23122 GCA_035531515.1 Candidatus Dormiibacterota bacterium | reverse complement strand
TCTCGGGGTTGATCTCGTCCACCTTGCCGTGGAAGTCCGTGAACGGTCCATCGACCACGCGCACCGACTCGCCCACCTGGAACTCGACGCGGATCTTGGGCGCTTCCTGCTTCATCTGCTTCTGGATCGCTCGGACCTCTTTTTCCTGGAGGGGCACCGGGCTGTTCGCGGACCCGACGAAGCTCGTCACGCCCGGCGTGTTGCGGACCACGAACCACGACTCGTTCGACATGACCATCCGGACCAGGATGTAGCCCGGGAAGATCCGCTTCTGAACGTGCCGGCGCTTGCCGTCCTTGATCTCGATCTCGTCCTCCATGGGGACGAGCACCTGGAGAATCTTGTCCTGCATGTCCATGGACTCGATCCTCTTCTCGAGGTTCTTCTTGACCTTCTCCTCGTGGCCCGAGTAAGCGTGGACCACGTACCACTGGGCGTCCTGTTCGGGAGGCGCGGCACTCTTTTCGACAGCCATTAGGGGCCTCCGCTGTAGATCACGCGTTTGGCGAACTCACCCAGGAGATAGTCGGTGCCGCCGATGAACGCCCCGAGCAGGATCACGGTGAAGATCACGATCAGCGTGTAGCGGTAGAGCTCCCCCGCCGTGGGCCACACGACCTTGCGAAGCTCCTCGTAAACCTCGCGCAGGAACCGCAGGGGCGTGAAACCCGCCGCCGGTTGCTCCGCACGCCTGGTTGTGACGGCCATCTGGCTACTTGGTCTCCTTGTGCGCAGTGTGCTGGTGGCACCACTTGCAGTATTTGCTCATCTCGATCCGGTCAGGATCGTTCTTCTTGTTCTTCACGGTCGTGTAGTTGCGGCGCTTGCAGACGCCGCAGGCGAGGGTGATGATGTCTTCCATAGCTGTCTCTTTGGCTGGGGGGTGGAAAAGAAAAAGCCTAGGTTCCCTAGGCCTTTGTCAATAGTAGCAGAGCGCCGGCCGGCAGCCTCTGCGATGGCCTATGTGGGCAGTGCCCCGCCCTCGGCCGGGCCATATGATTCGATCGAGGGCCCCACCGACGGTAGCCGTTCTCCATGGTGACCAGACCGGCGAAGAGCTGCTGCTGGAGGCCATGCGCCTCCTCGAGCCCGGCGTGCTCGGTCTGGGGATCGAAAGGCGCGACTTCGACCTCTCCCTCGACAAGCGGCGCAAGACGCGCAACCAGGTGGTTCTGGACGCCGCCGAGGCGCTGCGCGACTGCGGTTTCGGCATCAAGGCGGCGACCGTGACCCCCGAAGGGGCGGGCGACGTCGGCAGCCCCAATGCGATCCTGAGGAAGCAGATCGACGGCCGGGTCATCGTCCGCACCGGGCGTCGCATCCCAGGCGTCAGGCCGCTGGCCGGCGTGCACGCCCCCATCTCCGTGATCCGCATGGCCGTCGACGATGCCTACGGGGCCAAAGAGTGGAGAGAGGGCCACGCGCTCGACGAGTGGGCGTACCGCACCGAGAAGATCAGCCGCCGGACCTGCCGCATCGTCGCCGAGTACGCCTTCAACCACGCCAAGCGGATCGAGGCCCAGGTCTTCGGCGGCCCCAAGTTCACCGTGAGCCCGGTGTACGAAGGGATGTTCAAGGAAGAGCTGGACGCCGCGGCGGAGCGTCACCCCGAGGTCCGGTACAACCCCCAGCTGATCGACGCCACCTACGCCCTGCTCCTGGCCACCACCGGTGAGTCGCTCGTGATCCCCGCGTTGAACCGCGACGGCGACACCCTGTCCGACCTGGTGATGCAGATGTTCGGGACCATCGCGGGCGCGGAATCGACCCTGCTCGCATTCGACGACGCAGGCGCCGTGACGGTCGCGATGACCGAGGCTCCACACGGGACGGCTCCGGCGCTGCAGGGCAAGAACGTGGCCAACCCCATGGCCATGATCCTGGCGGTTGCCTCGCTCCTGGGCTATATGCCCGGCGACCGGCCGCGCACCGCCTCGCGCGCCATCTACGAGTCCGCCCTGGAGACGGTCTCAGACGGCGTGCGGACCGCCGACCTCGGCGGGCAGGCGTCCACCACCGGTTTCATGGACGAGGTGCTGCGGCGAGTGCGCACCAAGATCGACGTCTGGAGCTCGCTCGCCGACATCGAACGCTAGACCGGCCGTCGCGCCTTCAAGCGGCGACTGGAGCCTTGGGCGCGAGCCCCGGGGGAGCCGTGCTCTTGGTTTGAGCCGGCAGCGAGAAGTGGAACTCGGATCCCAGTCCCAACTTGCTCTCGAACCAGATCCGGCCGCCGTGCATCTCGACGATCTGGCGAGCCATCGGAAGCCCCAGCCCCGTCCCGATGACCTTGGTCGTCGGGTTGTTCGCACTCCACTGGTAGCTGGTGAACAGCTGGTCGTCGAAGGCCAGCGGCATGCCGGCGCCGTGGTCTTTGACGCTGATCAACACCTGACCAGGGCCGGCGCGGCCGCAGACCGCGATCTCTCCGCCTTGGGGGGAGTACTTGATGGCGTTGTCGAGGAGGATCCGGAGTAGCTCGGCGATCCTCGCCGGATCACCAGCGATCCACGGGAGATCAGGTGACACGTCGATCGTGATCGAGTGCGCGCCGCCAAGCAACCTCGCACGCGCGACCGCATCGCTCACGGCCGCCCCCGGGTTGATAGGCACGACGTGAATCTCGACCGCGTCACCCTGCATCCGATCCAGGTCGAGCATCCTGTCCAGCATCGCGCTCAGACGTCGCGCATCGTTGTTGATGTCGGTCGCGAAGCCCTTGACCGTGGGTACGTCAAGGCTCTCCGCATCTCGCATCAGCTCACTGAACCCTTCGATCCCGACCAGTGCGGTCCGGAACTCGTGGCTGACCATCGTCAGGAACTCGCTCTTCAAGCGGTTGAGCCGTTCGAGAACGTTGATGTTGGCCACGGCCGCGACCTCGGCCTCGTGCCTGGCCGTGGTGTCGTTGAACATGGCGACGAAGTAATCGACCTCTCCACCCGCCTTGTGGACCGCTGTGGCGCTCCACTGCAACCACATGCTGGTTCCGTCGCCGCGCACGGCTTCGGTTTCCGAGTCGACGGAGCCGGCCGAGCCGTCGGCCAGCGCCCGGAACTCGTCGGCTGTTCGCCCTGCCTGCGCGGTGGGCAGATAGGACGGCAGCGGCGGACCGATGAGGTCACTGCCGGGCCTGCGCAGCAGCTCCGCGAATCGGGGGTTGGCCTGGATGATCCGCATGTCCAACCCGATCCGCACTACCCCAAGCGGCGCGTAGCGGATGATGTCGTTGAGGGTCTTCGCTGAGAGGCGGCTCTTGAGCAGCAGCGACTGGGATTCGTTGTGCGCGTACACCTGGCTCGCCATGACGAGGATCGCGATTATGCCAAGGACGACCAGCCGGACGGGCCCGATCGGATTGCCGGTGATCGCCATCCCGATGGCGACCAGCCCAACGCCAAGGATCGCCAACCAGGGCAGGGCAACCTGCCAGACGTCGATGGCGTCCTCATCAACCACGGCGCGCGGGGGGCCAGTCGGCCAGAGCGCCGCCAGGCCGATCATCAGGTAACCGGCCACCCAGCCCGAATCGAGCACGCTGCCGATGGCGCCGTAGGCGCCGCTGCCGGTCAGGAATGCAAAGGCGCTGTCGGCCACGGAGTTGGCCATCAGCCCTCCGAGGAGTAGGAGCATTCTGCCCTGGGCTTCATCGGTCGCCCGGCGGATGGCGAGCACCAGGATGGTTCCGATGAGGATGTCACTGACGGGGTACGCGAGATCGATCGCCCTCAGCAGGAGCGGGTCCCCGGCGTTCTCGTAAACCGTCTTTAAACCCAGCGTCCACGAGACGAAGAACAACGCAAGAAGGACGATCGCACCGTCGAGCCACAGCCGCAGCCGTGTGGAAGTGCCGCGTGGGGTTGAGAAGAAACACAGGATCCCCGCCGCGGCGAGCGGTATTGCGCCGAGGAAGCCTACGTCGGCCGCCGAAGGAAAAGGCACGGCTATGCCCAGTCCGACCTGGTACACGGACCAGACCACCTCTCCGGCGCCCCAGGTGGCGGCAGAAGCCGAGAGCAGCGCCCAACCGAGCCGCTGACGGCCGCGGTTTCGCCTGGCGGCCACCGCGCAGCAGGCGAGGGCGATGAACGCCGCGACGGCCTCGCCCATGTCGTCGACCGCTATGGTGACGCTGTCCCCGCCCACTCGAAACGTCACCCACGCGACAAATCCGACCACCGTCACCAGGGTCGCCGCCGCCGCCCACGGGAAGACCTTTTGTCCCCGACCCGCGCTCAAAGGCGCTGCCATCATGCGTTCAAATGCGTGTCCGGAATCAGCCTGTCACACAGCACACATTCAGTCGCCGTGCCGTTGACCGGGCCGTCAACCCTCCATTCGCATGGGCTGGTCGGGGAGCGAGCAGAGGCCGCCTAGAGCTAGACCGTGATCCTCTTGAAGGACTCAGCGTAGCGGTAGCCGCCGCGCTTCCCCACCTCGGAATGACGCTTGCGCATGAACTTCTCGAAGTCCCATTCGCGACCCGGCTTGGCGACCTGGCTCTTGTGCTTGCGGAGCGCCTGGATCTTGCGGTCGAGGGTCGAGCTGATGTCGACCAGGTAGTCGCCGGATGTCCAGAACGGGATCCAGACCTCCTTGACCTCGTGCGGCTCCAGCCCTTCTTTGAGCAGCGAGCGGAAGGCGCGCGGGTTGCGTGAGTCCGGGTACACGGCGGCCATGGTCGCCTCACCCACGGCGAGGTGGTCGGGGTGAGACCCGCCCATCGGCGCGTCCAGCACGCGGCCCGGGAGGTGGGTGATCACTAGCTCCGGCCTGTGCTTGCGGATCATGCGGACGATGTCGTGCCTGAGCTTCAGGTCCGGGGACAGGTGGCCGTCCTTGTAGCCGAGGAACTCGACCTTCTTGACGCCAAGCACCCTGGCCGCGGCACGCTGCTCCTTCTGGCGGATCGAAACCAGGTCGGCGTCCTTCTGCTTGGGGTCCTCCCCGCCCTGCGAGCCGTCGGTGACGATGACGTATGTGACCCGAGCCCCGTTGTCGGCAAGCCGTGCAATCGAGCCGCCGGCGCCGAAATCGGGGTCGTCGGGGTGTGCGGACACGACGAGCACGCGCTCGAACTTGGGGCTTTGGGGCTTGGAGCGAGTCCTGCTCCGAGGGGCCGGCTTCTTCGTCACTTTCTTCTTTGACACGTCTTTGAATCTAAGCGATCGGCGAAGCCGGCTGTTCCATCCGCCTCTCAGCGGCGCGGCCGGGCCGGCGCCCCCAACGACGCCAGCGGGATCGCCTGCTGGATCGGTTTCCACAACGATTCCAGCTGTTCCGGGGTCAGCTTGTTGCGCGACGCGATGACGCGTCCGCCGAACGCGGCGGTCTTGACCGCCGCCCACCCATCACTGCCCGACAGCCGCATCGGGACCGTTACCACCGCAGCCAGGGCCGCAGACTCCTCCGCCGGGCGCGCGCTGCCGTCGGCCAGCGCTTTCGACAGTGCGTTCGAGAGGTCGTCGCTGATCTGCCAGGGTTGCGACAGGACCGCGCACTGGCTGGCGCCGAGGCGGCCGATCGCGGTCACGTAGCGAGAGACCATCGCTCCGAGAGACCTCGGGTTCGTCACGGGGATCGCGGACGAGAATGGCGCGTAAGAGGCTGCGAACTTGATCGCCGTCAGCTGGTGGCGGCGGACCAGGGCCGACACCGCGTGCCACGTCGCCACCGCCTCGTCGTCGGAGCGGCCACCGAAGAAATCGATCAGCGCCGCGCCCGCGTTGACCAGCGGGGCGACGGCCTCCTCGTTCGCCTCGGGAGCCTCCGCGGCCACCTTCTCCCAATCGGATTTGCCCAGACCGGCGACCTTGTGGGCGAATCCGCCGCCGTTCAGGTGCTGCAGCGGGATCGCCTCGGCGAATGGCGCGTACATCTGGTCCACCTGCTCGCGGGTCAGGTGGCCGTGCGCCTCCGCGGCAAGCCCCGCACGCTCGACGGCGGCGAACGCGCGGCAGCGGGTGAAGGTGTCGAGCTCGCGCGTGCCTTCGATGGCGGCCAGGATCGACCTGACGACCCCGGCCGGCTCCGCGCTGCCCTCCCGCGTGATACTGGCGACGAGCTTGCGGCGGTCGAGCACGCGCAGCCACTGGATCGGCGTCATCTCGGTGACCCCCTTGATGAACGCCGCCACCTCCGCGCCGTTCGACCCGTAGGGGGCCGGCGCCTTGACGGCGGGCGCGGCCGGGAGGCGGGGCGCCGCACGCGGCCCCTTGAGCGACTTGATGGCGCCGCTCACGACCGCATGGACCCGCTCCGCGGCCGGCACAAGCTCGCCCTTATCGAGGGATTCGAACGGGATCGCGCCCTCTAGCGGCGCCCACAGCTCGGCGATCTGCTCCTGCGACAGCTCACCCAGCGAGCCGAGGACCCGGCCGCCGTGGACCGCGGTGCGCACCGCAAACCAGCCGGCGTCGCCCGGGAGGTGGGCCGGGATGACGGTCAGCGCGGCCATCGCCGCCGCCTCCTCGCTTTTGACTTGCCGGTTCTTCGTCACCCCTTGCAGGAGCGCGCGCGAGGCAATCGGGTCGATTCGCCACCTGTGAGCCAGCGCTTCGCACTGCTCCTTGGTCAGGCCTTCGATCGCTTCGACGAACCGGCGTGACCTCGGGTCCAGCACATCGGCCCCCGAAGCCGGGATGAAGGTCGCAAAGGGTGCGTAGTGGGCCGCAAACTTCAGCGCCGGGAGGTGCGACCGCATGACCAGGGCCGACACGGCCTGCCACGCCGCCACCTGCTTCTCATCGCTCTTCTTGGCCAGGGTGTCGAACAGGACCTCACCCGCCCTCGCCATCGGTTCGGAGATACGGGCGTCGCTGCTCCTGATGGCGGCCTGGATCGACTGCGCCGAATCGGACGGCTCCCCCGTTCCCTCCTTGGACACCGACGTGACCAGGCGCCTCACGGCCAGCACCTGCCGCCATTGCCAGGGGGTCAGCTGTGCCACAGCGTGGATGAAGGCCTCGACCTCGGAGGTGTGAGGGCCGAATCGCCGCGAGGCGTCGTCGTTGGCCCTCTGAATGCGTCCGAGCAGGCCTTGGGAAGCGGGCACATCCTAATTTTGGATGCCCGGAGGCTGCTTAAGCCGGCTTAGACGGTCTCCACCTTCAGAAGGTTGGTCTGGCCCGGCCGGCCGACGGGCACCCCCGCCACCACGACGACCCGGTCTCCCGGCTTCACCAGCCCGCTTTCGAGAGCGGCTTTGGTGGCGTTGGAGAACATCTGGTCGGTGTCGCGGCCGGGGCTGACCAACAGCGGGATCACGCCCGAATACAAGGCGGTCCGCCGCAGCACCCGCTCGTGCGGGCTGGCCGCGACCACCGGCACCCGCGGCCGGGCTTTGCTGCAGCGCAGGGCGGTCTTTCCCGACTCGGTGAAGGCGATGATCACCCGAGCGCCGATCTCGTCCGCGGTGGTGGCGGCCGCGTGGGCGATGGCGCTCCCCACCTCGCCAGGCTCGCGCCAGACCTGGCGCGCGCGCTCGAAGGCGGGATGCCTCTGGGCGGAGATGCAGATCGTCGCCATGGCCCGCACCGCCTCGACCGGGTGCGCCCCGACCGACGTCTCCTGGGAGAGCATGACCGCATCGGTGCCGTCCCAGATGGCGTTCGCGACGTCGGAAGCCTCGGCTCGCGTCGGCCGGTTGGAGGTGACCATCGACTCCAGCATCTCGGTCGCCGTGATCACCGGGACGCCAGCACGGTTGGCGCGATCGATCACATCCTTCTGGACCGCCGGCAGGTCTCCAAGCTTCAGCTCCACGCCAAGGTCGCCGCGCGCCACCATGACCGCGTCGGCCACCTCCAGGATCTTGCTCAGCTGCCTGATGGCCTCGAGCTTCTCGAGCTTGGCGATGACCGGCGCCCTTGAGCCAAGCCCGGCGAGGTGCTCCTGGCAGACGAGCACGTCCTCAGGTCGCCGCACGAAAGACAGCGCGATATAGTCGACGTCGAGCTCGACTGCGAGCTTGAGGTCCTCGATGTCCTTCTCGGTGAGCGCCGGCAGCGGCAGCGGGCGCCCTGGCACGCTCACCCCCTTTCGCTCTCCCAGCAGGCCCCCGCGACGCACCGAGCATTCGGCGCGCCCCGGTGCGACGCCGCGGACGATGAGCTCGATGCGGCCGTCATCGAGGAGCACGCTGTCCCCCACCTCGAGGGCGTCGACCAGCTCGCGGTGGCTGACCTCGATCTGGTCGAGGGGGCCTGCGGGCGCCTCGCCCGCCTGGGGCCGGTGCTGAGGGACGATGGCGACCCGGCGCCCCCGCACGAGCCTTTGAAAGGACGACTCGAGCGCACCGGTGCGAATCTTCGGACCCTGAAGGTCGCCGAGCAGGGCCACCGGTCGCCCCACAGCCGTGGCCGCTTCGCGCACCGATTCTGCCGCGCGGCGGTGGGTGTCCGGGTCGCCGTGGGAGAAGTTCAACCTGGCCACGTCCATCCCCGCCTGGACCATCGAGCGGAGCACTCCCGCAGATGCGCTCGACGGCCCGATGGTGCAGACGATGCGGGTTCGGCGCACCGCGCTCACTTCGAGTACCTCTGGATGCGACGGCCCATCTCTTCCTCCGCGTCCAGAACGCGGCGTTCGAGCTCCTCCGCGCTGATTACGGCGCCGCCCATGCCACGGACCAGGTCGCGCTGAAACCGGTCCGAGGTCGCCACTGTGATGATGTCGTCGACCTGGCTGGCCGCATACGCGATCCGCTCGATAGCGTGGTCGGCCGAATGGCCCTTGCGGGTGAACAGCACGTGCACACCCTCCACGAGCGACTCGGAGTTGGAACGCGCCGCCGAGTGATGCGCGTCGAAAACGACCGTCACCTCCGCGCCGGCGATCATGCCGAGGACCGAAAGGCGGTCGATCAGCTTGTCGCGCGCCGCCTCGAGGGACGCATCGGTCATGAGCTTCTTGAGCGAGCTCCAGGCGTGGATGACGTTGTAGCCGTCCACGACGACACGCTCCATCAGCGCAGCTGCATGTGGGCCTGGCCGTACGCGATCAGGACCCGGGGTATCCCGGTGAGGTCGGTGAGCTGCAGGACGGCGCCGAAGAATGCGTGGGAGACGGTGGGCACGAACCACAGCACGATGAAGACGCCGATGATCGCCATCTGGCCGAATCGCACGGCGTAGTCCTGGACCGAATACGGGAGCCACGGTCTCAGGATCCCGAACCCGTCGAGGCCCGGGATCGGCAGCAGGTTGAGCACGAGCGCGATCGCTTCGATGAAAGCGAGGAAGGCGAGCGCCTCGTAAAACTCCAGCCGGCCGAGCAGCGTCGAGCTCAGGCCGGGAAGGAAGAATGGGGCGGCCACGATCAGCCCGCACAGCAAGGTGCCGACCGGGCCCGCCACCGAGACCGCGGAATCCCAGGCTTTGCTGCGAATCACGGAGTGGTTGATGTACACGGCGCCGCCGGGAAGGCCGATGCCCCCCAGCAGCAGGAAGATGATCGGCATCACGAGGCTCAGCAGAACGTTGGTGTAGCGCAGAGGGTTCAGCGTGAGGTAGCCCGAGGTGGCCATGGCGCGGTCACCGCCAAGATAGGCGACCAACGCGTGGCCAAACTCATGGATGCACAGGGACGTGATCCAGCCGGCGGTCACGAAAAGGATCGTCATCGGGCCGTCCAGGCCGGGGACGATCCCGACGGCGAGGATCACGCCTGACAGCAAAGTCGCGGCAAGAAGGCCGAAGAAGACAGGGCTCACCGTCAACACGCCGCGCAGCGAGGGCAGCGGCTTTCGCCTGAGAGCGGCGGCTGCGCGGGGCACGTCCCCCGTGCGGTTTCTCTCGGGCGCGGTGCGGCCCGCCTGCGCGCGGTCTGACTCACCCGGCAGGAAGTCGGGCCTGGACCCTACCTGCAGATGCCGGCGAAGGTCGTACATCGTCACGCCGGCGTTCTGAAGCGGGCGGGCCGTGGCGGGCGAGTCCGAGTACAGCATCGCGAGCAGGAGATGGATCGAGTCGACCTGGTAGTGGCCGAGCACCTGGGCCTCGCGGTTGGCGTTGACCAGCAGCTGGCGCAGTGGGAGGCTCGGGGCGGCTGCGCCGTCCTCCGCAACGACCGCGACGATCGCCTTGGGATCGAGCCCCATCGCGGTGATCGCTTCCACCGCGAGGCTGCCTCGCCTCTTGAACATCGCCTGGAGCACGTCGGCGGGCGCGGCCTGCGACGCGCCGCGCTGCGCTGCCGCTTCGGTCGCCTGCTCGAGGATCTCGCGCGCGTCGCGCGTGAGCGGGATGTCCGCGGCGGCGCGCTGCAGCTCCAGGGCGGCGTCAGGCATCGCCGACCAGTCTAGAGCGCGCTATTTGGATCGCTGTCGCATGACCTCGTAGAGAAGCGCCGCGGCTGCGGCCGAGGCGTTGAGGCTGGCGATGTGTCCAGCCACCGGCAATTTGACCCTGGCGTCGCAGCGCTCCTTGACGAGGCGGTGCACACCTTCGCCCTCGCTGCCGACCACCAGGCACACGTCCTGCCTGAAGTCGAACTCCCACGCCGGCATCTCGCCTCGGGGATCAAGTGCCACGCACCAGACGCCGGAGCGCTTGACCTCTGCGATGGCAGAAGGCATGCCCGAGACCTTCGCGATCCGCAGCAGCTCCGTCGCCCCCGAGCTGGCCTTGACCGCGACGGCAGAAAGGGGCGCGCTGCGATGCTCGGGCACGATCGCGCCATCGCTGCCCGCCACCTCAGCGCTCCGCAGGATGGCGCCGAGGTTCTGTGGATCCATGATCGAGTCGAGGGCCACCAGCAGAGAAGGCTTGGTGTCCAGCAGCTCCTTGAGCGTCCATTCGCGCCTCGGCTTCAGCTCGGCCGCGACACCCTGGTGGACGCCAGGCGCCAGTACGTCGAGGCGTTCCGCGGGCACGACCTCGATGCGCGTCAGGCGCGCGAGCTCGTCCAGGCGTGGGTCATGACCGAGCCCCGACGCTTGATAGACCTTCAAGACCCGGCCCGCGCGCGCGGCCTCGAGCACTGCGTTTCGGCCGTGGATCAGGACCGTCGCAGGGGCGTTTCGGGTCGGTCTCATCACCTAAAGCCTGACGGCTATGCTGACCGCGTGCGCGAGACGGTCAGCGTGGCAGCGTTCATGGCGGAGGCAAGGTCGATGCTCTCGGGCGGCGTGACCGAGGACAGCCTGCGCGGCGTCGGACAGTTGCTCGCGCAGTCGTCGAGCGGGCCCGGGTTCATCCAGGAGCGCGAGATGCTCGCTCTCCACGGTGGTGATTCCAGCTTTACGCTGCTGCAGACCGACCCCGACGGCTTGACGTTGATGCTGGCGCACTTCTCGCCGCACGAAGAAACGCCGGTCCACGACCACAGCTCGTGGGGCGTCGCCTGTGTCGTCAAGGGCCGGGACCGCTACCGGCACTGGGAGCTCGAAGACGGCGGTCGCCTGAGGGTCCTCTACGAGAAGGTGCTCGAGCCCGGTTCGTTCGTGACGTGGCTCGACCCGCCGCGCGACATTCACAGCCAGCAGGGCGTGGGCGACGATGCGGTGGAGCTGGTCCTCTTCGGCAAGAACGTCACCACCATCCCGCGCCACTACTACGACACCAAGACCGGACAGGTCAGGAAGGGCCTTCCCCGATAGTCACGGCGTCGCCACGCGGCGCCACCTCACGCCGTCCTTCGAATCCTCAAGCGCGATCCCGCGCCGGCGCAGCTCATCGCGAATCTGGTCCGCCCGCTGGAAGTCGCGCGACCTGCGCGACTCCTCACGCTCGGCGATCAGACGTTCCACCTCTTCTGCGAGCCCGTGCTCGTCGCCGCGGATGACGTCGAGGTGGGCATCGACCTCGTCGAGCAGCCCCCTCAGCGCTGCGAGCCCCTTGTGCCCAACGCGGAGCGCGTCGAGCGCGGCGTTGGCCGCGCGCGCGAGCTCGAAGACAAGTCCGACCCCCTGGGGCAGGTTGAGGTCGTCGTCGAGGGCGGCGCGGTAGGCGACCCGCACGTCGCCAATCCTGCGCAGCAGCTCGGGGTCGTCGACGGTCGCCGGCTCGGTTCTCGTCAGCCTGCCGGCGAGCTCACGTAGGCGGCGCACCTGCTCGGCGGCCGAATGCAGCGCCTCGGCGCTGAGGCGCACCCGTGAGCGGTAGTGGGCGTTGGAGATCAGGAAGAAGCGGACCGCGACCGGATCGTGTCCGTCCCGCTCGAGATCGCGCAACGTGGTGAAACCACCGGCGCTCTTCGACATCTTCTCCCCCGTCGCGTCGCTCAGGTACTCAGAGTGCAGCCACGTGCGGGCGAGGGTCTCGTGGTTGGCCGCCTCCGACTGGGCGATCTCGTTCTCGTGGTGAGGGAACATCAGGTCGACTCCGCCCGCATGGATGTCGAGCGTGTCGCCCAGGTAGCGCTTGCTCATCGCTGAGCATTCGATGTGCCAGCCGGGACGGCCGCGGCCGAACGGCGCGTCCCAGGCGGCGCCCAGCTGATCGTCCGTCGGTTGGGCTTTCTTCCACAGGGCGAAGTCGCTCACCGATTCTTTGTCGTATTTGTCCGTGGCCACTCGGGCGCCGGCCCGCAGGCCGCCGCGGTCCAGGTGCGACAGGGCGCCGTATCGGGGAAAGCTCGCGATGCGGAAGTACACGTCGCCGTCGGCAACATAGGCGTTCTGCTGCTCGAGGAGGCGGCTGATCATGGCGACCATCTCGGGGATGTGTTCCGTCGCGCGCGGATAGTGCTCCGCCGGTTGGGCGCGAAGCGAGGCCATGTCATCGAAGAAGGCTGCGACGTAGGGCTTGACGTAGTCCGCGATGCTCATACCCGCATGCGTGGCCTGGTCGAGGATCCGGTCGTCGATGTCGGTGAGGTTCATCACGTGCGACACGCTGTAGCCGGACACCTGGAGATGGCGGCGGATGAGGTCGTAAAACAGAAAGGCGCGGAGATTGCCGACGTGCGCGAAGTTCCACACGGTCGGACCGCAGGTGTACATGCGGACGTGCCCCGTCTCCAATGGGACGAACTCTTCCTTGACTCCGGTCAGCGTGTTGTGGAGGCGCAGCGGCACGCAATAAGTGTCCGGGATTTGCGGCTGGCGACGGTGGGCAGGATCGGCGGCGCTTAATCGATCAGAGCGATCGCCTGAGCCGCAATGCCGCCGGCACGACCGAGCGCGCCCAGCCCTTCGGGCGACGTCGCCTTCACGTTCACGTGGCCGAGGTTGACCTTCATCGCGGTCGACAGCTTCTGCGCCATCTCGTGAAGGTGCGGTCCAAGCCGCGGCTCCTGCGCGATCACGGTGCTGTCGACGTTGAGGATCCTGTAACCGGTCGCGCGCACGGTCTCAGCCGTGGTGACCAGCAGCTCGAGGCTGGAGGCATCCTTGAACCTCGAGTCGCCTGCCGGAAACAGCCTTCCGATGTCACCGAGGCCCGCAGCTCCGAGCAGCGCATCGATCACCGCATGCGTGAGAACGTCCGCATCCGAGTGCCCGTCGAGCCCTGTCGGATGCTCGAGGCGGACGCCGCCGATGATCAGCGCCCGTCCGGCCACGAGCGGGTGGACGTCGTACCCGATCCCTACCCTCACCGAGCCGCGGCTTCCTGCTCTCGAATCAGCGCCTCCACCAACTCGAGGTCCTCGGGCGTGGTCAGCTTGATGTTGGCGGGCTCGCCCTCCACCACCGTGACCTCGTGGCCGGTCGCGGCGACGAGCTGCGCATCGTCGTCTCCGACCAGTCCCGCGTCGGCCGCCTCGCGGTGAGCGCGTGCGAGCAGCTCGTAAGAAAAAGCCTGGGGTGTCTGGGCGAGCACGATGCGCGATCGGTCGAGGCTCTCGACGAGCCGGTTGCCTTCGACTCTCTTCACCGCATCGCGTGGGGCGAGGGCGGGGAATGCCGCCCCGGACTCCATCGCCGCGGCCAGCACGCGCCGAACGAGCGTTGCGGTCGCCAGCGGCCGTGCGGCGTCGTGGACCAGCACAAAATCGCAATCGCCGAGCGCCGCCAGCCCTGCCCGCACGGACGCCTGCCGGCTCTCCCCTCCTGCCTTCACGACCACCGGCTTGCGGGGGTGCATGGCCTCGACCTCGCGCTCCGCGTTCACGAGCCGGCTCGGTGGCCCGACCACGACGATCTTGTCGACCTCGTCGAGCGCGAGGAACAGCTCGAGCACTCGCGCCAGCGTCGTACGCCCGTTGAGCAGTACGAGAGCCTTGCTGCCGCGGCCGAGCCGCGAGCCCGAGCCCGCGGCCGCCACGATCGCCCCGACCGTCACGCGGTCTCCTCGCGCTTGGCCCGGTTGTTGCCGCGCCGGACGTCCATGCCGGCGGGCTCGGCGAAGATCATCCGGCCGGCCGAGGTCTGGATCACCGAGGTGACGACCGCCGTGATGGTCTGATTCAGCAGGCGTCGCCCATTCTGGATCACGACCATCGTGCCATCGTCCAGGCTGCCGACGCCCTGTCCGGGCTCCTTGCCCTCCCGCGCGACCGTGACGATGATCTCCTCACCCGGTATCGCCACCGGACGCATCGCCTGCGCGAGCTCGTTGAGGTTCAAGACGATCACGCCCTCCAGCCTCGCGATGCGGTTGAGGTTGAAGTCGTTGGTCATGATCGCCCAGCGCTTGCGTTTGGCCATCCTGACCAGGTGAGCGTCGATCTCCGTCCCCGGGGGCGCGTCGTCCTCGGTCACCTGGAGCTTGATCGACGGATCTTTCTGCATGTCGGTCAGGACGTCGAGCCCGCGCCGACCGCGGCGCCGCCGCGTGGCGTCGGCAGAGTCCGCCACCATCTGAAGCTCGCGCAGCACCGAGCTCAGGATGACCAGCGGCATGTCGACGAAGCCGGTCTTGGCGATGTCCAGGATCCGGCCGTCGATGATCACCGACGTATCCAGGAGGACCGCGGGGATCCGATTGACGTGCTCGTCACGAGCACCCCCAAAGAAGAGCGACGTCAGCTCGGCGCGGCGAGTGAGGCCGACCGAGGCGCCTTGCGCAGCTAGCAGCAGAGCCAGCACCGCCGACAGCGCGTAGCCATAAGGGGCCACGAGGTCGCGGACGAAGACTCCAATGAGCACCGCGATGACGAGGCCGATGACCATGCCCAGGAGCCCACTCAAAAGGTCGGGCAACGGAGTGCTCGTCAGCCGGAAGTTGAATCGACGCCATCCTCCCAGCACGTACGGTGTGCCGAGGTACGCGAAGATCAAACCTTCCAGCGTGGTCAGCCCGATGATGATGAATCCGGGGCGGGTCGTCCCGATCCCGCGGACCATGAAATAACCGAGCGCAAAACCACCGATCACTCCGAGTCCCCCGCCGATCCATCGGGCGAGATACTCGGACCGCTTCACGATTACCTCCTCAAGAGACCGTAAGCCCGGCCTCCTTGATGAATGCGCCGGACTTCATGTGTGAAGGAAATGCGGCGGAGACGGCCTCCGCCACGGTCCGGACCTCGACCACGTCGAGACCGGATGGCCGGCCGGCTTTCGCGCCGGCCGGAATTAAAGCGCGCGAGAGGCCGTGCCTGGCCGCCTCCTGGAGGCGGCGCTCGAGCTGGCCCACGCGACGCACCTCGCCTGCCAAACCCAGCTCACCGATCACAACCAGGCCGTCCGGCAGGGGCCTGTTGTTCTGGTTGCTGACGATCGACAGGGCAAGACCCAAGTCGGCGGCGGGTTCCGTGACCCGGATCCCACCCGCCACGTTGACGAAGATGTCCGATTTCCCGAACTTGTGCTCGAGCCGCTTCTCGAGCACGGCCAAGATCATGTGCAGGCGGTTGATGTCGATGCCGTTGGCGATGCGGCGGACCATGGCGTTGTCGGTCTGGTTGACCAGGCTCTGGATCTCGACCAGCAGCGGGCGAGTGCCCTCCAGGGCTGCGACCACCGCAGTGCCTGGAGCGGCCAGCGGCGCTTCCCCCAGCAGGGCGGCCGAGGGGTCGGTCACCTGTTCCAGTCCGGCCTCCCCCATGGCGAAAACACCGATCTCCTCGGCGGAGCCGAACCGGTTCTTCATCGCCCGCAGGATGCGCAGTTCCTGGCGGCGGTCGCCTTCGAGGTACAGCACGGCGTCAACGATATGCTCAAGGACCCGCGGACCGGCTATCGAACCCTCTTTTGTCACGTGGCCGATCAGGAAGATCGGAACCCCGGTCTCCTTGGCCAGCCGCATCAGGCGCCCCGCCGACTCTCGGACCTGGGTCACGCTGCCGGCGCTGCCTTCGAAGCCGGCGTCGGTCACGGTCTGGATCGAATCGACGATCGCCAGCCGGGGCTTGACAGAGCCGATCGCCTCGCAGATCACGTCGAGATCGTTCTCGGCCAGCAGCAGGATCCCGCTCCCGAGGGCCCCCAGCCGCTCCGCCCGCATCCGGATCTGCTGGGCCGACTCCTCGCCCGAGACGTAGAGGACCTGGCCCCCGGAGCGACCGGCGACCTGCGCCGCGGCGTGCATGAGCAAGGTGGATTTGCCGACGCCCGGCTCGCCACCGATCAGGACCAGGCTGCCCGATACGATCCCGCCCCCGAGGACCCGGTTGAGCTCGTCCCAAGCGAGCGCGATCCTGGGGGCCGATTCCGTGGAGATCTCTCCGATCGGGACCGGCCTGGCGCCAGGGGACGCGGGGCCCGCTTCACGACCTGGGGCGGCTCTGCGGACCTGGAACTCCTGCAGCGTGTTCCACGCCCGGCAATGCGGGCACTGACCGGCCCAGCGGAGGCTCTCGCCACCGCATTCCGTGCACACGAACGTGACCGTCGACTTGGGCATGGGGCTGATTACTCTCCCACCCATGATGGGGTTTTACAAGTAGGCCCGTAGCCTTTTACCGGGTCGCGTCGTTTCGTATGACAAGCGTAGGGACGCCGGCCTGACTACCCCCGGGGCGGCGTCCCATTGATAGATACACTCGCGGACGTGGACGCCGCGATCTCGGTCGAGAACATCACCGACGCGGCGGGCCGGATCGACCCCGTCTTCCGTGAAACGCCCCAGTTCGTCTGCGAGCCGATCAGCGAGCGGCTCGACGTCGAGACTCTGCTGAAGGTGGAGTTCGTGAACCCGATCCGCTCGTTCAAAGGTCGCGGCGCCGACTATCTCGTGCAGCGGCTCGGCGACGACGCAGCGGGCGGCATCGTGTGCGCCTCGGCCGGGAATTTCGGCCAGGGCATGGCGTACGCCTGCCGCAAGGCGGGGCGAAGGATCACCGTGTTTGCGTCGCGGTCGGCCAACGCGCTGAAGGTCGAGCGCATGCGCGCGTTCGGCGCCCAGGTGGTGCTTGACGGTGAGGACTTCGACGCCGCCAAGGATGCGGCCAAGCGACGCGCATCGGCTTCCGGGGAGAGGTATGTCGAGGATGGCCTCCTCGGGCCGATCTCCGAAGGCGCCGGCACGATCGCGGTCGAGCTGGGCCGCCTGGCGAACCCGCTGGACGCCATCTTCGTCCCGCTCGGCAACGGCGCTCTCGTCAACGGCATCGGGGCCTGGTTGAAGCACGCGTCGCCTCGGACGAGAGTGATCTCGGTCTGCTCGTCGGAGGCGCCCGCGATGGAGAGGTCGTGGCGGGAGGGCCATCCGATCTCCGCGCCCGCGGGCACCATCGCCGACGGCATCGCGGTGCGCGTGCCCGTGCCGGAGGCGCTCGAGATCATGCGGCACACGGTGGACGAGGTGATGCTCGTTCCGGACGCCGAGATCCTCGAGGCCATGCGCATGCTCTTCTCGCTGGCGGGGCTCGCGGTCGAGCCGGCCGGCGCGGCCGGGCTGGCGGCGATCGCCCGGCGAAGCCCCGAGTGGGCCGGGAGGCGCGTCGCCACACCGCTCTGCGGCAGCAACCTCACCTCAGAGCAGCTGCACGTCTGGCTCTGACGGTTGCGCAGGCAGCCTACTGGCTCTCGAGGTCGGCCAGGTGGTCGAGCGCGGCCAGCGGCCCGCTCTCGGCGAAGACTTCCGGCACGGCCGCGCGCAGGCTCGGCTGCACCTGGTGGGCAAGCTCGGCGCGCACCTGCAGGCTCAGCTGCGGACGGCGGCGCCCATACGAGGTCACGAACCGTCGCAGCTCGGGGTCGAGGCGTCGCAGCGCCAGCTCGGCCGCGCTGATCGGCGTGTAAACCGGCGCCGGCGGCAGAGGGACGGGAAGCGCGGCGCCAGGACCGTTCGCGGCCGGCGGCGCTGGCGTTCCTCCCGGGAGCTGCCAGAGCCCCACGCGGTCCGAGTCCTTGACCACGACCGTGCCCGCCGCCAGGTCGCCCAGCCGCTTGCCCCTGCCGTTGGCGAAAAGAACGACCAGGCCGATTCCGTATGCGTACGGCAGGAAGTCGACGATCCGGACGATGTTGCGGATCCCCGCCTGCATGAAAGTCAGCGGCTCGCCGCGGTCGCCCACGGCGCGGAGCCGGAAGACCTTCTTGCCGATGGTCTGCCCCGACCACAGTGATTCGCTGACCCAGAAGTAGCCGAAGACCACCACGAAGCTGCCGATCACGGCGATCAAGGTGGCGATCGCGTCCGCGCTCGCCAGCTCGGCTGCCAGGGCTACGAAGTAGACCGCCATCAGGATGCCGCCCACGATGACGAGGTCCACGAGCTGCGCGACGGCGCGGGTCCCGAGCCCTGCCACCTGGTAATCGAAAGAGACACGCTCGGGGGTGGCCACGACCAGGTCGCTGTCGGGCAGCGGCTGTTGCATAGGCTATTTTGCTTCCATGAGGGCCGAGGACTTCGTGGCCCTGCGCCGCGACGACTGGAACCGCCTCGAGGACCTGCTCGCCCGCGCCGGCGGGGGCAACCTGAACGGCCTGGCCCCGGCCCAGGTGCTGACGATGGCCGAGCTGTATCGCCGCGCCACCGCAGACCTCGCCCGCGCGCAGCGTGACTGGCCGGGCGAGCCGATCCACCGCTACCTCAACGGGTTGGTGGCCCGCGGCCACGGGATCGTCTACCGACGCGGCGGAGAGAACTGGCGCCGGATCCGCCTGTTCTACGTGGCGACCCTGCCCAGCACCTACCGCGGCGCGTGGCGATACCTGCTGGCGGCCGCGGCTCTCATGTTCGTACCGGCATTCATCAGCTATTTCGTCGTACTGGCCAACCCTGACGCGGCCTATGCGATCGTCCCGCCGCAGCTCATCGATTCGGTCCGCCACCACCAGCTGTGGACCGACATCCCATCCGGCGAGCGCGTCGCAATGGCGGGCGTGATCATGACCAACAACATCTGGGTCTCGATGCTCGCGTTCGGGTTTGGCGTCCTTTTTGGATTGCCCGTGATCTACGTGATGATCTCCAACGGCATCAGCCTCGGCGGCCTGTTCGGGTTGACCCAGGCGTATGGCCTAAGCGGCGGCCTTTTCGATTTCGTCATCGGCCATGGCGTGCTCGAGCTGTCGATCGTGGTGGCCCAGGGCGCAGGCGGCCTGCTCATGGGATGGGCGCTGCTGTCGCCGGGCAACCGCAAGCGCTCGGACGCCCTCGTGATCGCAGCGCGGCGTGCCTTCATCCTCCTGCTCGGGCTGGCGCCGCTCCTGGTGGTAGCCGGCACCATCGAAGGCAACGTCTCGCCGTCGGGAGCTCCTTTCGCGCTCAAGCTGGCGATCGGCTTGACCACCGGGCTGCTCCTGTACTCCTACCTCCTGCTCAGCGGTCGGCACAGAGCGGGCGGGTCACAAGAGCGCTCGCTCCTTCAGCTCGAGGTAGCGCTCGACCAGGGACGGCGAGAGGCTCCCGGCGACCACGTCCAGCCCTAACACTCCTCCCCGCCGCAGGAGCTCGAAGCTCTCGCGCCGGCTGGCGACGAACTGCTCGGCGGCGGCCCACTCGTAGGCGCGCGACGACGTGGTGATGGCTGCATCCCTCGCGCTCAGCACGGCCGGGTCCGACATCGCGACCACGAGCACGAGGTGCCGCCCGGCAAGCCGAAGGCAGTGTGCCATCAGCTCTTTCGACGCCTCGGGATCCTGTATGTCTGTGAGCAGCACGATCATCGACCGCCGGCCGACGCGCAAAGCCAGGTGCGTCATGGCGTGGCCGAAATCCGGCTCGACGTACTCCGCCCGGACGTTGTAGAGGGTCTCGGTCAGGCGTCGCAGCTGAACGCTCCCGCGCTCGGGCTTGACGAAGGCGGTGACCCGATCGTCGAAGGTCATCAGGCCCACGCGATCTCCGTAAGCCTGTGCGACCCAGGCCAGCATCAGCGCCGCGTTGATCGCGTGGTCGAGCTTGTCGAGGTGGCCGGCCGGCGCGGTCATCAGACGCCCGCAGTCGAGCGCGATCATCACCTGCTGGCCACGCTCGGCCTCGACCTCCACGACCACCGGATGGTCCCGGCGCGCCGTCGCCGTCCAGCTCACTCGGCGAAAATCATCGCCACGCACGTAGTCGCGCAGCCCGGCGAACGCTGTGGATGCGCCCGGCGGCCGAGCGCGACGCATGCCGGCCATGGCGCGCAGCCCGCGGCGAAGCGTGAGCTGGACGCGCCTGATCGCAACCACGTTGGGAAACACCGCCACTTCGCGCGCAAGAGGCACGCGCACCTGCCGCCGCCACCAGCCTTCGTCGCGTGCGACCTGCAGGTCGACCGGGCCGAACCTGTAGGCGCCGCGCCTCGGCGAGGACGTGTGGTAGCTCAAGCGCAGCCGGCCTTCGCGGTCGAAACGTCCCGAGAGCACGCGCGGTTCGGGACTCAGCTCGGCAGGCGCATGGTCGGCGACCTTCGCCTGCAATCCGGCCGCGGCCGGGTTTTCGACCACGAGGACGACCTCCTCGCTTTCGCCCAGCGAGAACGGCTCCGGCATCAGGCGCCGAACGGCGTAGCCCGAACCAGGCAAGAGCACGAGCTCGCGGGCCGCGACCACGACCAGGCCGACGTTGTAGAGCACCGCGACGAAACCGAGCACCGGGGAGGCCGCCGAAAGAGCGATCAACCCGGCGCCGATCGTGATCGCCCACAAGAGGCGTGGCTGCGGCGCGAGCCCTCGGATCAAGGTCTCAGCGCGGAGGGACGATGCGGCTCGCCACGGCCTCGAGCACGCTATCGGGCGTCTGTCCGGCGACCTCGGCCTCGGGCCGCAGGATGAGACGGTGGCGGAACGCGGGGGCGAGCAGGCCCTTGACGTGGTCGGGCGTCACGAAGTCCTGGCCGTCGAAGGCGGCACATGCCCGCGCCGCCAGCATCAGCAGGACCTCCGCCCGCGTGCTCGCGCCCAGCGCGATCTCAGGCGCCGTCCTGGTGGCGGTGGCAAGGTCGACCACGTAGCGCCTGATCTTCTCGTCGAGGACGACCCTGGCCACCTGCAACCGGCAGGCGGCGATGTCCTGCGGCCCGAGCACCGGCTCGACTCCGGCCTTCACCGGGTCGCGGAGCTCGATTCCCGACTCCCAGCGGCGCAGGACCTCCATCTCGTCTGCCGGCGCCGGGTAGTCGAGCCGAACCTTGAACAGAAAGCGGTCCTGCTGCGCCTCGGGCAGCGGATACGTGCCCTCGTACTCGACCGGGTTCTGCGTGGCCAGCACGAAGAAAGGGTCCGGCAGCGCCAGCTGCTCGCCTTCCAGGGTCACTCCGTGCTCCTCCATCGCCTCCAGGAGCGCCGACTGCACCTTCGCGGGGGCGCGGTTGATCTCGTCGGCAAGCAGCACGTTGGTGAAGATCGGCCCGCGGCGCAAGGCAAAGCTGCGGCTCGACAGGTCGTAGACGGAGGTGCCTACGATGTCGGCCGGCATCAGGTCGGGAGTGAACTGTATGCGCCCGTAGTCGAGCGCCAACGCACGCGCGATCGACTTGGCGAGCAGCGTCTTGCCCGTGCCCGGGACGCCTTCCAGCAGAACGTGTCCCTGGGCGACAAGGGCGATGGCGCACAGGCGGATGGCGTGCTCCTGACCGACCACCGCCTTGGCGAGCTGCTCCTGGAAACGCGCGTAGAAATCCGGCGCCGACGCAGGTGAGCCCGCCATCAAACCGCCCCTTTGGATCGCACGCGAGGCGAGACGCCGGACATCGGGTGCGCGATTTGATGCAGCCGCTGGGCTGCGCTCAAGAGGTCGGCTTCGTTCGCCGACGAGCTGTGAAGGGTGTTCTCGGCCTCGGCCAGCTCGGCCGCCAGCTCGGGAGCGCGCACCCAAAGAGCATTCCAGAACCGCTCGCGTGGCTGCAGCGGCAGCCCGGTCCTCGATGCGACGGCGCGTTCGGTCGCAGAGGCGAGAAGGCCGAGGGTGACCGCCCGCGCGCTCGATCTGCGCAGCAGCCGGCCCACCGCCACCGACCAGTCGGCGTCTGAGCGTCCCGCATCCTCCGGGCGCGCGATCAGCGGGCCGAAGTTGCGTCCGTGAAGGACAAGGCCCACGAAGACGGCGACCAGGAGCCACAGCATCGCGGCCCCCCATGGGGTCGTCACCCAGGCCTGCGGAGCGAAGTCGCTCAGGACGACGCCGTGGTGGTACTCGTCGAACACCACGGGAGCGCCAGGCCCGGTGGCGCCCAGCAGGTCCGCGAGGAAGCGCCCGTTGTCCTGCTTCTCCAGGTATCCGTTGCAGAGGACGAGCGGGTCCGTGAGCACGATCACAGTTCCGGCCGCAATCGTCTCCACGTAAGCGGTGGCGAGGCCCTGCGAGGTCCTCAGGATGGGCACCTGCTCGGCGGTCGGGTCGACGGGATCTACGATTCCGCCGCCGGCCACCTGGCCGACCCCGGCGACCGTCGGGTTGGCAAGCTGGTTTCCCGTCGTCACGAATCCGCCCAGCCTGACGACGCCCAGCTCATGGTCGAGCTCGGGGTCGCCCTGCTCCGAGGCGTAGACCAGCGTGCCACCGGAGCGGACCCACTGCAATGTGCGCTGCGCTTCGCCGGACGTGTAGGGGCTGGTCGGCGTGAACACGAACATCAACCCAGGCGAGGCGGGGAGCTTGAAAGTGCCCGCGACCTGGTCGGTCGGGTGACCCATCGCCTGGGCGAAAAGTCGCGCGGCGGACGTCCCGTTCGCGGCGTCGCTGCTCGAGCTGTGGTCGGGGGAATCCTGTGGAGGCTGCCCATAGTAGGCAACCGCGGTCACGATCACGGCGGCCAGACCGGCGAGCAACCAGCCGCGCGCCCCCCTCATGCCGCCGCGGCCCGCGGAGCCCGAAAGGAAGACGCCACCGCCTCGGCACGCCGGTAGGTCTGCTCGTCGACT
>DATKSS010000021.1:0-3645 GCA_035531515.1 Candidatus Dormiibacterota bacterium | reverse complement strand
TTGCAGACGTCCGACATCAACAGCCACGCGGTCCCGTTGCCCGATGTGAGGGACTGGTCGGGCACCTGGTCGAGCATCTTCACGTGGCGCCAGTTCTGGGCGTCGAGCTGACCGGTGTTGTCGAAGCTGTCGAGGAAAGCGGGGCTGTTGCCATCGAGCTGATTCCACTCCTTGCACGCGGCCTCGCAGGCCTTGCAGCCGATGCAGATGCTGGTGTCGGTGAAGAAGCCGTAGGACTCGCCGGCCTTGATGGTTGGAGCCATGTTCAGAAACCCACCAGGTTGGTCGTGATCTTGGTGAAGCCGCGTTCTCGGGCGTACAGGTCGAGGGGAATCGCTGCGATTTCGTCCACGATCGGCACGGCTTTGGGATCGCTCGCCAGGTCGATGCTCAGCAGGTAATGCCGGCAGGACTCGCAGGCCTCGATGCGAATGTGGGGGAACACCGCTGCGTGGTGCCCGTTGGTCGACGGCGCGGGCAGCCCCCTGACCACGCTGCCGCGTTCTCCCGACGTGGTGCCCTCTTCGCCGTAGATGGGCAGCTTCGAGGTCGAGTCCTCGCCGCACCCGGCGCACGTCATGCGTGCGTAGCCCCAGCTCGTTCCGCACCGAGCGCACAAAAGGAATCGCGGACCCGTGGCCATGTCTTCGCCGGCCTGCGCGAAGTAGCCGAGCTGCGGCGCACCGCCGCACTGCGGGCAGTGGCGCGCGTCGCGCGGCCCGGTGCATGCGGCTTTGGACTCCGGTCCGAGCGCTTCCAGCACCGGACCCACCGAGGCCCGCGCGAGGAACCGATCGACCGGCGGCTGCTCATCGCCGTGAATCCACCGCTCGACGATCGAGTGTGGCGGCTCGCTCTCGAGCCGCTCCATCAAGGCGCCACGCAGCCGCTCGGGCCCGGCGGCCAGGCTGACGTCGAGCACGCCCGGCACGACGATTTCCGCCGCGTACGCAACGAGCCTGTCCACCGGCGGCGAATCCGATTGCGCGTCCGCGAAGGCCTTCTGCTGCACCGGCAGCAGCGCGCCGTAGAAATCGAGCACCTCGCGCGCGAACGGCTGGCGGGCCCTGAGTTCGGCCACGCGCCGTTGTCGTTCGGTCCAGGGCTCGGCCGCGGTCGCGACGGCGCTCATCACAGCTTCTCCAGGTTGACGAGGAAGGCCTTGAACTCGGGCGTGCGGGCATTGGCGTCGCCGACAAACGGGGTGAGGGCGTTCGCCAGCCAGTACCGCCCGTGGCTGGGATCGGCATCGGCGGAGATCCCGACGTATCCCCAGTGGATGGGAATCCCGATCTGGTAGACCGTCTGCCCGGCGACGGTCAGCGGGCCAAGCCGCTTTGTGACGATCGCCGCCACCTCGACCTTGCCCCGCTTGGAAGAGACACGGACCTGGTCCCCGCTCTTGATCCCTTTGGCCGACGCGAGCTCCTCGGGGATTTCGACGAAAGGCTTGGGCTGCAGCTGCACGAGGTGGGGGACGTGCTGCGTGACGTAGTGCTCGTGCTCGGTCAGGCGGTAGCTCGTCGCGATGTACGGGAACTCCTGCGGCGTCCCGAACCGGTTGGGCCGCCCGGCGGCCTGGTCGTAGTAAAAGGCCACTGGCGACGCGGAGTTGGTGGCATGCAGCGGGTTCTGGACCGGCGACTCGACGGGCTCGTAATGCTCGGGGAGCGGTCCGTCGACCATGCCGTTGCTGAACAGGCGCCCGACGCCCTCGCCGTTCATGATGAAAGGCAGATAGGCGTTGGGGTCGGCCGGGTTCATCGTGGGCGGGTAGTCGGGCACGTCGCCGACCCACTTGGCGCCGTCCCATCTGATCCCGGGTCGCGCCGCATCCCACGGCTTGCCGGTGAGGTCCGCCGATGCGCGGTTGTAGAGGACGCGGCGATTGAGGGGCCAGCTCCACGCCCAGTTCGCGTAGAAACCCATCCCGGTGGGGTCGTTGGTCGCCGGGTCCTGGACGCCGCTGCGACGCTTCATCAGGTTGCCTGAGTCCAGGTAGCTGCCGACGTAGATCCAGTCGCCCGTGGTGGTCGTGCCGTCATCCTTCAGGAGGGCAAAGCTCGTCATCTGCTTGCCTGTGGCCAGGTCCTTGCCGTTGATCTCCTTGGCCAGCTCGTCCAGCGTCGGTTTCAAGGGGTCGGCATAGTCGAAGGTCAGGCTCATGATCGGGTCGGGGAACTTGCCGCCCTGCGACTGGTACAGCGCCTTGACGCGGTGGAAGACGTCGCTGAGGATCCAGTGGTCGTGGCGCGACTGGCCGTCCGG
This sequence comes from Candidatus Dormiibacterota bacterium, assembly GCA_035531515.1. Classification (GTDB taxonomy): domain Bacteria; phylum Chloroflexota; class Dormibacteria; order Dormibacterales; family Dormibacteraceae; genus DATKSS01. The sequence goes on along the minus strand of DATKSS010000021.1, from coordinate 1,377 downwards.
CGGCATCACTTGGTCTTTCCACTGCGACCAGCGGCCGCTGTTCACGAAGGAGCCGTCCTTTTCGATCCAGTGCGTGGTCGGGAGCATGAAGACCTCGGTCTGCACCTTGCTCGCGTCGACCCCGGGCGCCCGCCAGAACTCCGAGCTCGTGGTGGGCAGCGCGTCCATGACGACCAGCCATTTCAGGTTGGCGAGGGCCTGCCGCACCTGGTTGGTGTCGGGGCCGATGCTCGCCGCGGTCATCCCCGACAGGATCACGCCCTGCATCTTGCCCTGGAGGGCCTGGTCGAAGATCGTCATCCACGACGCGTTGGAGGCTGGCTTGGGCACGAAATCGAAGGCGAACTCGTTGTTCTTGGTCGCCGCATCTCCGTACCAGCCCTTGAGCGTGCTGGTCAGGAACTTCTTGTAGTTCAGGCCGAAGAAGTTCCACGAGTTGGGGTCCTGCTTCTTGGCCGCGCTCTGGGCGACATAGTCGTCGCGGTTTTTCTGTCCCGGCGCTGGAATCTTCAGGTAGCCCGGAAGGATGTCCCAGGAGATCGCGTGGTCGGTGTTGCCCTGGATGTTGGCATGGCCGCGCTCTGCGTTCATGCCGCCGCCCGGACGCCCGATGTTGCCGAGCAGCAGCTGCAGCAGCGAACCGGAGCGGATGAGCTGGCCGCCCGTGGTGTGGTGAGTCAGGCCGACGGCGTAGACGATCGTCATCACCTTGTCCGGCGCCCCCATCTGACCGACCAGGTCGGCGACCTTGCCGAAGTCGGCGGTCGGGATGCCGGTGATGCTCGACACGACGTCTGGCGTGTAGCGCGAGTAATGCGCCTTCATGAGCTGAAACACCGAGCGCGGGTGCTGCAGGGTCAGGTCGCGGTGGGCGTACCCGGTCGTGGGGTCCGTCTCGTAGCTCCATGTGGCGATGTTGTAGGCACGCTTGGCCGGGTCATACCCGGAGAAGAGGCCCTCGTTGAATGCGTAACCGTCCTTGACGATGAACGACGCGTTCGTGTAGTTGCGAACGTATTCGTCGTGGAAGAGGTTGTTCTGCAGCACATGGTTGATCAAGCCGCCGAAGTACGCGACGTCGCTCCCGGTGCGGATGCGCAGGTACATGTCGGCGACGGCAGAGGTGCGGGTGAACCGCGGGTCGGCGTGGATGATCTTGGCGCCGCCTCCGCTGCCCGGTCCCCTCTTGGGGTCGAGCTTGGCCCGCATGAACCACTGGAAGCCGACCGGGTGTGCCTCGGCGGGGTTGGCGCCGTTGATCAGGATGAGGTCAGCGTTCTTGATGTCGCGCCAGTGGTTCGTCATCGCTCCCCTTCCGAATGTGGCGGCCAAACTGACCACCGTGGGGCCGTGTCAAACCCTGGCCTGTTGCTCTAG
>DATKSS010000020.1:0-3355 GCA_035531515.1 Candidatus Dormiibacterota bacterium | reverse complement strand
GCTCGGGTACGCTTGCGGATAAGCTCGCGCTCTGACTCGGTCATGACGCTGAAGTCGTGGATGCCGAGCGTGCCGCCTTGGGTGGCGACGCCGATGTCTGGCGCGACACTGCAGCAGGCAACCGCTGGCTGATCCGCGCTGATCTCCCTGGATCCGGGTCTGGTAACTGGAGAGTAACTCCGAATTAATTCCCACGTAGCTCCCAAGTAATCGGCGGTCGCGAAGCTGGGGCGGACGGAATCACTCCAGCACGAGAGGCCGCCGATGTACACTCCTCGCGTCCCGGTCGCGTACCCCATCCGAGCACGACGTCGGTCCGCCTTCCTGGGGGATCGCGCCGGCGGGACCTCCGCGCCCGTGCTGAACCGGCCCGCATCGTCATCCCACGATGACTTTGTGACGGTGCGGCCGTGAGCCGGGTGCACGCGTTGGTGATGCTCGCGCTGGCCGCCTCCTTCTTCTTCTGGATTGCGTCGGCACTGCCCGCCCTCGCGCAGACCCCAGCGACGGCGCCCACGCCGATCGAGGCGCCCTCGGCGACGCCGACGAGCACCCTCTCCCCGGATCCATCCTCCAGCGTCTTCGGGCTGCTACCCGATCCGCGGCAGTGGGCCGCCGACGTCTTTAACCAGGTCCTGGTCTCCCTGCTGAGCAGCGTGGCCGACGCGCTCCATCAGCTCGTCGGGGGCGTCCTCTCCAGCTCGCTCAACTTCATCACCCAGACGCCCCCGGCCGGCACCTACGCCAGCCCCACCGTCCTGACCCTCTGGGGGGTGGTCCGCGACATCGCCGACGGCGCGCTCGTCCTGGTGACCGTCTGGGGTGGGTTCAACGTCATCGTCCGCGATCAGCTTGGGTCGCCGTACCACGAGGCGATGGAGCTCGTCCCGCGCCTGGTCGTCGGCGCGCTCCTGGTCAACACGAGCCTCTCCTGGGGTCGGCTCGCCGTCGACGCCAACAACGCGCTCTGCCAAGCGATCGGCCAGACCGGCCTGCCCGCCTGGGAGCACGCCAACGCCGCCACCCAGGCCCTCGTCAACGTGCTCTCCGTCGTCATCTACCTCGTCACCAGCCTGCTGCTCCTACTTCAGATGCTGATGCGGCTCGCCCTGGTGGACGTGCTGCTGGTGGCCTCGCCGCTGGCGCTCCTCTGCTGGGTGCTGCCCCAGACCCAGGGCTGGGCCCGGCAGTGGTCGAGCCTCTTCTTCGGCGCCGTCTTCACCCAGTTCCTCCAGGTCCTGGCCCTCAAGCTCGGCGGCTCGCTCCTGACCGAGCTCACGCCGATGGCGCCGGATGCCGCACTCCTCGCCGTCTTCCTCGGCGTGGCCGTGCTGGTCCTGACGCTCCGCATCCCCGGTCTGCTGCGGCAGCACGCCGGCGACGGGTTCGGCTTCGCCCGCTACCTCGTCTTCCGGCAAGCCGCCCGGGCGATCGGGGGCGGCGGCGCGGCGAAGGGCGGCGCCTGATGGCGCAGGCGCTCCTCGCACTCGCCCTCGGCAACCTCGGCCGCGACGCGCTCAAGATGGTCGCGGGGATAGCGCTGGCCGTCTTCCTGGCGCTCGCCTTCACTGTCTCCAGCCTCGCGGGACTGGTCGGCGTCGGTGCGCCGGGCCAACCGGCCGCGAGTGCCGCGGCGAGCGAGATCCCGTCGGACCAGCTCGTCGTGATGCAGCAGGCGGCGGCCGCGAGCTGCGGCCTGCCCTGGACGGTGCTGGCCGGCATCGCGAAGGTGGAGAGCGACTTCGGCCGCAACATGGCCACCTCCTCGGCCGGCGCCATCGGCTACGGCCAGTTCCTGCCATCGACCTGGGCGGCCTATGGCCAGGGCAACCCCTACGACTACCACGATGCCCTGCCGGCGATGGCCCGCTACCTCTGCGCCAACGGCGCACCCGGCGATCTCCACGCGGCGATCTGGGCCTACAACCACGCCGACTGGTACGTCGCCGAGGTCCTGGCCCTCGCCACCCGCTACGGGTCGTCGATCCCAGTCGCAACCACGAGCCGGGTCGTCGCCCTGGCCCGGGCCGAGCTCGGCGTGCCCTACGTCTGGGGTGGCGCCAGTCCCGCAACGAGCTTCGACTGCTCGGGGCTGGTCCAGTGGGTCTACGGGCAGGTGGGCGTCAGCCTGCCGCGGACGGCCCAGGCGCAGTTCGACGCCACCGTCCGCCTCACGCCCATCCAGCTCCAGCCCGGCGACCTTGTCTTCTTCGCCCACACCTACCCCTCGGCCGATCCCATCACCCACGTCGGCATCTATGTCGGCAACGGGACGATGATCAACGCCCCCGAGCCGGGACAGGTCGTCCAGAAACTGCCGGTCTTCACCGGTTACTGGGGTGCCCACTACGCGGGCGCCGGACGGGCGCAGCCGTGACGACGCTGCCCGTGCCGCCGCGCGGCCCACCCGCCCCACGTGTCACTGCCGCTGGGAACCGACAGCAAGAAGGAGGGATACGCGTTGGCCGCGATCAACGGGCTCTTCACGAACCTGCTCAACATCGGCGTCGGCGTGGCCGTCACCGTCGCCGCGTTCTTCCTGATGTGGGGCGCCTTCCTCTACATGTCGGCGGCCGGCAGTCCGCACCAGATGGAGCGCGGCAAGTCGGCCATGGTCAACGCCCTGGCCGGGCTCGCCATCGTGCTGTCGGCGCGCCTCATCGCCGGCCTGATCCAGACCGCGCTCGGCACCGGACACTAGGAGGCGACGATGGCAACGCGCCACGAGATCCCGACCCACCTGAACGTCGAGGACCGCGCCTTCTACGGGCTGACCGTCCGCCAGGTGATGTTCCTCACCGCTGGCGCGGCCGCGGGCTACAGCCTCTGGAATCAGTGGCCCACCGTGCTGATCGAACTGCGTCTCGGCCTCGCGATGGCCTGCTTCGCGCTCGCCGTCGTCGTCGCGCTCGTGCGGCCCCAAGGGCGAGGGCTCGAGGAGTGGGCCTTCGTCGTCCTGCACTACGCGGCGGTGCCGAAGGTCTGCACCTGGCAGCCGGCCGAGCCCGACGTGGTCGGGTGGAGTTCGCCAGCCGATCGCTGGGAGGAACTGGAACCGCACGTCACCTGGCGATCTGGCAGCGACGACCAGGAGGTGGCGCCATGAGCCGTCGGAATGTCGTTCAGACGGCGCACGCCGGCCTCGCCGCCATCGAGGACGACGTGGTGTGCCTGGTCGGGGGCCAGGAGCGGGCCGTCCTCGAGGTGGGAAGCGTGAGCTTCGGGCTGCAGGGCGAGCGCGAGCAGGAGACGATCCTGGCGAGCTTCGCCGCGTTCCTCAACAGCCTGACCTTCCCCGTCCAGATCCTCGTCCGCTCCGTGCCCATCGACGTCGACGGCTACCTGGCCGACCTCG
>DATKSS010000019.1:0-2676 GCA_035531515.1 Candidatus Dormiibacterota bacterium | reverse complement strand
GCTCGGGTCTCCGAACCCCGTCAGGTCCGGAAGGAAGCAGCGGTAAGGAGAGAGCCTGAGGGTGCCGCAGCCATCCGGGCCTGAGCCGCGAACCGTGGTGCGAGCTGGGGGTCTTCGATCGAGGCGGGGGTGCGCGGCCATCGATTTCGAATTAAAGAAGAAGGGGTCCCCCGAAATTACGTCGGCGGCTCAGATTTAGCGGGGTTGTATGCCGGAATACCAGTCCCTATACCGCAAGTACCGCTCGCAGACCTTCGCCGACCTGGTCGGCCAGGACGCCTCGTCGCGGGCCCTGCAGGGCGCGATCATCTCGGGTCGCGTGGCACATGCCTACCTGTTCAGCGGGAGTCGAGGCACCGGCAAGACGTCGGCGGCGCGCCTCCTGGCCAAGGCGCTCAACTGCACCGGCCGCTCGCGCGACTCGGCCGAGCCCTGCAACAAATGCGAGTCGTGCATCGAGATGACGGCCGGCTCGGCGCTGGACCTCATCGAGATAGACGCCGCGTCGAATCGCGGCATCGACGACGTGCGCGACCTGCGCGAGAAGGTGAATCTCGCACCGGCGCACGGTCCGTACAAGGTCTACATCATCGACGAGGCGCACGGGTTGACACCCGACGCGTTCAACGCGCTGCTGAAAACGCTCGAGGAGCCGCCACCGCACGCGGTTTTCGTGATGTGCACAACGGACGTCCAGAAGATGCCGCTGACCGTGATCGGCCGCTGCCAGCACTTCGTGTTCCGCCGCCACAGCGAGGAGCAGATCGTGTCGCGGCTGGCCCACATCGCGAAAGCCGAAAACGTACAGGTCGACCCCGATGCGATGCAGCTGATCGCCCGAACCGCGCAGGGTTCGATGCGTGACGCGGTCGGCTTGATGGACCAGCTCGTGCCGCTCGCCGTAGGCCCGATCACCCTCGAGGGAGCCCGGTCGTTGCTCGGCATCGCCGACCCGCGCGTGCTGGACACGCTGCTCGACGACGTGCTGGCCGGCCGCGCGTCTGAAGCGCTGGCGGAGCTCAACCGGGTGTATTCAGCCGGAGCCGAGCTCAGGCAGGTCGTCCGCGGCCTGATGGAAGGTTGTCGCGACAGGCTCGTCGCCTCGTTGACCAACCGCGACCAGTCGGGCGCCCGAAGGCTGTCGAACGTGCTCGACGCTCTGCTGCACCTGGACGGCGAGGTCAGGCGCCACGCCGAGCCCCGGTTCCTGGTCGAGGCGACGCTTGTGCGCCTGGCGGTCGAGGCGACCCCGTCACCGGTGGTGGAGAGCACCACTTCCCCGCTGGCGGGGAAGTCGCCCGCGCCGGCAGGGGATGTGGAGACCCCATCAGCGGTCACCTCCCCGCCCGGCCGGGAAGCACCTGGCCACGAGCCGGGGGATGGAGACGCTTCCCCGCTGCCGGTGAAGTCGCCGGCACAGCCGGGGGATGGGGAGGGTAGGCAGTCGCCTGCGCCTCAAGCTGTCGCCGGTTGGTCCGAAGTCCTGGAGAAGCTCAACCGCACCGTCCGCGCCGCCTATCTCGACGCCCAACCCGAAGTCGACGGGTCGAACCTGATCCTGTGGTTCCGCTACGGGTTCCATCACAAGAAGGCCCAGGAGCAATCGGCGCAGCTGCTTCCGCACGTGAGGGCTTGGCTGGGAGACGCGGTGAAGGTCGATTACCGTTTGCGAGAGGCGGAGCAACCGAAGGTCGGCGTGCGCACGCCCGCCAGCCCCGAGGACGATCCGTTCGTGCGCGAGGTCGTGCGAAGGTTCGAGGGCAGGGTGACTCGAGTCAAGGAGGTTTCCGAATGAAGGACCCGCTCAAGATGCTGCGACAGGTGCAGCAGATGCAGGACAAGATGTCGAAGGTGCAGAAAGAGCTGGAGACCGAAACGGTGGAGGCGAGCGCCGGCGGTGGCGCGGTGACCGTGGTTGCGACGGGGACTCAGAAGGTCGTCTCCGTGACGATCGACCCCGCGGCCGCCTCCGACACCGAGATGCTGCAAGACCTGGTGATCGCTGCGGTCAACGAGGCGATGGAGCGCTCGAAGCAGATGGCGGCCGAGAAGATGCAGGGTGTCGCGTCCGGCCTGGGCCTGCCGCCCGGCCTCATCTAAGCCGAGCAGGATGCCGCAGCTGCCGGAGCCGCTCGAGAGGCTCATCCAGGAGCTGGCGCGGCTCCCTGGAATCGGGCCCAAGACCGCGCAGCGGCTGGCGTTCCACCTGCTGCGCTCCGACCGGCAGCGCTCAGACGCGCTGGCGCAGGCGATAGAAGACGTCAAAGCCCGCATCGGCTACTGCGAGCGTTGCTACAACATCGCCGAAGGGAGCCTCTGCGCGATCTGCTCCTCGACCCGGCGTGATCCCACGCTCCTGTGCGTGGTCGAGTCGGCCCTGGACGTCCTGGCGGTCGAGCGGACCTCGGAGTTCGGAGGCCTGTACTTCGTGCTCCACGGCGTGATCTCGCCCATCGACGGGATCGGGCCCGACCAGATCCACGTCCCACAGCTGCTCGACCGGGTGCGCGAGGAGGGCGTCGCCGAGGTGATCGTCGCCACCGACGCCGACATCGAAGGGGAGGCCACCGCCCTCTATCTGCAGCGGGCGCTCCAGCCCTTGGGCGTCAAGGTCACGAGGCCGGCCCACGGCCTTCCCGTGGGGGGCGATCTCGAATACGCGGACGAGCTCACCCT
>DATKSS010000018.1:0-7858 GCA_035531515.1 Candidatus Dormiibacterota bacterium | reverse complement strand
GGTTGGTCGCGTTCGAGATCGACGTAGCACCGGTGCTCGCCACCGCGCGCATACCGCGTGCCCAACCGCTTCCGAGGTTTCCCGCGGTGGAGCGGGACCTCGCGGTGGTGGTCGAAGAGCATGTGGCCGCGGGCTCGCTGCTGGCGGCGATCAAGGAGTCCGCGGGCGATCTGCTCGAGAACGCGCGGGCGTTCGACGAATACCATGGCTCCCAGGTTCCCGAAGGGCACAAGAGCATCGCCTTTACCTTGACTTTCCGAAGCCCCGAGCGCACCCTGACGGACGCCGAAGTGGACAAACCCATGGCGGAGATCAGGCTGAGATTGGAGAAGAAGCACGGCGCCAGGTTCCGCGAATGACCGCAGCGCAAGTTTCAGGCCACCAGATCGTGAATCAGCGGGGGGCTGACGAATGACCTGGATCGATCTGATGCCGGTGGTCTTGATCGCCGTCTACGGCGTCGGGGGCTACTTCACGGGGGTCCTGCGCCGCCTGATCGGCGTGGTCGCCCTGTACCTGGCGTGCTGGGCCGCTACGAACATGGGGCTGCAGGCGGGGGGTATCCTCCAGCAGTCGTCGAACCTGGAGACCTCCGACGCCCGGATCTACGGCTTCTTCGGCATCATCGTGGCCGTGCTGCTGTTGGTCGAGGTGGCCACGCAGCTCGCGCACAGCCAGATCCAGATTCCCGCTCTCGTCTTGAACCACACCCTCGGCGCGATCGCCGGGTTGATAACAGGGGTGCTTCTCGCAGTGATCCTGATCTACGAGCTGGGCGCGGCCGCAAACCCCATCGGCGGCCCACAGCTCGACCAGCTGGAGCAGCATCTTCGTGACAGCGTCAACGGGTCCGCGTTTGCCGTCACGATCGTGAACAAGGTGAGCCCCCCCATCATCGGCCTGTTCCAGCCCGTGCTACCCAGCGATCCGCAGATCTATTTCGGACCAGGCCCGGTCAACCCCTGACCAGGTGAGCGACCAATTCTTCGACCGCCTTCGAGCCAGGGCGGTGGAGATCCACGTCGACGACCATCTGCGCACGCGTCTGGCCCGCGGCGAAAAGCTGCGGGTGAAGCTCGGCCTCGACCCCACGGCCCCCGACCTGCACGTCGGCCACCTCGTCCTCCTCGACGTGCTGCGGGACTTCGTCGATCAAGGGCATACGGTGGTCGTCATCATCGGCGACTACACCGCGCTCATCGGTGACCCCAGCGGCCGCTCGGAGACGCGACCGATGCTCACCCCTGAGCAGGTGGCGGCCAATGCCGAGACCTATTTCGAGCAGGTGGACGTGGTGCTGGACCGGAGCAAGATCGAGGTGCGGCACAACTCGGAATGGCTCGCAGCGATGACCGCGGCCGACGTCCTGCGCCTCACGGCGAAGGCCACGCTCCAGCAGGTGCTGCAGCGTGAGGACTTCGCCGACCGCATGAAGTCCGGGACCTCGATCGGGGCGCACGAGATCCTCTATCCGTTCAGCCAGGCTTACGACTCGGTCGCGATCGAAGCCGACCTCGAGGTCGGAGGCACAGACCAGCTCTTCAACCTGCTGTTCGGCCGGGAGATCCAGAAGGCATACGGGCAGCGGCCGCAGGATGTTGCCGTCTTCCCGCTGCTCGAGGGCACGGACGGCGAGCAGAAGATGTCCAAATCGCTGGGCAACTACATCGGCATCAGCGAGCCGGCCGAGCAGATCTACGGCAAGACGATGTCGATCCCAGACCGCCTGACCGAGAAATACGTCCGGCTGGTCTCGGGCCTCGACGAGAGGCGGCAGTCCGAAGTGCTGGCCATGAAGCCGCGGGATGCCAAGGCGGCGCTGGCGCGTCAGCTGGTGCTCCGGCTTCATGGCGCGAAGGCAGCGGCGCGGGCGGAAGAGGATTTCGAGGTCAAGTTCCGCAAACGTGACATCCCCGACGAGATGCCGGAGCACGTGACCGCGACCCCGAGCGACCTCATCGGGGTGCTGGTGGAGTCCACGCTGGCCAAGAGCCGCGGCGATGCGCGTCGCCTCGTCGAGCAAGGTGGGGTGCGGATCAACAACGAGCGCGTCGGGTCCGACGCTTCGCTGACCGACGGCGACGTGCTCCAGGCAGGGAAGAGAAACTTCGTTCGAATTCGGGTGCGATAGAATCACCGAAAGCATGTTCGGAGCCTGCGGGTAGATGTCAGGCCATTCGAAATGGGCCGGCATCAAGCACAAGAAGGCCATCGTCGACGCCAAGCGTGGCCAGGCGTTCACGCGCGCCAGCCGCGAGATCACGATCGCAGCGCGCGAGGGCGGCGGCAACCCTGAGGGAAACTTCCGGCTCCGCCTGGCGACGCAGAAAGCGCGCGAGATCAACATGCCGACCGACCGGATCCAGAACGCCATCAAGCGAGGGACCGGTGAGCTGGCGGGCGAGAAGCTGGAGGAGATCCGCTACGAGGGGTATGGCCCCGCGGGGGTGGCGGTGATGGTCGACGCGTTCACCGACAATCGCAACCGCACCAGCGCGTCCATCCGCCACCGTTTCGCGAAGCTGGGTGGCAACCTCGGCGAATCGAACTCCGTCGGTTGGATGTTCGAGCGGAAGGGAGTCATCGCGGCCAACGCTGGGAAGATGGATCCCGAAGAGGTCGGGCTCGCGGCCATCGAAGCCGGCGCCGACGACGTGCAGGTCGACGGCAAGTCGGTCGAGATCTCGACCCCCCCGCCCGCCTTCGAGAAGGTCAAGGCCGCGATGGAGGCGCTCGGCGTCACCGTCGAGAATGCCGAGATCACGATGCAGCCCAAGCAGACCGTGCCGGTGGGAGAGGACAAGGCCGGGGCGGTGCTCAGGCTGATGGAGTCACTGGAGGAGGACGACGACGTCCAGCAGGTTTACGCCAACTTCGACATCCCGACCAACGTCCTAGAACGCGTCTCAGCACAGGTTTAGAACCTGATGGATACATGCCAGGCCGCGACAACGGGCTGATCCTCGGTATCGATCCCGGCCTTGCCGGCACCGGTTTCGCCCTGCTCTCCGAACCCAACCTCGTCCTGGCATTCAGCACCGTGGTGACCATTCCAGGACGGGACGGAGCACGCCTCCTGACCATCACGAAACACCTCCGCACGCTGCTCGTGGAGCACCCTCCCGCGGAGGCGTCGATCGAGGAGCTGTTCATGGGCCGCAACGCCACGAGCGCGGTGGGGGTGGCGCAGGCGCGCGGCGCGATTCTGACCGTGCTCGAGGAATGCGGGATCCCGGTGTTCGAGTACAAACCGAGCCAGGTCAAGGTCATCCTCACCGGCTACGGCAACGCGGACAAGGCCCAGATCGCGCGGATGCTCGCGGCCCAGGTCAGGGTCCCGGAGGGCCGCATCGACGACCACTCTCGCGACGCCATCGCGATCGCGTTGTGCCATGCGCGCAGCCGGCGTTTCTCGAGGGCCGCTACCCGTTGATCGCTCACCTGCGTGGCAACGTGCTTCGGGCGGGCGCGGATTTCGTGGTCCTCGACGTTGGAGGCGTGGGTTACCTCGTGAGCGTCGCGGCGGCGACGCGGCAGCTCGTGCCGGTGCCCGGAGGTGAGATGGATCTTCACATCCACACCCAGGTGCGCGAAGACCAGCTAGCGCTCTACGGGTTCGCCTCGGTCGACGAGCTCGAGCTCTTCGAGATGCTGATCCAGGTCGACGGCGTGGGCCCGAAGGTCGGTCTCAACATCCTCAGCGCTGCGAGCCTGGAGATGTTGAAGCGCGCGATCGTGAGCGAGGACCCTGGGCCCATCAGGCGCGCGAGCGGAGTCGGACCACGCACCGCGGCCAAGGTGATCATCGAGCTCAAGCCTCGGCTCGACGCCGTCGCGGAGCTCGAAGTGGTACCGCGCGCGGCGGCCATCGCAGGAGATGGGGCCGTGCCCAAAGCGGTTGAGGCCGCGCTGCGAAACCTCGGCTTCTCATCGCAGGAATCTCGCACCGGCATCGAGGCGGTCGACTGGAAGACAACGCCTTCCACGCAGGAGGCGCTGGCCGTGGCCTTGAAGGCCCTGGGGCGGAAGTGAGCGGGGAACCGATCCTCGATGCGCGCGTCGACGACGATCAGTTCGACCTCACGCTGCGGCCGCGAATGCTCGACGAGTACATCGGCCAGCACCAGGTCAGGGAGAACCTGAGCATCCTGCTCGAAGCGGCGAGACGACGCGGTGAACCGGTCGAGCACGTCCTCCTGTGCGGTCCGCCCGGCCTGGGCAAGACCACGCTCGCGCACATCATCGCCAACGAGCTGGGGGTGGCGATCAAGGTCAGCTCGGGGCCGGCCATCGACCACCAGGGCGCGCTGGGGTCCATCCTTCTCAACCTCAGCACGCGTGACGTGTTCTTCATCGACGAGATCCACCGGCTGAACAGCATCGTCGAGGAGTCGCTGTACCCCGCCCTCGAGGATTTCCGCTTCGACGCGGTGCTGGGGAAGGGGGTGGGGGCGAGCGCGGCGACCCTGCCGCTTCCGCACTTCACCTGCGTGGGCGCCACCACGAGACAGGGCTTGTTGAGCGGACCGCTGCGCGACCGCTTCGGCGCCGTCTACCGGCTCGACTTCTACACCAAGCCTGAGCTCGAGTCGATCGTGACCCGCTCAGCTCGCATCCTGGACATCGAGATCCACGACGATTCCGTCTCGGAGATCGCGCGCCGCGCGCGGGGCACCCCTCGCATCGCCAACCGCCTCCTGCGCCGCGTGCGGGACTTCGCCCAGGTGCGTGGTGACGGCCGGGCGACCGTGGACATCACAAGACAGGCCCTGGGCATGCTCGAGATCGACGAGATCGGCCTCGAGCCCCTCGACCGGCAGCTCCTCCAGACCCTGATCCTCAAGTTCAAAGGCGGCCCGGTCGGCCTCGACACGATCGCGACCTCGCTCTCGGAAGAGCCCGAAACGATCGAGGACGTCCACGAGCCCTACCTCATCCAGGTCGGGTTCATCGCGCGGACGGCGCGCGGCAGGGTAGCGACCGAGCTGGCATACCGACACCTGGGCATCACGCCACCCGACCCCGGCCCCCAGCAAACGCGCCTGCTCTGAGGCTTGATGGCCGACATCGGACGCACGATCCTGGTTTTCGGGGTGCTCCTCGTGCTCGTCGGCGGGGCCTTGATGCTGTTCGGCCGGCTGCATCTGCCGGGAGACCTGGCCTTCAGGCGCGGCGGCGTGACCGTCTACCTACCGATCGCGACCAGCATCATCCTGTCGGTCATCCTGACCGTGGCGCTCAACCTTTGGTTCCGGCAGCGATAGGCAGCCGGACCGTAGACTGATCGGCCGTGCAGTTCGTCCTCAGCTGGCCCGTCCGCCTGTTCGTCGTAGCGGTCCTGGCGTTCTCGCTTTTCGTGGACGGGGCCGGCTACATCTACAGGATTACCAACCACTATCCCCTGACCGGCAACGTGCCCGGGCTCCCACCGAACTTCGCCGGCTGGCAGCTCTACATCCACAAAGGGCTCGACCTCGCCGGCGGGACGCACATCGACTACCAGCTCACCAACTTCCCACCCGGGCAATCTCGGGCCGACGTCCAGCAGCGGACGATCCAGGTCATCAACAAGCGCGTCAACGCCCTCAACGTGAGCGAACCTGAGATCCGCGGCGCCGGCGCCAACAACGACCGCATCACAGTCGACCTCGCGGGTGTCACGGCCGACCAGGCGCAAAAAGCCATCGGCGCGGTTTCCAAGCTCGTCTACACCAAGTGTGTCCCGGACGCGAACGTCACCAACGGTCCCGAGCCAGGTTACAAGCCGGCGCTCGTCGGGCTCGAAGGTAGTGACATCACGAGTGCGACCGCTTCGATCGACCAGACCGGAGTGAGCTGGGTGGTCAACGTCAACTTCACGTCGGCCGGCGGAACGACGTTCGCCAACCTGACCCGGGCCAACGTGGCCGCCTGCCCGGGGGACCCGAACACCGTGGCCACCGCCAACTGCCCCCAGCGCCACCTGACGATCTGGCTCGACCTGACCCAGAAGGACATCGACAACTGGGAAAACGCCGCTTACGTATCTGCGGTCTCGTCGACCTACGACCCCGGCTGCCTGGCCGCACAGACGGCTACCACCGTGTGCGGCAAGTTCCTGACCGACCCCATCACCTTGCAGGAGATCGACGGCGGGCAGGCGACGATCAGCGGCAGCTTCACGCAGGCAAGCGCCACCGACCTCGCCACCGGCATCAACTCGGGGTCGTTGCCCGTGGACCTCGTGGTGCTCGACGTGACCCAGGTCAGCTCGACGCTCGGCGCGCAGTCGGTGAACCTCAGCCTCGCCGCGGGCCTGCTCGGGCTCTCGATCGTGGTCCTCTTCATGATCATCTACTACCGCGTGCCGGGCCTTCTCGCGAGCATCGCGCTCCTGTTCTATGCCGCCGCCGTCCTGGCCGTGTTCAAAGTCGTGCCCGTGACACTGACGCTGGCCGGCATCACCGGCTTCATCCTCTCGGTGGGCGTGGCGGTCGACGCCAACGTGCTGATCTTCGAGCGGTTCAAAGAAGAGGTGAGAGCCGGGCGCACCATCGCCGCCGCGGTCGACGCCGCCGTAAGGCGGGCCTGGCCGGCCATCCGTGACTCCAACACCTCGACGTTCCTGACCTGCGTGATCCTCGGTTTCGTGGGACCGTCGCAGGTCAAGGGCTTCGCGATCACCCTGGGCATCGGCGTCGTGGCCAGCCTCATCTCGTCGATCGTGGTGACCCACAACCTGCTTGCGATCGTCATGACGGCCGGCAGCTTACGGCGACCTTCGCTCCTGGGGGTGGACCGCACCCGCAGTGTCTGACATGGCGCCCGAGCAGCAAGCAGCCGACCTCGCCGCGGACCGAGCGACCAAGGAGACCGCGCCGCTCGAAGAGGTCCGCGAGCCGCGCGTCCGAAAGCTCAACATCATCGGCCAGCGCAACATCTTCTTCGCGATCTCTCTGCTGATCATCATCCCGGGCATCCTTTCGATGGCGACCAGGGGTTTTTTGCTCGGCATCGACTTCGTCGGTGGCACCGAGTTCACCGTCAACTTCGCCCAGAACCCGTCGCTGACCCAGGTCTCGAATGCGGTCGCGGCGGAGAACGACAACGGCTCGGTGATCCAGACGGGCGGTGGAGGGTACATCCTGCGCTATCCGCCTCTCACTCCTGCCCTCCAGAAGCAGGTCGAAGACGACCTCCAAGCCCGGCTCGGAACGGCGAACTTCAGCCAGGTGCTGGAGGTGGGGGGAACGATCGCAGGCGAAACCATCGAGTTCGCGCTGCTCGCGGTGGTGCTGGCGGCGGCTGCCATCCTCTTCCTGCTGGCGATTCGATTCCGAAACGTGCCCGGGGGCTGGCGCGCAGGGTTCCAGTTCGGCGGGTCCGCGCTGTTTGCTTTGCTGCACGACGTCTTCTTGCTGACCGGCGTCTTTTCGATCATCGGCAAGGTCTTGAACCTGAGGATCGGCGAGATCGACAGCCTTTTCGTGACCGCCGTGCTGACCGTGGTGGGCTTCTCGGTCCACGACACCATCGTCGTATTCGACAGGATTCGCGAGAACCTTCGCGTCAGCCAGAGGCTTTCTTTTGAGCAGGTCGTGAACCTGAGCATCATGCAGACAGCTGCGAGGTCCATCATCACGAGCTTCACTGTCGTCCTGGTCCTTGCGGCGATCCTGATCGCCGGCGGCACCACCCTCAAAGGCTTCGCGCTGGCGCTGCTGATCGGCATCGTGTCGGGCACCTACAGCTCGATCTTCAACGCCTCGCCACTGCTGGTCGTCTGGCGCAGGCTGCAGCCCCTCCGCTGAGGCGGCTGCAGGCTGGTAAGGTGTCGACGGACACCGGACATGCCGACCTGGCCAATAACGTCACTGAA
>DATKSS010000017.1:0-10295 GCA_035531515.1 Candidatus Dormiibacterota bacterium | reverse complement strand
ACCACCCACCGGGTGGCTGCGGCGCGGCTTGTATCCTTGAACACCGGCTGGCGTGGGCCCGTGGCGCAGTTGGGAGCGCGTCTGAATGGCATTCAGAAGGTCGGGGGTTCGAATCCCCCCGGGTCCACCAATTTCCGAATTCAACTCCCACAACGCTGATATCACATTTGGGATATCCATACGCCCGTATGACAGTCATTTGACAGTCATTGCGGGAAGGGATGGGTCTCTTCCCGAGCCCGCACACCATCGGACCCTTTGAGCCTACCGCTGGGTAGCCAGCCTAGACTGGCCGAGCAGTGAGAAGCCGCCTCCGAGCCTAGGCGCCCGGGCACCCCGCCCTGGCGCAGTTCTGGCCAGGAGGAAGCTCATGCGCAAGCGGCTGAAGGTCAAGCGGCGCGCCTGTGCTCTCTGCAAGCCCCACAAGAGGGGCGGCGCCCCCCGGTGGACGAACCGCGAACTCGTCAGGCTGAAGGAATGGGAGCGGGATCGGCCGACCTGGCTCGGGAGCTGATAATGGCGGAATCGCTTGGCGGGCGACTGGCAGAGGTCGCCTTCTTGCCGGAGAATGCCCATCGCCGTGACCCAACAGCCGCCACCTGGTGGCTACTACCCGCCGCCGGCGGGACCGTCCGGGGGTCCGCCCCCACCGGCCGGGGCCTACTACTCGCCGCCCGGCCTGCCACCTGCCCAGTTGCCGCAGGGCGGTCTGGGCGCCGGCGCATGGACAGGCATCGTATTTCTCGTCCTGGGTGTCCTCACCTACCGGCCTGTTCTTCATGGGCTGGCGGACGGGCGACGGTCCACTGACGTGCACGATGCAGGA
This sequence comes from Candidatus Dormiibacterota bacterium, assembly GCA_035531515.1. Taxonomy (GTDB): domain Bacteria; phylum Chloroflexota; class Dormibacteria; order Dormibacterales; family Dormibacteraceae; genus DATKSS01. Next base: position 9,469 of record DATKSS010000017.1, on the reverse strand, counting down.
AGCCGGCACCCACCTCAACGTCACCTTTGGCGGCGTTGGTTTCTGGAGCTGTGGGAGCCTCTCTGCCTCCCAGGGCTGGTACAACACGACATCCTCCGGGGTCTTGGTCTGCCGCTATTACATCGGAGCGGGCAGCGTCACCGTCCGTGACGACGGGGCGCTAATGCTGCTCGGCAATGCCGCCTGTGTGGCTCTCGCGGCCGAGCAGACCAACCGTACCGCGACGCTGACCAGCCCGACTCCGGATCCAAAGGCGAGCGCTGCCGCGGCAGCTGCCCAGGCCAAGGCCGACCAGGCAGCCGCAGCTCTGCAGGCACAGGCCCAAGCTGACCAGCAGGCGCAGGCTGCCGGCAGCACCGCCGCCAGTGACCTGGCCAGCTTCAACAGTGCGGTCGCCGGGCTCCCGACTCAGGGGGGCTTCTCGAGCACTGTTGTCCAGGCGCAGAAAGACCTCGCCCGAGCGGACGCCGACCTGGCCAAGACCCGGGCGGCAGCCGGTTCGTTTGACTGCAGCGTGGACGCGGGGACGGTGTCGGTCGACGCGGGAACGCTCCAGGTTGATCAAGGATCCATCCAGGTCGACCAGGGGTCCCTGGACACCGCCATCAGCAGCCTCGGCTTCGACCAGCAGTCCCTGGACACTGCCATGCAGGACCTGGCCGCGGCCGAGGCCCTGTCTAGGACCGCCCCCTCCGGAGCGCCTACCCAGACCGACGTCCAGGCGGCGGAGCAGCAGGCTGCCGCGGCGATAGCCGCCGCTCGACAGCGGAGCTCGGCGGCCCAGGCCACTGTCGACGGCTACGCCGCCGCGGCGAACGCCGACGTTGACGCTGCCAACAAGGACTGTGGGTCTTGAACCACTCCGGAGCCGATGAGATCCAGCGCCTCACCGTCGGCCCGGGCCAGCAGGTGATCACCGTCGAGGCCGCGGCGAGCTGGCTGGGGATGACGGTCGACCAACTCCGGAGCCACGCCGAGGTGCTAGAGGTCGGCACCTGGGGCTTCCTCGTGGTAGACGTCGCCGAGTTCGAGAGACTCCAACCGGATATGCCACGATGACCTGGGAATCGGCACTCTCACTGCTCTTCGCAGCCGTGGCCGCTGTGGCTGGGCTCGCCGCGGTTCGAGAGGCCCGGGCCACCACTAAGGAGCTAAAGAACATCGCCTCTAAGCTCCACGAAGAAGCCTCCACCCAGCGTGACACGGTCGCCTCGATGCGGGAAGTGGTTGTCGCCTCTACAGCTACCGTCGAGACGCTCAAGGCAGCCCTTGGCGAGGCGCAGGCTGCACGCGAGGCTGCCGCATTGCTCGACGTTCGCAAGGCGCTCGCGCTGGTTACCGCAGCGCTTCAGCGGATCATTCAGCAGCATCAGCCTGAACACCTCTTCACCGAGGCGAGACAACAGCTGCGAGCTGCATTGGCGGGAGTGGCCAAGGCCGCAACCGTCTTGCCCTCCGCGACGTCCATTTCGGGAGCCCTGAACTCGAGCCAGGCACTGGACGTTCCGATTGCCGAAAGGGAAGTCGAAGAGGCGCTTGCGAGGATTCACCTTATGCCCGCCAACCCCGCGGCCGAGTCGAGCCGTAGGATTCCCGGCGGACAGCGATGACTGCGAAGACGCGGACCTGCTGGCGCTGCGGTGTAGAAGTCCCCGCAGAGCTGGCTGTTCGAATGAGCGTTCGGACCGGCATATCCGGCGGTCGTGGCGGAGCGCGAGCCTACTACGGACGACGGACCCTATGTCCCCTGGCCCTGGGTGAGGTACGGTCCCGGTCAGCAATGCGTAACCCTGGAGGCAGCTGCGCAGCGGCTCCGCACGACGGTCCAGGATCAGGCGACGACGGCTCGGCTGGCCGAGGTCGGTGGCCGGGCGTCGATGATGGAGCTTGCTGAGGTCGAGCGGTTCGAGGGCGAACTCTGTTGATTCTGGCTGAATCGACGTCGGCAACGCTCTGGACCCTTCTCGCCAATGCGCTTGGCGATCCTGAGCACCACCAGGGCTTCTGGACGATGGCGGGAGGCGCAGCTGGTTGGGCGACGGTGGTCGTCGTTGCGGTGGCAGCTGTGATCGCTTTGAGTCAATTGCTGGCGCAGGTGCGACCGTTCGTCGTCATTGAATTTCGACCCGACCCCAGCTCCCTCATCTATCTGCGGATCACCAACCTCGGGACGACCATGGCGCGCAATGTCCGCTTCGTCTTCGATCGACCCCTCTCTACCACAAGAGGCTTGCAGTGGGACCCTATGCAGCTTCAGGTCTTTCAGTCTGGCGTCAAGACGCTCGCACCCGGCAGCGTGGTCGAGTTCCTGTTCGACACTTGGATTGGCCGTGACGAGAAGGACGATGCCTATGAGGTCACCGTCACCTACCGCGGTGGATGGATCAGGAGGTTCCGGGACGTGATCGACCTCAACCTAGGGGCCTACCGGAACATGCGGTTTGTCCGTCGGGCCGGCCTTCACGAGATCCACAAGCAACTCGAGGGCATCGCCGGCTCGCTGAAGGACTTCGAGGCGTCCGGCGGAGGACTGCTCTTTGTGTCGCCGCGCGACCTTGCCAAGCGGGAGGCTGAAATGGGGCGACGGTTCGAGAAGTGGCAGGCCGAGCAGACGGGGAAACATCCGACGGAGGAACACGACCCGGCCATAGGCACCGAGGAGCCCTCGCAGTGATCCCGGGAGTCAAACCAGTCGCGGGGGGCGCTTCCGGAGCGCCCACTTCCGCGTTGCCTCAAGGCTGTACCGCACTACGGTGCCAGCCTTCTGCAGTTCGATGCGGTGAGCCCACTTCTGCGCGATCTCGTGTTCCCATTGGGTTTCGACCAACTCACTGGCGGGATCCCAAGGGGCGATGACGGCGACTGTGGTGCCGAAGCGCGCCAAGTCAGCAGCGTGAGTCGCAGGCATGGCATCGTCACCGGTAATCAGGACGCAGTCGGGGTCGATTTCAGCAAGGCGCTCGAGGAGCCGCGGGTCCGTCCAACCCTTGAGCTCGAGCTCGGCAACTGTTTTGGCGTTGCGCCCACGACGTCCGAGCTCAGTCGAAATTCGCTTGTCCAGGTTCTCGTCGACGACCAGGAGCCGCGACAAGAGGCGCCGGGCTGTCCCGGTCGATCAGGCTGCCTGATCGGCGATCTGCTGGGCTCGTTCGTACCAGTGGATCGCGTCCTCGGCTTCCCGTTTGGTGACGTCGTAGCCCGTCTGCAGAACGCGGAGGCCTCCCGGCGTTTTCGCGATGCGTGCAACCTTCTCGGCCGGGATCCGGCGGTCCCGGATCGTTGGCCGGCCACTCAGCCGGTCGGGGTCGACTTCAATGCGCGTGACATCCGGTAGTTCTCGGAGGGCCCACCCGCCCCGGCGGAGGAGCTGTGCGATGTCCTGGAGCTCGACGAAGGATAGGAACGTCTGCCCACGCTTTCGGCCGATGTCGTAGGCGGTTCCCTCGGCACGAAGAGCCACACGTGGGCTCGTCTGCCGACGGTCAGTGGTTGCAAGGGGAGCCGTCTGGAGCGGCCAGTCTCCATGCTCGTCGCGGAGCCCATCGATGGCTTTCCGGATGTCCGCATGGGCCACGCCTCGGTCGAGCAGCTCATGCACGGCGATCGCCTCCGCGACGTCTTGGAAGCTGTAGATGCGCGGGATGGCAGACGACCAGGAGGACCGAATGTACCCGTATCGGGCCCACTGGCCCACCTTGTCACCTGAGACGCCGGCGAGCAGGCCGACTTCGCGAGCCAAGTACCAGCCGCGGGGCTGCGCGGCCTTCTCCATATCCGCTCGAACTCTAAGCGGATTCGATGGGCGGTGCACATGACAGTCGGAGTAGGCCCAGGCACGCCGCCGCCCAGTCTGCAGCTAGAGGCCGGCCGACAGCGGTAGCGACTGCCTGATCACCGGGAGGAAAAGGGATCAGTGAGCACCGGATCGGATCGGCCCGGTCCGGGCGAGCCGACCTCGACCTGATCTCAGAGATGTTCGCGATAGGTATCCCTTATCGACAGCATCGAGCGCCTCTCGCCCTACGGATCCAAGCTAGGGGCCAGGGCACGGTCCATGGCATCGGCCGCCTCGCGCTGAAGGGCCGGGAGCACGTGCGTGTAGGTGTCGAGCGTTACTGAGATCCGGCTATGGCCGAGGGTCTCCATCACCACCCTGGGAGCCACGCCCTGAGCGAGAAGCAGACTCGCGCAGGAATGACGGAGATCGTGGAACCTCATGGCCTGGAGTCCGCCGCGTTCGAGTAATCGAGTGAACGGCCGGCTGATCATGTTGTCGCCGTCGAGTGGTGTTCCGCGAGCTGACGTGAAGACAAAGTCGCTCTGACTCCAGGCTGACCCGGCGATGAGCCGGTCCCCGGCCTGGCGGGCTCGATGACGCCGAAGGGCTTCCACCGTCCCGATCGGGAGAATGATGCTGCGTCGGCCCATCCGCGTCTTCGTCTCTGCCAGGACGAGGCCCTTACCGGTCACACGTTGAAGAGCCTTGGTCACCCTGAGCTGCCGGCGTTCGAGGTCGATATCACTCCAGCTAAGCCCTAGCAATTCGCCGCGGCGCAGCCCGGTGCTGAGCGCCAGCACCCAGAGTGCTTCCAGCCGATCCTCACGCGCCGCCGTCACCAGTTGCAGCGCCTCTTCCGGCGAAAGAACGTTGACGTCGCGGTGGGCGACCCGCGGCGCATCGACCAGCTGGGCCACGTTCCGTGAAGCGATCCCCCACCGAACCGCCTTGTTGAGCGCATTGCGGAGCACGAAGAGGATGTACTGACCAGTCCGAGGTGAAAGGCCCTCGCCTCGCTTGCGGGCCAGAAGGTCGGCGATGTCTGGAACGGTCAGCCGATCGATTGGCTTGTGGCCAAGAACTGGGATGAGGTGCTTACGGACGATGCCCGAGTAGGAGGTGAACGTCGACGGCCGGATCGATCCTTCGATGGTCTGGAGCCACTGGTTGAGAAAGGTGTCGAGGCGTGGACTGCGACCGGGTGCGATCGTGCCTCGCCGCGCCGACTCAAGCAGCTCCCGTACCTTCTCGAGGACCTCAGAGCGCGATTTCCCATAGACGACCTTCATCGCCCGTCGCCCGTTGACGAAGCCGACCTGGACTCCCCCAGCCCATCGACCGTCCTTGCGGCGGTAGATCGTCCCCTCCCCGTTGTCGCGCTTGCGCCGCAAGCCTCAGCCTCGACTCCAAGGGGCCTCGGCCGTCTGGATCCGACCCAACAGTCCGCGCGGATCGGACCGCCATCGAGTGCGCGACGCTATCCACTCGTCCAGTTGATCACGCGGCACACGGACAACCCGGCCAAAGCGAACGACAGGGAGCTCCTCGGCGGCGAGCATCTCGAAGACCTTCGAGCGGCTGAGTCCCAGCAGCTCTGCAACCTCGATCGGCTTGAGGAGGAGGGCGCTCACGCGCGCCCTCCAGGCCGGATACGGGACACGATCGCGCCAGCGATCCGCTGGCGCCCGGAAACGACAGTCGGGTGGGACGCCAGCCGTTGGCCGGCGTGAACCACCGACCCGAATGGCGCCATCCCAACGACCGCGCCGCCAAAGTCGCGTGCAGCGGTACCTGCGGTGGAATGGGCGAAGCGGATGCCCTGGAAGAGCGCAACGGGCGAGAAAGCGGCGATCAGCAGGACGGCGATCCCGCTCTCCATCCAGTTGGGGCCGCCGGCCCTGGTGTTCAAGAGTGTGGGCAGGATCAACTGGAAGCCGATATAGACGGCGGTCGCGACGACGAACTTGGAGAGCAGGAGGCCAACCAGGAACTCGATCAGGTGGGCGGCCGCAGATGCCATTCGGGGCCAGATCGCCAGGACGCAGACGAAGGGGATGAAGGCGGTCAACACGAGAACCAGCGCTGAGCGGACGATCAACTCGAGATAGACAAGCAGCGCCAGGAAGGTGAGGAGGAGCGCGGTCAGAATCAAGCCCAGGACGCTGGTTCCGCTCTGGCCGTTGACCGCTCCCGAGGCGCTCAGCGCTCCGAGCCGGTTGGCCAGGGTACCGAGGTCGACCGACCAGGTGGTGGCCAGCAGCGCCGCGTAGCCGGCCAGGTACTCGACCAGGCCGAGCCCGCAGTAGGCGCCGAAGACGGCCGCCAGCGTCCGAGCCAGAACGAAGATTCCGGCGCCGTCCTTGCCGCCGGCGATCCGCTCGATGAGGGCGAAGGCGATCACCGCCCCGACCAGCAGCAGCGCGATTGCCAGCATCCGGTCGTAGACCGGGCCGATAGCGCTGAAGTCGGGTTCGGTCGCGGCGCCGAAGGAATGGAGGAGCGAGGCGAGCATTGCCTGCGAGTCCGCGATGGCGAGCTGGGCGAGGCCAGCCAGAAGCTGGCCCCACCAGTCGGTCGGAGTGCCCGGGTAGCCGGTCACGAGAACAGCGCCCCGGTGTAGTTGGCGACCGCGATGCCGAGGTAGAGGATCCCCATAGCGACCACCGAGAGCAGAAGCCCGCCCTTGGCCCGGTCGCTGAGCTCGCGGCTGCCGGTCCAACTGGCGATGACCATCAGCAGGATCGAGACGACGATACCCAGGGCGGACACGAGGGTCAGGAGGCCGGCGGCGTTGTTGGTGAGGTGGATCAGCCCCTGATGGACTGAGGGCGGGAGGCCGTCGAAGTTGGGGTGGACTTGTATATCGAGGTAGTTCATCGCAGCTCCTTTGCCTTGCGGCGAATGAGGGGTGGTGCGGCGCCGGCGGGAGGGAAAACCGGCGCCGCGGGGCCGGGAGGGAAGCTCTGGACGAGGGCTCGCCAGGCTGGGACCTGGTCCCAGCGGCGAAGGGAGAGCCGCGCCGGCGGCACGTTGGCGTAGAGCAGCACCGCCTGGTCGAGGCGTCGGAGCTCGTCGACGGTGATCAGTGGCCGGCCGGTGCGCTGCTCGCTGGAACTCGTTTCGCGCCGGCTGTGGTGGGCCGAGTCGTAGAAGCGCGTTTCGTCCCCGATGGCGCGGGAGAAGTGCTCCAACGTTTTGAGGTCGCCCTGCCCAGGCAGCAGGAGTCGGGCTCGGCAGTTGTTCCAGATCGTTCGCGCCTCCTCGAAGCCGTAGGCGCCCTCGATCTGGGCCAGGTCGTGGTAGCAGAGGAGCAGCTGGATCCCCTGGCCGGGACCGCTGGACGCATATCCCGCCAGGCGCGGGATGCGGGCGAAGTTGGCAGCCTCGTCGAGCGCTACCAGCAGGCGGGGCGAGAGGGCGCCGCCCTGGCCGCGGGCGCGAGTCGTCGCGCGGCGGAGCAGCGAGGCTATTAAGGCCGAGAAGAGGGGGCGGCAACGCTCGGCCTCCTCAGCGGGCGCCACCAGGTAGAGGGTGCCGGCGTCAGCCAGCAGCTGATCGAGGTCGATCTGGTTGCCGCCAGAGCTCGTCGCCAACGCGACCCGTTCGTCGATCCAGAGCGAGAGGCAGGAGCGGGCGGTGGAGGCGATCGACCCTGCCTCTCGGTCGGGCGTCATCGAGAAGGCGTGAAGGAGGTCGGCCGCTGTCTGGTCGGCGACGACTCCCGCCAGTTGCAGGTACTCGGCCTGGGCGGTCCGGTTGAGGGTGATGAGGACTGTGCGCATGTCGCCCTCGCGCTCACGCGCGAAGGCCAGGAGACCAGTCAGCAGGTTGGCCGCCGAGAGGTACCAGTGCGTGGATGGGCCCCGCTTACCCTCGGCGGTGAAGTAGTCGGCGAGCTCAGCCGCGGCGCCGCAATCGAGGGCCTCGTCGACCGGGTTCCAGGTTGCCGCCTGGAGACCGAGCGGCTCCATCCATGACTGGTCGCGGTCGAGCGGAGCGAAGACCCAGATCGGTCCTCTTCGCCGGCGAGCAGCGGAGGTGAGCCGGACCAACTCCTCCTTGGTGGAAGTGGCCACCACCGGGCCCTGCCAGGTGAGCAGGGTGGGCACGGCGACGGTCGAGGTTTTGCCCGAGCGCTGGACGCCGAGGATGAGCACGTTGTCCTCGGCTGGGGACTGGAGCAAGCGGCGGCCCAACCAGCCCAGCACGATGCCGTCGCCAGCCGGCTTCTCGGGCGAGGTCAGGCGCCCCAGTCGGCGGCCATCCGCCCGCTTGGCCCAGCCGCTGCCACCATGGCTGTCGCGGTCTCGGACGGGTAGCAGCCAGGCGGGAAGCAATGCCCGTCCGAGGAAGGCCAGGCTCGACTTCAGCTCCTCGGCGATCCGGATCAGGAGGTCGGTCATCGCGACCACTCCCGCTCCCAGCGAGTCGCCTCGGCCTCTGCCTCGCGCTCCATGCGGCGCCGGTAGCGGAGCGCGGCGAGCTGCAGCTGCAGGAAGACCGACGGTAGGCGCCGCCGACCGCCAGAGATCCGAACGCGGATAGCCCGGCACGAACGAGATGCCGCACGGCTAGTCTTCAGCCGAACCTGCGGAGTGACCGGGGCCCGCTCCAGGCCGCGCTGGCGGGAGATCTCGAGGGTCAGCTCGTCCTTCATCGCCGCCAGGCGGCGAGGAGTGAGGACGAAGCCGCGAAACTGACCCGGCGAAGCCTCGCGCACGCCGGCCAGGACCAAGTGCACATGGGGATGGGCGGTGTTGCGGTGCTCGGCCGCAATCCAGCGCAGCCCGGAGACCTCGGACTCCCGCTCCAGCCGCTGGACCGCCGCCACGGTCAGCCGGCGAAGATCCAGTCCATTGGCGTGCTCGGGGGAGAGCACGAAGCGGTAGACCGCCCGCCGCCGGTCGATGAGCTTGCCGTCGACCATCACCATCTGTGGCTTGGTGGCCGCGATGCCACGGGCGACGAAGGCAGCCAGCTGGCGGCGCTCCATGTCTCCGGCCGCGCCTTCAGGTCCGAAGAGGCGGCCTGCCTCAGTCGCCTTGTCCCGGTAGGCGACGTACTTCAGGAGCCCGCTCACCTTGGAGTCGGCGCTCGTGTCGCGGTCTGGCGAATCGGCGTGCGTGTCCCGGTACTGGACGTAGCGCATGAAGCCACCCACCGCCTTGCGCAGCGCAGCCGGCGCCGCGGCGGGCGTGAACTTCACCGCCAGGATGCAGCGGTCGCTCAACCCTGGTCCTCAGGAGTGGCGACCTGGGCCAGCCGCAGTTGGGCGCCGCGAATGGCGGTCTCCTCCAGGCGAGCCGACCGGGCCTTGCCGTCGGGCAGGAAGGTCTCCAGCAGGAGGAGGGTCTGCTCGCAGGCCACGAGCGTGGCCAGGGTGATCGCGAGCAGGCGCTCCTCAGCCTGGTGTTGGCGGATCCCAGCCTGGACTAGCCTGCGGACCGCCGCCGCCAGGCTCAGGTCCCGGGAGTCGGCATAGGCCCGCAGGCGGGCGTGAAGGTCATCGGGGACGCGGAACCGGACAAGCCGCGGCTCCTTGGGCGATGTGGCTGATTGGGACATGGCCGACTCCTTTTGCAAGAGGTTGGGGAGGCTCCTTTTTCGGCCTCATCTCCTCCATGCACATCGGCGAGGGCTCGAAATCGTCCTCTCTGTGTCCTCTCTTTGGAATCGAGTTCAGACGACCGC
>DATKSS010000016.1:0-5767 GCA_035531515.1 Candidatus Dormiibacterota bacterium | reverse complement strand
GCGCAGTTGCCACCACCGCCGCCGGCAGGGTCGTAACCGGATCGTGCGTCCACTCTGGTCGGAGGTCTTCCGGGTTTGCACCCGCTGGCGGCTGCTTCGCGTACGCCGACACCACGCGACCGTTGAGGACGCTCACGCGGTTTATGTGGACATTCGCCGTAGCGCGGGGTGGGGGTCCAGGGGGAGGGGTTGAACAACCTGTGAGGTTGTGGATAAGCATCAGCTCGCCTCCTCCAACCGCCCATGAACGGTCTGCTGCACGTGTGCGTATAGGCTCCGGAGCGTTTGTTCAGACATGCCAGGAGCGGCGTTGACCTCGAGGCAGTAGACGCGCCCACTGGGGTCCTGGATGACGTCAACCCCCGAGTAGTCGAGGCCGACGCGACGGGCGCCCTCGCGTGCAGCCGATATGACCGCGCGAGGCAGCACGTCTACCTGCTCGTGGATCCAGTTCGGCCGAAGATCGTCGGGCGGCGTCCCGTCCGGCGGTCGCTTGAGGTAGGCGGAGACCACTCTGCCGTTGAGCAGGCTGACCCGGTATTCGCGGTGACGGGGAACAAGTTGCTGAAACAGGTCGTATCGGCACCGCTCGCTCCAGGCAGCGTCCGCGTCGATGACCGTCTTCCCGCTGCCGCGGGCCCCGTGACGTTGCTTGGCGACCACTCGCTCCGAACCGAGAAGATTCAGGTCATCGGGGCGAAGTACGGTTCTTGGTGCGAGCTCGCCGAGCCGGCGCACGGACTCGACCTGGTCGGACGCGATGCGGACAGCCTCCGGCCGGTTGAGTGCGACGAGGTCGCCGGGCAGAGACTCTTGAGCGCCCCAGTTGAGAACCAGTGGGGGCGAGTCCGAGTCGTGCGGGATATCGGAGGTGTTGTGGACGAGGTGAAGTCGCGCGCCCTGGCGAGCAACGGCCTCGACGTTGGCCGCAAGGGCATCGGACGGAAGCGATCGGGGAGCGAGGATGTAGACAGGGACGTCGGTCGACGTGGCCATGAAGGCGACTCCGGGCACGCGGACGTCGCCGGCGGGCTGGTCTGGCGGAGCGTCCGACCCCGCGACCAAGCCCGGCGTCCGCCGCCGGGCAATCTCCAGCAGCTGGTCGATCGCGACCTGGCGCTGGGTGAGGTCGATCTCGTATCCGGTCGCCAGGCCAGCGGCGGCTCGCCTGGCTTCATGTGCTTGCACCTCGGCCCGTCGTGCATCGAGGTCGTCAAGCGCAGTGCGGATCGCGTCCTCGTCCGGGCGCGTGCAGGCCCGGGCGAGCTGCCGTAGCCGCGACAGAAGGCGGCGAAGGCGAAGTCGGTAGAGCTCCTCCGACTCCTCGGGTGTGAGCCGGTCCTCGCGCGACGCCAGTTCATTGAACCGCTCGACCTCGAGCCCGCGGCGAAGTGGACGCGCCGCCTCAGCGGCACTGAAGCCGGCGGCGTCCCACTCCTCTCGAGAACGTAGGACCGGAGGCCCGGTAACCACCGGGACGCTCACCTCGTGCGAATTCGAGCGGCGCCCACCTTTAGATGGCACGGCGGGTCTCCTTGGCTAGGCGCCCCGGTAGGATCGGGACGTGCCCGAACCGGCGACCCGTCGCGGCATCAACCATGTCGAGATCTATGTCAGCGATCTCCGACGCTCGGTTGAGTTCTGGGGATGGCTTCTTCTCGAGGTCGGCTTCGAGCCCTATCAAGAATGGGAAGAGGGACGGAGTTGGCGGTGCGGCGCCAGCTACATCGTCTTGGTCCAATCCGCGGAGCCGCATCGATCTCAGGGCTTCCATCGCCGGAGGCCGGGGCTCAATCACGTCGCGCTTTGGGCGGGCCCCGGGGATCGGGTGTTGGAGCTGACCGAGCAGCTGCGGCAGCGGGGCGTGCCGATTCTCTATGAAGACCGTCGCGAGGGAGAAACCGGCGCACCCAGCAGATGGACCGTCTGGTTCGAGGATCCCGACCGAATCAAAGTCGAACTCGTTTCGAGCGACAGCGAATAGCCTCGTCGGCACCCTCAAGGCGTCCGGTCGCCGGTCCACTTTCGTCATGACGCCGACATCTCCGGAAGGTCCTTGGCCTCGGGCCCGTCGACGGCCTCACCGAGATCGTCGAGCAGCCGTTGGAGGCGTTCGGCGGTGCAGCGGTGGCGCTCGACTTCCCGCTTCCATCCTCTGGTATCGGCGTCCTCGGCCAGCTCGAGCTCCAGACGGCGGCGGCGGCGAAGGCGAGGAGCGTAGGCGGGCGTGGTAACGAACTTGGCGCAGGTCAGGTAGAGATCGCACTCGCACGGCCCTTCCTGCGGCAGGCGCAGGCAGTGGCCGAGCTCAAGCTCGGTCTTGAAGAAGTTGGACTTCAGCCAGTCGACCGCGGACTCGGGCAAGATGCCGGCACGGAGAGCGACGGCGCTCGGTCCGGCGATGGTGGCCCCCGGTCCGAGGACGGCCTGATAGTCGCGCAGGACCTCGCCATCGCTGATTTGCGCGTAGACCAGCGACATGTCCGCGCTGGTGTGGCCCAGCATGGCCATGATCGTGTGCAGCTTTGCTCCCCGCTCCGCGAGCTGGGTTCCGACCGTGTGGCGGAAGCGATGAGCGGTGATTGCCCGGCCGTCGGTGTCGGACAGGCCTGCAGCTGCGCAGGCGATCTTGAGGCCGCTGTCGAACAGGTACTTGGTCGAGATCATCTGACCGTGCTGGACGAACAGGTAGCGGGTGAGAACTCCCGTCAGCTCGTCAGCCACGCCTCGATCTGTCGCCGCGTACCTCAGCGACTGGACGGCGCGGATCGCCTCGGCGGCTTCCTCGTGAAGGGGAACGGCGCGTTCGGTCTTGGTCTTGCCTGCCGGAATGCGCAGTCGCGCGGTGCCGTCCGCGTAGCGGTCGAGGCAATCGAGTCCAAGCCGAGCGATTTCGCCGCGCCGGGCGCCGCTCCATCGTGCGACAAGCAGGGCCGCCCGACGGTAAGGACAGTCCAGCGCCCGAATCGCTGTCAGGAGCGTTGAGAGCTGGTCCTCCGGGATGTAGCGAGGCAGCGCCCTGGGCATCTTGGGCAGGTCGCCCGCGCCGAGCACGCGATGTGCGGGCATGCCATCCCATTCCCATGTCGCGCCGTCGCGGAAGAAGCCCGACAGTGCTGCCAGGTGCCATCGCTTGGAGCTGATCGCCAGGGGCCGGCCGCCCCTCGGATTGCGGTACTCGGCGAGCCGCGCCGAATACGCCACGATGTGGTCGCGATTGACGCGGTCGAAGGTTGAGAGGCCGGGCTCGGTGTCCGCCAGCCAGGCCGCGAAACGGTGGAGCGCGACCCGGGCGTGCTCAATCGTGCCCGGCCTATCAGTGAGTGCGCGTGCTTCGGCATACCGCTCGATGAGCGTCTTCATGCCGGTAGGCAGCGGTGGTCGGACGGCCCATGGCTGCGCGCTCACGTTGCGCGGCAGCTCGGCTGTCTGACCTCGGTGATAGAGGACTACGCCGAGCTGATGCAGGCTGACACGCCAATCTCTCGCGACATGGCGGTGGCGTGCCGGCGAGCCGTGGAAGACGCTGACGTCAGGCCTGGAGCCGAAGGCGGTAATGGCCAGTGCGGTCTCCGACAGGTGTTCGGCGCGGAAAGCCCGGAGCTCGAAGTCGCCGGTGTGTAGGAAAAGGCGAGTCAGGGCCCAGTCGGAGCTGTTGTGGTCCTGATAGCCCAGGCTCGCCGCCTCGGCTCGGTATGTCCGTCGACTGTCAAGGGCATCGATGCGGCCCGCCCGCTCGACGTACGCCCAGACCTTGAGTAGCCTGACGGCCAAAAGCCAGGGCCAGTCGAAGGTGATGCGCCCGGTCAGGCAGAGGTAGAGCAGGTAGCCGCGGGCATGGGCGTTGGTTGCGTCCGTGTAGGTTCGCGGTGCCGCTCGATACTCACGACCGATTCGGACCGCGAGAGGTTCTGAGAACCATTCGTCGAGGTCGGGATAGCGATCTACGAAGTGTTGTCGGAACCGGTTGCATCGATTTCGGTAGAGGCGGTTGCCTTGCTGGAGCGCGACGAAGGCGTCGTACTCGTCGGCATCAGCGTGCTGACGCGCAGCCCGAGTTGCCATGAGGAGTCTGGCTGGGGCGGTCATTGATTCTCCATCCCCAATGCATGGCGGTAGTCGGCGACGACCTCGGGGTCGGAGACGCGCGTGTACAGCCGCGTCGATTCCATGGACGCGTGACCCAGCCGCTTCTGCAGGGTCATCTCGCGCATGCCGCCCTCCCACATCCGCGTCGCATGGGTGTGACGCAATGCATGCGGTGTGACCCAGGCCTCACGGATACCCGCCCGCTCACAGGCTCGAGCGAAGAGCTTCGCAAGGGCGTCGTAACCCAGCGGCTCCGCCCGCCGGGCACCGCGACCGCCGACCAGAAAGAGGAAGGGCGAGTCGACGTCACCTGGCCGCTCGCGCATGACGTATTCGCTGACTGCGGCGAGAGCGCCGGGTTCGTGCAGGTCCACCAACCGCTCCGTGAGTGACTTCGGTCGGACCCTTTTCGGGTGGTCGAGGCGGTAGCGCACGGCGACTCGGCGCCGGCCGTAGGCGATGTCCTCCAGGTGCAGGCCAAGGACCTCTCCCGGACGCAGTCCGCCCTGAAGCATGAGAAGAACCAGCGCGCGATCTCGGACTCGGCGCAGCGCTCCCAGCAGGGCGTCCACCTGCTGCTCATTCAGTGGACGCGGAAGCCTTCGAACCGTCTTGACGCGCACGCTGCGGCGCATCGGTCGTTGGCGACTGGAGCGGCCCATGAAGGGCTGGTGGCGATCTGAGACGCGGGCGTACGAGGGGTCTGGCCGCTTCTCCATCGGGTTCTCGCGTCCGAGCCGACCGGCGAGGATGAGGTACTCGTAGAAGGCGGATACCGCCGCCAGTGCTCGGTTGATGGTGCTCGCAGCGAGGCCAACGCCTGGCTCTCCGCCCTCAGGAGCGACCAGCGCCAGACCAAGACGCTGAGTCGGGTGCGAACTCCTCACGCTGCGCATGTGTTCGAGGAAGGCGAGCGAGTCGCTTGCGCGGAACCGGCGCCAGGTCAGGCGCTGGTCGCCGAGGAAGCGCCAGAAGTGGAGCAGGTCGTGGCTGTACGCCGACACTGTGTTGGGCGAACAGCCCCGCGCGACCAGGTGACGAAGGAAGCCGCCGACCACGGCCACCGCCTTCCCCGCGTCGTCCAGCAATTCGTATCCCGGGCTCGCTCCAGGCTGTCGTTGCACTCGCATGGCGGTCCTCCAAGTGGTCATGAATTCGCCCAGGCAGAGTGCGCCGACGAAGGCGGCCGGCGAGGGGTTGTCCAGATAAGGGGTAATTCGGCTCGGTCGGGAATGAACTCCTGAAAGAGGTCGTAACGAGCCCTCTCGCTCCACGGGGCGTCGGCCGCAATGACCGCCTTCCCGCGCGATCGCAACCACCGACGCGGGCAGCGTTTGCACCAGCTCGTGGCTCCAGTCCGGCCGCAGGTCCTCCGGATTCGAGCCGGCAGGTGCTCGCTTGGCGTAGGCGGAGACGATGCCACCGTTGAGCACCGAGACGCGGTACTCGTCGCGGTCGGGGATGAACTCCTGGAAGAGGTCGTGGCGGGCTCGCGCGCTCCCGGCGGCATCGGCGCCGATCACCGTTTTCCCGCTTCCGCGCGCGCCCTGGCGTCGCTTGGCGACCACGCGCTCCGACCCGAGCAGGTTCATGTCGTCCGGCCGCAGCACGGTGCGCGGCGCGAGCTCACCCAACCGGCGGAGGGACTCGACCTGGTCGGAGGCGATGCGCACCGCGT
>DATKSS010000015.1:0-3000 GCA_035531515.1 Candidatus Dormiibacterota bacterium | reverse complement strand
GTGGATGCCGATGTTCGCGCGCTGGGGCCGTTTCGTCTACCGATTTCGCTGGGCCACGCTGGTCGCTTCAGCGCTCTTGTTGGGACTTTCGATTCTGGCCCTGTTGACCGGCGTTCAGCTGGCCGGCAACGGCGGGTTCGGCGGCAACCTCCCCGCAGGACAGGCGGCCAAGCTCATCAACGAGGAGATCCAGGCCCAGAAGGGCGCGGCCGGCTCGAGCATGACGCTCCTGTTCAGCAGCTCGACGATGAGCGTCACCGACCCGGCTTACCAGGCCGCCGTGGAGAACGCGCTCACCGCTTTATCCAACGACCCGCGAGTCACCGCCCTCCAGACTCCTTACGGCCCTTCGGCTGTTCAGACGGGCCTCATATCGCGTGACGGGCGCATGGCGCTCGTCGTCGTGGAGCTGAAAGACAGCTCACTCAAGGCCCAGGGCTACTTCGAGCAGCTCGTCGCCGAGGTTCATCCCGGCCCGCTGCGAGTGGTCGCGACGGGCAGCGTGCCCATCAACCAGGCCTTCAACACGACCCTGGAGTCGGACCTGAGGCGGGCGGAGTTCGTCGCGCTGCCGGTAGTCCTGCTGCTTCTCGTCCTCATCTTCGCCTCGGTCGTCGCCGCCTTGCTTCCGCTCGGGGTCGGCGTGCTGGCGATCGTGGGAGGGGTCGGCGGCACGCTCTTCCTGGCGCATTTCACCGACGTTTCCCAGTACGCCATCAACGTGGTCACGTTGATCGGGCTGGGTGTGGCGATCGACTACTCCCTGTTCATCGTCAACCGTTTCCGCGACGAGCTGGCCGCGGGCGCCAGCCGGGAGGACGCCGTGGCCACCGCGATGTCGACCGCAGGCCGCGCGATCACGTTCTCGGGCATCACGGTCGCGATCGGGCTCTCGGCGATGCTCTTCTTCCAGGGCACCTTCCTTGCCTCGATGGGAGCGGCGGGCGGGATCGTGGTCGGCATAGCCGTCCTTTACGGGCTCACGTTTCTGCCGGCCCTACTTTCTGTCCTGGGAGGGAGGGTCGACCGCCTACGCCTTCCCTTCCTGAGGCCGCGAGCGGTCGGCACCGGGGCCTGGCACTCGATGGCGCTGTGGGTGATGCGCCGGGCGTGGTTCGTCGTCGTCCCGGCGCTGGTGCTGCTCGTGCTGGCGGGCACCCCGTTCCTGCAGCTCCGCCTTGCCCAGGGCGGTGTCGATCAGCTGCCTCCGTCGAACCAGGCGCGCCAGGGCTACGACACGCTGGTCAAGGATTTCCCGGGCCAGGATCAGACGTCGATCGAAGCGGTGGTCTACTACCCGGACTCACAAGCCCTCACCGCCGACCACATCGGCGACATATACGACCTGAGCCGCCGGCTCGCCGCGCAGCCCAACGTGCTGGGGGTCCAGAGCATCGTCGATCTTCCGTCGCTGACCAAGGCCGACTACCAGCGCCTGTACTCCGGCCCGACGTCTTCGCTTCCGCAGTCGATGCAGCAGGCGCTGGCGGTCGGATCCGGCCCGCACATCGTGCTGCTCAACCTGCTCACGAGCAAGGAGTACACGAGCGACGCGGCGCGCGCGATCGTGAACGAGGTGCGCGCCGAGCACGTCCCCGGCGGCCAGGTGCTCGCCACCGGCGAGACCGCATTCGACCTCGACGCCGTCCACTTCATTCTTCAGCGCACACCGATTGCAGTGGGCTCGGTGATCGCGATCACGTTCGTGGTGCTGTTCCTGCTGACGGGGTCCGTGGTACTGCCGTTGAAAGCAGTGCTGACCAACCTGTTCTCGATCTCGGCGTCATTCGGCGCCCTGGTGTTCATCTTCCAGGAGGGCCACTTCAGCCAGCTGCTCGGCTTCACGCCGCAGTCGATCGACCCCAGCATCCCGGTCATCCTGTTCAGCATCGTCTTCGGGATGTCGATGGACTATGAGGTGCTGCTGATCAGCCGCATCCAGGAGGAGTACCGGCGGACGGGGGACAACCAGGCCGGCGTGGCGATGGGGCTTGAGAAGAGCGGCCGCCTGATCACCGGAGCCGCGGCGATCATGGTCGCGGTCTTCATCTCCTTCGGCCTGGCCGACATCATGATCATCAAGGCGATCGGCATCGGACTGGCAATTGCGGTGGCGATCGACGCCACGATCGTGCGCATCCTCATCGTGCCGGCCGTGATGCGGATCCTTGGCCGCGCCAACTGGTGGGCGCCGCGCCCCCTGTCGCGGCTGCACCAAAGAATTGGAGCGGGTGAATCAAGTTCTAAGAGCGCGGCGCCGGCGGGCGGGGTGTAGGGGGCGCTAGGGAACACCCCCTACATTCGGGTCCCCGCGAGTCTGTCGCGGGAGAGCTGATGGTGGCGTCAAGCTCTTCCCACACTTTCGCAGCGCAGCCTCAGTGCCGGCTGAGAGGAACCTTGGGGTTCGCCAAGTGTCTGGGGCCGGTCGTCGCTGCCGTTTAGGCCAAAGAGGAAGCCAGCGGCAGCTCGACATCGAAGGTCGCTCCGCCGCCGCTGGTTTCCTTGACCGTCACGTGGCCGCCGTGCGCGGCCACCACGGCGCTCACGATCGACAGGCCGAGGCCCGCGCCGCCGCTGTCGCGGCTCCGGCTCGGGTCAGCGCGGAAGAATGGCTCGAAGATGCGGTCCATCTGCTCGGGGCGGAGGCCTGGCCCGTGGTCGGCGACGGTCAGGTGCGCCGTCCCGTTGTTGCGCGACAGCGAGATCTCGATCGGCGATTTCGCGGGCGTGTGCACGATCGCGTTGCGAACCAGGTTGCCGACGACCTGCCGGAGGCGAATGTCATCGCCCGTCACGACGATTGGAGCCGCGGCCTCGAGCTTGATCTCGCGCTGAGGGGCCACCACACGTGCATCGGCCGCGGCGTCGCGCGCGATGACCTGCAGGTCGACCGGCTGGTTCTCGAGGGGCCGCCCCTGGTCAAGCCGAGCGATCAGGAGCATGTCGTCCACGAGCGTCGACATGCGCACGGCCTCCTCCTCGATCCGCCGGCGCGCGAGC
>DATKSS010000014.1:0-5902 GCA_035531515.1 Candidatus Dormiibacterota bacterium | reverse complement strand
CCGTTGACACAGCCCGCCCGGCGTCCTATCATCGAAGTGCAGGTGATCCATACGCGAGCACTGGTGTGGGACGCGCCCGGGCTCCTTTTGTCGGCGTCTGCGCAGGTTGTTCTTTGCGCAACGTCGCGGAGTTCGGGGTGTCCGCCATTCCCCGTTGGGCGTTGGGACCTTGACGTGAGTCGCTCGGTCAGGAGGGACATCTCATGGATGAGCGGACGAACGGGGCTGCGGCGAGCGGGTGGGCATCCGGACAGTGGAGTCGGCGTTCGCTGCTCCGCCGCGCGGCGGTGGTGGCGATCGCCGTGCCCGGCATCCCGACGCTCCTCGCTGCCTGCGGCGGTCAAACCCCCAGTACATCGGGCGGGGGTGCGCAGTCGACCAGCGCCGGCTCGTCCGGCAGCAGCTCCGCCAGCACGGCCGCCACGTCGGCAGCCAACGCCAAGCCGGGCGGCTCGCTCGTCATCGGCCTCAACCTGGAGCCGGACAACCTCGACCCCGCCGTCACGCCCTTCGCGGTGTCGCACACGGTCATGATGAACATCTACGACCCGCTCGTCTGGCGCGGCGACGACGGGAACTTCGTCCCGGGGCTGGCCGACAAGTGGGAGGCGTCGTCGGACGGGCTGAACTACTCGTTCACGCTCAAGAGCAACGTCAAGTTCCACGACGGAACCGCCTTCAACGCCGACGCGGTGAAGTTCACCCTCGATCACATCGTCGATCCCGCCAGCCACTCCGGGTTCGCCGCCAACCTCCTTGGACCGTACGACCACACCGAGGTCTCCGATCCCACGACCGCCAAGGTGGTCTTCAAGCAGCCCTTCGCGCCGTTCCTCGACGGAGCCAGCCAGGCCTTCCTGGGCATCGTCTCTCCCACGGCGGTCCAGAAGGACGGCAAGGCCTTCCTGCGCAATCCCATCGGCACGGGGTTCATGAAGTTCAAGGAGTGGGCGGAGAAGGACCACATCACGCTGGTTCGCAACCCGGACTACAACTGGTCCGCTTCGATCTTCGCCCATAAGGGCACCGCCTACCTCGACCAGGTGACGTTCCGCTTCTACACCGACGACCCGACGCGCCTGGCCGCACTGGAGTCGGGCGACGTGCAGGACATCGAGACGATCGCCTACAGTGACCTGCAGCGCATCAAGTCGGACAGCAAGTACACCGTCCTGACCGGCTATACCCCGGGGATTCCCGCGATCCTGATGCTGGACACGACCAAGGCGCCGACCACCGACCTGACCGTGCGGCAGGCCCTCAACTACGCCACCGACCGCAACGCGATCGTCACGACCGCGCTGTTCGGTGCGTCCACGCCCGCCACCGGCCCGCTCTGGTCATCGACGCCGGGCTACTCCAAGGCCGTGGAGTCCTACTACCCACACGACGCCAGCAAGGCCGGGCAGGTCCTGCAGCAGGCGGGGTGGGTCGCCGGGGCGGACGGGATCCGCGCCAAGGGCGGCCAGCGGTTGTCCGTCACCTGGTCGGAGACGCCGTCCGCCGACGCCTACGCCGAGTTGCTGCAGGCCCAGTGGCGCCAGGCCGGCGTCGAGCTGCAGATCCAGAAGATGACCACGGCCGCCGCGTTCCAGGCGATCGAGAAGAGCCAGGTCAACACCGCCACGATCGGCTGGATCAGCAGCGATCCGGTCATCCTCAGCAACCTCTTCCTCAGCACGAACATCAACGGCGGCTACGCCTGGACGAAGTACGCGAACTCGCAGATGGACGACCTGCTGAACCAGGCGCAGCGCGCCCTGGACGAGGCGCAGCGGGCAAACCTCTACGGCCAGGTGCAGAAGATCATCATGGACCAAGCGCTGATCGTCCCGCTCTACGGGCAACTCCGCACCATCGGCATCCTGAGCAAGTTCCAGGGGATCAAGCTGGACTTCCGCCGCTACCAGTGGCTGTTCGACGCGCACACGGCGTAACGCTCGACTGGGCAACGGCGGAGGGAGCTCGTCTTGGCACAGTACGTCGCACGCCGTCTCGTGGCGATGGTTCCGGTCCTGCTGCTCGTCTCGATCCTCGTCTTTCTCATGATCTACCTGACTCCCGGTGACCCGGTCCAGATCATGCTCGGTCAGTCCGGCGCGTCCGCGGCGCAGGTCGCCCAGGTGCGCCACGAGCTCGGCCTCGACCGTCCACTCCCCGTCCAGTACCTCAAGTTCCTCGAGAACCTCCTGAGCGGACAGGAGCGGTCGATCGCTACCCAGCAGCCGGTCGTCTCGGAGTTCCTGGGGCTGTTCCCGAGCACCCTCCAGCTGGCGATGGCGTCCCTCGTCATCGCGGTCGCGCTCGGGATCGCCCTCGGGGTCCTGGCCGCGACCCACCCGCGGACGTGGGTGGACTACCTCTCGATGGCCGTGAGCTTTATGGGGGTCTCCGTCCCGAACTTCTGGCTCGCGCTCCTGCTGATCTACCTCTTCGCGGTGCAGCTGAACTGGCTGCCTGCCACCGGCGGCGGCTCGTGGCGGCAACTGGTGCTGCCCGCCGTCGTCCTGGCGGTGCAGCAGGTGGCGCTCATCGCGCGGCTGGTGCGTGCCAGCATGCTCGAGGCGTTGCAGGAGGACTACATCAAGACCGCGCGGGCCAAGGGCCTGCCGGAGCGCGCGGTGCGGCTGCGCCACGCGTTCCGGAACGCGCTCCTCCCTATCGTGACCCTCCTCGGCTTGAACTTCGGCTACTTGCTCAGCGGCGCGGTCATCGTCGAGATCGTGTTCGCGCGACCGGGGATCGGTCGCCTGATCGTCGACGCGATCCAGGCGAAGGATTTCCCCCTGGTGCAGGGCGCGATCCTCATGACCGCGGTCGTCTACCTGGTGGTGAATCTGCTGACCGATCTGTCCTACGCCGTCATCGATCCGCGCATTCGCTACTGATGACGGCCCGGACGGTTGAGGGGATGACAACATGGGAGTCGCCCAACGGGTCAACGCCGTCGACGATCGCGACGATGCGCTGGTCCGGGCAACGGTTCAGACGCGCCGGGCGCGCGCGGTGCGGCGCCTGCTGCGCCACCACGGTGGCGTCACCGGTGGCATCGTGCTCCTGGCGCTCGTCGTGGTCGCGCTGCTGGCGCCGGTGGTCGCCCCGTACAACCCGATCGCGATCTCGACCGCGATTCTCCAGCCGCCGAGTGGCCAGCACGTGCTGGGCACCGACAACTTCGGCCGCGACATCTTCAGCCGCATCATCTACGGGGCGCGCGTCTCCCTGCGGATGGGCTTCGTGGCCGTCGCCATCGGGGCGGTCATCGGGACGACGATGGGCGTGGTCGCGGGCGCCTACGGCGGGTTCATCGACTCCGCGCTCATGCGGCTGGTCGACGCGCTGATGGCCTTCCCAGGGATCCTCCTGGCGCTCGCGGTGACCGCCATGCTCGGCCCCGGCCTCACCAACGCCATGATCGCGGTGGGGATCGGCTTCATCCCCTCGTTCGCCCGGCTGGTGCGAGCCTCGACCCTCCAGGTGCGCCACACGACCTACGTGGAGGCCGCCCGCGCCGTCGGCTGCGGTGACGGCCGCCTGATCGCCCGGCACATCTTCCCCAACGTGCTCACCCCGGTCCTGGTGCTCGCCACCCTCGGCGTCGCCTCGGCCATCCTCATCGGCGCCGCGCTCAGCTTCCTGGGCCTCGGCGCGCAGCCGCCGACGGCGGAGTGGGGCATCATGCTGAGCGACGGGCGGGAGTTCATGCGCCGCGCCTGGTGGATCATGGCGTTCCCGGGGCTCGCCATCACGATCACGGTGATGGCCGCCAACCTGGTGGGTGACGGCTTGCGCGATGCGTTCGACCCGCGCCTCACCCTGTGAGCGGACGGACGATCGTCGGTCGGTCGGACGAGTCGGAAGAAAGGACAGCCTGTGCGCGCGCGAATCCGTGACACCGAGATCTACTTCGACGTCGAGGGGATGGGGCTGGTGCCCGATGGGCCGCGCATGGCCGAGCGGCCGGTGGCCTTCGTCGTCCACGGCGGACCCGGCGGGGACCACACCGGGTTCAAGCCGACCATGTCTCCGCTCGCCGACCGCATGCAGCTCGTCTACTTCGACCACCGCGGGCAGGGGCGCTCGGCGCGCGGCCCACGGGAGACCTACACACTCGAGAACAACGTCGAGGACATGGAAGCGCTCCGTCGACACCTCGGCCTGGACAAGATCGTCGTCATCGGCACCTCCTACGGCGGCATGGTGGCGCTGTCCTACGCGGTCCGCTACCCCGAGAACATCTCGCACCTCATCGCCGTGGTAACCTCGCCCAACCACGAGTTCCTCGACCGCGCACAGAAGATCCTGGCCGAGCGCGGCACCGACGAGCAGAAGGCGATCGCCGAGAAGCTGTGGGCCGGATCGTTCGAGAGCGAGGACGAACTGCGCGACTACTTCGACATCATGGGGCCGATGTACTCGATGAAGTTCGACCCCGAGAAGGCCAGGGAGCGGCGGCTGCGCGGCATCGTCTCGCCGGACGCGATCAACGAGGGCTTCGCCGGATTCCTGCGCACCTACGACGTCACCGACCAACTGCACCGGATCACCGCGCCGACGCTCGTGATCGCCGGCCGGCACGACTGGATCTGCCCGCCCGAGTTCTCCGAGCTCATCGCCAGCAAGATCCCGCACGCCGACCTGCGCATCTTCGAGGAGAGTGGGCACAGCGTCTCCGGCGACGAGCACGAGGCGTTCATCGACGTGATCCGCGGGTTCCTGGTCTATCATCAGTAGCCCGGTTGCCGGTGAGACCACGCGGCTCGGGCCATGGGGCGGTCGCCGCGTGCGCGGAGCCCGCAGGGCAGGAGGTCGACTATGGAGGAGCGCCGGGTCTGGCTGCACGAGCTCACCCGACCCGCGTTCGAGGAGTACCTGGCCACCGAGCCGAAGCCGGTCGCCCTGATCCCGCTTGGCTCGATCGAGCAGCACGGGCCGCACCTGCCCCTCGGCACCGACATCCTGGGGGCCATGCGGGTCGCCGAGATGACCGCGCGCAAGGCCAACGGCGTCGCCGTGCTCAGCACCATGGTCGCCTACTCGCCCCACCACCTCGGCTTCAAGGGGACTCTCACCCTGAGCGAGGAGACCCTCATCCACTACCTGACCGACGTCATCGCCAGCCTGGCCCACCACGGCGTGCGGCGGGTGATGCTGGTCAACATGCACGGCGGCAACGAGGAGATCGCGGCCCTGGTCGCCCGCGTCGCTGCCCGCAAGACCGGCGCCTTCGTCGCCAAGCCGCGCTCGCGGACCTTCACCATCACCCCCGATCTGATCGCCTCGCTCGACATCCACGCCGGCGAGCTGGAGACGGCGGTGGTGCTGGCGGTCGCGCCCGAGCTGGTCGACCAGGCCGCGCGCGCGGCCTTCACCACGACCGAGCAGCTCCCGGAGGACGTGCTGGCCCTGCTCGACGCGACGCGCCCGGACGCGTTCCTGGCACAGCAGGTCGCCAACCTCCACATCGGCGATACTCACACGCACACCGCCTCGGGGGTCTACGGCTTCAAGCGGCCGCAGGACGCGCGGGCCGAGGTCGGCCTCGAGTTCCTCGAGGACCTGTCGAGTGAGTACGCCCGCTTCATCGCGCTGTGGCGCCAGGTGCGGCTCGCGGGAGAGTGACGCGATCGCGCCCGGGCGGGCGGCAGCGTAGCGAGGAAAGGAGCGGTGCACCATGCCCCAGGTTCAGGCAGCCGTCCCCTGGGATCAGGCGGCGCGTGAGCGGTTTGGCGGCTCGAGCTTCCCAGTCGACGAGTACCGTGAGCGCCTGGCCCGGGTGCGGGCGGCCATGGCACAGGCGGGTCTGACCCACCTGATCGCCTACAGCAACTACGCCGACCCGGGCAACGCCCGCTGGCTATCGGGCTTCTTCACCTCGCACGGCGACTCGCTGGTGGTCGTC
>DATKSS010000013.1:0-49253 GCA_035531515.1 Candidatus Dormiibacterota bacterium | reverse complement strand
CGTCCGGGTCCACCGACAGTTCGCGCAAAGGTTGGCCTCCACAAGTAGGCAACGGCCGTAGAGCGGCGCAGAAAACCAGACGCGTGTCACCCGGTGGCATTCCGGTCGAGGCGGTGTCCGCTGCAGGCGCCGCCTCGTTTCATGTCACCGCACCGACTTGATGCGGCTCACGAGCACAGTGCCGAGGAACAGGAAGACGACCGCGCTCGAGAACACCACCCTGTAACCGACGTTGCCGCTAGGCCCGTTGAGCAGGTCGATCAACTTTCCTCCGAACAGGGGGATGAAGGCCTGTGGCATCGTGAGCGCGATGTGGAAAAGCCCCATGTCCTTGGCCGATTGGCTCTTGTCCGGCAGGGTGTCGCAGGCAAGCGCCCAGTCGACCGCGAAGTAAAGTCCATAACCGACCCCGTAGGCGATGCCCAGCGCGAAAACGAGGGGCAGGGCGGTGGGGTAGAAGACGATGAAGACGAGCGCGACGAACGCCTGCGCCGCCCCGGCCAGGTATACGAACGCTTTTCGCCGGTGCAGACGGTCCGAGACCAGGCCGCCGAAAAACCCGAAGGGAAGGGCGGTGACCACGACCACCAGCTCCCAGTTCGAGGTGAAGACATCCGGGTTGGTCGCGGGCGTTAGCACGACGTCTCTGAAGAAGTTGTGCAGGTTGTACAGGACGGCGGTGATTCCGCTCGAGATCATCAGGCGCGTGAAGACCACCCAGGCGAAATCGCCCTCGTGCAGCGGCCGCAAGAACTCGCGGATCACCTCCGTGGCCGGACGCCGCGGCTGGATCGGCACCGGGGCCGAGCCCTCGCCGCGCGCCGCCCAGATCGTGGGGGCCAGCGTCAGCAGGATCACCGCCGCGAAGATGTAGTAGATGCCGGTGTTGGGCGCTGCGCTCGAGGCTTTCGGCTCGACCAGTGAGGTGACGCCGAGGCCCGCTCCGATCCCGAGCTGCGTCATGGTGGCCAGGAATCCGCTCGCCTTGCCGAACTGCTGCGCCGGCACGACGTCGGGGATGATGCCGGCGTAGGCGGCGCCGGCGGCGTTGAAGAAGAACTGCACGATCACGACGCCGGCGACGATCTGCGCGTAGCTGCCGGCGGTCATCAGCAGAAAGAGGCCGGGCAGGGTGAGGAAGGTTCCGGCCACCATGATCGGGCGCCGGCGGCCGAACCGTGTCTGCATGCGGTCTGACCAAGCGCCCACGAGCGGCGGCACGGTCATCGCAAGCACCCCGCCCAGGCCGATGGCCACGCCGATCGCCGTGCCCTGGGAGTCCTTGGGGACGACATGGTCGACCTGGCTTTGGATGAGGACCGTGGTCAGCGGGATCCACAGGAAGTTGCTGCCGAACCAGAACGCGCTGAGCGCCGTGTGGCGCAGGTTGCCAAAGCCCGATTCGACTGGCTTGACCAGGGCTCCAACCGCAGTCATGGGCGCAAGGCTACTGTTAATCGGCTTTCCCGGGCGACCGAAAAGCTGTAGGCTGTGGCGGCCCCCTTGCCAAACGTCTTTTCGCGTGCCAAAGAGATCCTGGTCGACGTGCCGCGACACGGCAAGCTCGCTTATTGCCTGTTGCGGGACGAACGCGTGCCGACCGCGCCCAAGGCTGTGCTGCTGGCGGCTCTCGGCCTGATCGTGAGCCCGATCGACCTCCCGGCCTGGATCCCGGTCGTGGGCGAATTGGACATGGTGGCGCTGGGTGTGCTCGCGGTCGAGACGTTCATCGAGGCTTGCCCCGATGACATCCGCAGGGAGCACGAGGAGGCATTGAAGGCGAAGCAGAGCCTTTGGGACAAGGACGTCCGCGACACGGTCGCGGCCGCGCGACACGGGGGCGGGCGACTGTTCAGTCGGGTCCGATCGCGGTTCCGCCGCCGCGACGAGTACGAATCGGTTTCGGAGGTCTTGTGAATTGCGGGTGATGCTGACTCAGGATGTCGACAACCTCGGCCGGGCCGGGGACGTGAAAGAGGTGGCGGACGGGTACGGTCGCAACTTCCTGCTGCGCCGCAAGCTGGCCGTGGCCGCCGGCAAGGGCGTGGAGACCGAGGCCAAACGGCTGCGCGACGCCGCCACCAAGCGCGAGACCAAGGAGCGGACCGATGCTCAGGCCATGGCCGATGAGATCGACAACAAGACCGTGGTCGTCCGGTTGAAGGTGGGTGCCGAGGACAAGGCTTTCGGCTCGATCACCAACCAGGACATTGCGGCCGCGCTCAAGGCTCAGCACCGGGTGGAGATCGACCGACACAGGATCGACCTCAAAGATCCGATCCGGACGCTGGGCGAGCACAAGGTCGCGCTCAAGCTGCACCGGGACGTGGACGCCCACGTCAACGTGATCGTCACGCAAGACCGCTAGGCTCCGCGGACAGAGCATGGCGACCACGCTTCCCCTTTCTCCTGGGCGGGTTCCGCCGAACGACCTCGACGCGGAGATGTCGGTCATCGGTTCGATCCTGGTCGACCCGCTGTCGATCGCGAAAGTCCTTCAGTTCCTTCATCCGGAGGACTTCTATCGCGAGAACAACGGCCAGATCTACCGCGCGGCCCTCGACCTGTTCGCGTCGGGCGAGCCGATCGACAACGTCACGCTCGCGGCGCAGCTGCAGACCATGGGATTGCTCGACCGGGTCGGAGGGCGGGCGCAGCTCGCGTCGATGCAGGGAGCCGTGCCGACCGCGGCGAACATCGAGTACTACGGGCGTATCGTCAAGGAGAAGGCGTACAAGCGCCGCCTCATCTCGGCTGGTGGCAGCATCGCCGGGTTCGGCTATGACGACTCGGTCGAGGCCGAGGACGCCATCAACCAGGCCCAGTCGCTCGTGTTCGGCGTGGCCGACGACCGCGACCAGCGCGAGCTCGCGCGTCTTTACGACTTGCTCGGTCCGGCGATGGAGCGAATCTCTCTGCAGATGGAGAGCGGGCAGGGCATCGTCGGCATCCCTTCCGGTTTTCATGACCTGGACCGCATGACCGGCGGGTTCAAGGATTCGGACCTCGTCATCGTGGCCGGCCGTCCGGCCATGGGCAAGACGTCATGGGTGCTCAACGTCGCGCTGCACGCGGCGCTCGAGGCCAAAAAGTCGGTCGCGATCTTCAGCCTCGAGATGTCCAAGGAACAGCTCACGGAGCGGTTGCTCACGGAGCAGGCGCAGATCGACGCCCAGCGCATGCACCGCGGCCTCCTCACCGAGGCGGAGTTCGACCGGGTGTCGAACGCGCTAGGACCTCTCGGCGAGGCCGCCATCTTCATCGACGACACGCCGGTGATGGACGAGCTGACACTTCAGCTCAAGGCGCGGCAGGCGAAGATGCGCCACAACATCGACATGATCCTTCTCGACTACCTCCAGCTCATGCACGGGCGATCGCGCGGCGATGACAACCGCGTCCAGGAGGTCTCGGCCATCTCGCGCGCCTTGAAAGGGCTGGCGCGCGAGCTGCGCATCCCGGTGATCGCGATCTCCCAGCTCAGCCGCGCGCCCGAGCAGCGGCCTGACAAACGACCCATCCTCAGCGACCTGAGAGAGTCCGGCAGCATCGAGCAGGATTCCGACGTCGTGATGTTCCTGTTCAGGCCCGAGTACTACAAGGCCGAAGAGCGCCCGGGGATCGCGGAGGTCATCGTGGCCAAGCACCGCAACGGACCGACCGGAACCATCGAGCTCAAGTTCCGCCGCGACCACACGCGCTTCTACAACCTGGAGATCAGGCGGCCCGAACCGGGCACGGAATGATCCCTTGGTAATCATCCTGGTCGGCGGCCAGTGGGGCGACGAGGGCAAGGGCAAGGTGATCGACTACCTCGCCGAGAAGGCGGACATGGTCATCCGCTCGCAGGGCGGCAACAACGCCGGCCATACCGTCATCACCGAGCACGGCGAGTTCAAGTTCCAGCTGATCCCTTCGGGGATCCTCTACCCGCAGTGCACCTGCATCATCGGCAATGGCGTGGTCGTCGATCCGATCGTCCTGCTCCGCGAGATCTCGCAGCTGCGCGAGCGCGGAATCGAGCCGAGGAACCTGATCGTCAGCGAGCGCGCGCACATGGTCATGCGTTATCACCCGCTGTTCGACCAGCTAGAGGAGGACGCGCGAGGCGACGACCGCCTGGGCACGACCTGGCGGGGCATCGGCCCTGCTTACTCGGACAAGATCCGCCGCATCGGATTCCGAGTCGGCGACCTGCAGAAGGAAGCTTTCATGCGCAAGAAGCTCGCCTTCGTGGTCGGCCAGGTCAAGAACCCGGTCCTCACCAAGCTCTACGGCAAGGAGCCTTATGACT
This sequence comes from Candidatus Dormiibacterota bacterium, assembly GCA_035531515.1. Taxonomy (GTDB): domain Bacteria; phylum Chloroflexota; class Dormibacteria; order Dormibacterales; family Dormibacteraceae; genus DATKSS01. The sequence continues at coordinate 44,959 of DATKSS010000013.1, read as the reverse complement.
GGTCGAGCATGCTCGAGGAGTACATGGGTTATGCCAGGCAGCTCGACCCCTACATCAAGGACACCTTCCCCCTCATCCAGGACGCGCTGGACCGCAACGACAACATCCTGCTCGAGGGCGCGCAGGCGACCATGCTCGACCTCGACTTCGGCACGTACCCGTACGTCACCAGCTCCAACCCGACGGCCGGCGGCGCACTGACCGGCAGCGGCATCCCTCCCACCAAGGTCGACCTGACTATCGGAGTCTTCAAGGCGTACACGTCGCGCGTGGGTTATGGGCCATTTCCCTCCGAGCTGCTGGATGAGGTGGGGGACCAGATCCGCGAGCGCGGCCACGAGTTCGGAACCGTCACCGGCCGGGCGCGCCGCATTGGCTGGTTTGACGCGGCGGTCGCCCGCTATGCCGCGCGCGTGAACGGCGTCGGCTGCGCCGCTCTGATGCGCCTGGACATCCTCGACGATCAGCCCAAGCTCAAGATCTGCACCGGCTACAAGTTCCGAGGCAGCCGCTACGACCACCCGCTGGCGAACATCTCGCACTACAAGCACTGCGAACCGATCTATGAGGACATGCCCGGCTGGGAGGCGGAGATCGGTGCAGCGCGCGGCTGGGAGGACCTACCCCAGCCCTGTCGCGATTACATCGACCGGATCGGCGAGCTCATGGGAGTCAAGGTCGAGCTGGTGGGGACAGGGCCGCGCCGCGACCAGTTCGTGACCCGGGGCCGCAAGTTCTTCGACTGACCGCTGGTCCGGGACGAGGCTCAGCTCGCGCGCGAGATGCTCTTGACGACCCTCAGGTTGGCCTCCCGCTGGGCCAGCCGGCGGTTGCGCCTCCAGCGCTCCATCGAGCTCGAGGCTACCCAGAAGGCCACCGCGACCACTGCCATGACCGCCTGCACCACTGCGACTGTGACAAGCGCAGCCTCGATGCCGTACCCGTTGCGCCGCAAGCCGATCGCGAAGAGCCCGGCGAAGAAGCCGAGCGCGGGCCGGACGGCCCACGAGCCGGGCAGAAGGCGGCGGTCCGCCAGCACGAGTCCCGCGACGAACCACGTCGGTCCGCTGTCGAGCTGAAACATGTAGTCCCAGTGGAACGTGTTGATCGCCACCAGCCCGCCGGCAAGGAAGGTGATCAGGACGACCAAGCTGACTCGACGCGCGTATGCGAGCCAGGCCACTCCGATCGCCACCGCCAGCAGCGACGTGGCGAAGACGGGCCCCGGAACGTTGCCGACGTACAGGCGGATGGGATCGATCGGCGCGGACTCGGGGCTGAAGAAGCGGTACCAGGTGCTGATCGGGTCTCCGAACGGCTTTCCGCTGGCCGGATTGAGGTATGCGTTCGGCGCGCCCCGCGTCGCGAGAGCCACCGCCGCATACGCCAGCAGTCCTGCCTGTGCGCGGATCGCCGGCACGTAGCGGGCGCGCAGACATTCAAGGATCACCGCCAGAAGCGAGATCTCCACCGACGTCACCAATCCCGCGCCAGCACCCACCAGGGCGACTCCGAGCATCGCCGCGATCATCGGGCTCGAGGAGATGCGTGGAATGTGGTGCCGCCACAACCAGCGGACCGCGAGCTGCGCGGCGGCGCCTATGGCCAGGGCGACCAGCAGCATCTCGAAGGCAGGGAATTTGAAGATGACCAGGCCCGCCACCACCGGTGGCGTCAGCGCGATGCCGGTGACGAGGTCGTCGGGCAGCGAAGCGGGCTTGAAGGCGGCGCGATCGAGCCAGGCTCCCGCCCGGGCGATCCAGGATCCCTGTGGCTTCAGCTTCAAGTCTCGGGAAACCTTGTCACCCGGCACGGACGGATTGTAGGCAAACATGCCCTGGCGGCGACCCGTGCCGCCCGCTCGGGATTCGGCTTGGGTGATAATCGGCAGGCTCGTGTCGCTTGTTGGCCAACGTCTTGTCGCGACGCTTGCGGCCCTGTGGTTGATCTTGCCGGCCGCTGCGGCGGTCCACGCGGACGCCCTCCCAGATTCGACGTGGGTCGCCCTGAAGGCGCTTCCGCACCAGGGCCGGTCCGCCGTCTTTGCCCTGGCGGTGGATCCGTCCAACAACCAGGCGCTGATCGCAGGGAACTCGGAGGGGTCGCTCTTCAGGAGCGCCGACGGCGGCACGACCTGGGCCTCGGTGCACTCCGGCAGGTCTGTCTTGACCACGGTTGCCTTCAGCCCTTTCAAGGCCGGGCTGGTGCTGGCCGGGACAGGCGGATCGGGCGCGATCGCCAGCCGCGACGGAGGGGTGACTTGGACGTCGACCACGGGGCTGGAAGGTCGCACCGTGCGCGTGTTCGCGTTCTCGATGACCCTGGTCGCCGCCGGGACCGACCACGGCGTCTACGTGAGCCCCGACGGTTTAACCTGGACGCCGTCCGGCCTCGCGACGCACAGCATCGGCTCGCTGGCGGTGGAAGCGGTCCACCCCCCGGTCCGCCTGGTGGCCGGCAGTGACTCGTCGGTGACAGGTGCGCAACTGGCCCTCTTCCAGAGCCTGGACGGAGGGGGCACCTGGACTACGTTCACGCCCCCGATCAGCGGGGACTTTGCGGTCGAGCTCGCATCCGGCCCGCTGCCACCCACGGGCAACATCCGGCCGTTGGTCGTCGGCACCAACGCCGGCCTGTTTCAATCCATGGACAACGGGACGTCGTTCACGCCGCTCAGCGGCGGCCAGCTGCTGCCGTCCACGGACTACACCCAGATCACGTTCATCACGGACCACTACGACCGGTTCTACGTCGCGAGCGACGGTGGCGGATCCGGCGCCGGCGGTCTGTGGCGCAGCAGCGATTCGGGCCAGGACTTCGTGTCACTGGCGCCTCCCCTGTCGCCGGTGACCGCGCTTGCGGTCTCGAACGACGAATCGCCCGTCGTCTACGTCGCGTTGTTCGAGCCGTCGAGCCACGTCGCGACGCTGTGGGCATACCACGACACGGGCGGCATCCCGCAGGGCCCGGCAGCCTCTCCGTCGGTCGTCGCCAGCGGTGGCCGCACGACGGGTGGATCCGAGGGGCCCGGCATCTTCGCGTTCCTCGCCGCCTCGCAGGCCCCATACGTCGCGCTCGGCATCGCAGCCCTCCTTCTGATTCTCGCCGCGCTCGTGTCGAACGCTCGTGGGCGTGGCAGGTAGCGCGGTTGTTCCACTAGACTCGCTCGGTTGGCCAGGGTGTCAAATCCGTACGAGCGCTTGAGCGAGCTTGGGATCAAGCTTCCGTCTCCGCCCGCGCCGGCGGCGTCATATGTGCAGACACGTTTGGTCCCGCTCGGCGATCATCGCGCGCTGCTCTACATTGCCGGCCAGATCTCGCGTGAGGGCGGTACCCTTCTGACCGGCCGCTGTCCTGACGAGGTGCCGGTCGAGGAGGCTGCAAGACGGGCAAGGGTGTGCGCTGTGAACGTGCTGGCGCAGATCGATGGGGCTGTCGGGCTGGACAACGTCGAGCAGCTGGCACAGCTCACCGGCTTTGTGCTTTCGACCGCCGAGTTCGGCGACCAGCCCAAGGTGCTGAACGGCGCATCTGAATTCCTGGTCGACGTCCTCGGCGAGGCTGGGAAGCACACGAGGGCCGCCCTCGGCACCAATGCGCTGCCCTTCTCTGTTACGGTCGAGATCGCAGCTTTGGCGGTTGTCCGAACCCGCTGAGCGGCCGGCGCGGGTGCGCCGGCCCCGCGCCATCCTCGTCGGTAGCGTGGTCTACCTTGCGCTGATCTTCGGCGTGATGCTCTGGCGGGGAGTCTCGATCGAACCAGAGTGGGTCGTGCTGGCGCTCCTGGTGATCGCCGTCGCCATGGGACGAGGCCGGACGTTCATCACGGACTGGGCTCCGTTTCTCCTGCTGTTCTTTGCATACGAGGCGATGCGCGGTTTCGCCTCCAAGACGGGCTTCGCACCGCACGATCTGTCGGGGCTGGAACGCTTTCTCTTCGCCGGCCAGATACCGACGATCATCCTGCAGCACGCTTTCTATCGTCCCGGCGTTGTCAGCTGGCAGGACGTGGTCGCGATGTTCTTCTACTTCATGCACTTCCCGTTGCCGATCGTGGTTGGCTTCATCTTCTGGATCAACAGCCGGGAGCATTACTGGCGATTCGTGTCCGCGCTCCTGCTCATGTGCTTCGTCGCGTTCGCAACGTATCTCTTCTGGCCGAGCGCGCCGCCCTGGTATCAGTTCCCCAAAGAGGTCGTGAAGATCAACAACCAGACTGTCGCCGCGATATGGGGCAACCAGTATTACGTCTCGCAGATCTACCACAGCTTCAATCCGAACCAGTTCGCGGCCTTCCCGTCACTGCATGCGGCGTTTCCCTCTCTCGCAGCCGTGTATGCGTGGAAGCGCTATCGCTGGCTGTCGGTCGGGCTTATCTTGTGGGCTCTCGCGGTGGGAGTGTCGATCGTGTACCTCGGCGAGCACTACGTGGTGGATGCGCTGGACGGCCTGCTTTACGTGGCTGTGGCGACGATCATCGTCGAAACCGTCTCTCGGCGTCGCGCCCGGCGGGAGACCTCGGCTGCTACGCCTGCCACACCCGCCGCATGATCGTGCGCGAGAGCTTCTCCGGGTCGTGATGCGACGGGATGCGGTTGTTCACGACGTCGGCCGCGATGAATCGAACCTCGGGATGCCGGGTGCCGTCTGAGGGTGTGAAGATCACCGCCGACTGGCCGCCGGTGGGCGCGTGCGCATGGTTGGAGTTGACCAGCACGAAATCGAACAGGTTGGCCCCGACGTGCTCGCTGATCACTCGCAGGTAGTCGTCGACCCCGTAGCCATCAGTCTCGCCGGGCTGCGCGGCCACGTTGCAGATGTAGACCTTGATGGCAGGCGACGCCTTGATCGCCTCCACCATCCCTTCGACGAGCAGGTTGGGCAGGATCGACGTGTAGAGCGAGCCCGGCCCGACGATGACCAGCTCCGCGCCGAGAATCGCCTGGGCCGCCTCGGGGTTGACCTGTGCGCCGTCCGGCTTCAGCAGCACGTGGCTGATGGGTGCATGCTGCGCAGGGATCTTCGACTCGCCTTCGACGGTGCTGCCATTGATCGAGGCGACGAGGGTGACGTCCTGCAGCGTCGATGGGATGATCGTGCCCTTGACCGCGAGGATCTTGCCCGACTCGCGGAGCGCACGCTCGAAGTTCCCGGTGACGTCGGCCATCGCCATGATGAAAAGGTTTCCAAAGGAGTGGCCCCCGAGCGAGCCTTCGGTGAAGCGATGGTCGAAGAGCTGCTTCATCAGCGGCTCGGCGTCTGCCAGCGCGATGAGGCATTGGCGGAAGTCGCCGGGGGGCAGGATCCGGTACTCGTCGCGCAAGCGCCCTGACGAGCCGCCGTCGTCCGCGACCGTCACGATCGCGGAAAGGTTGGAGGTGTAGATCTTCAGGCCGCGAAGCAGCGAGCTGAGCCCGGTGCCTCCACCGATCGCCACGATGCGCGGCCCGCGGCCGCGCAGGCGAAACGCATGGATCACCTCGACGATGCTGCTGGTGCTGTTGCCCGGTATGAAAGGACCGAGCACAGACTGCGTCAGCTTCAGGTAGCTGAGGACCAGCAATCCGACGCCGAGAATGCCGAAGACCCCGGCGCGCGCCCAGTAAGGGAGGAACTGCAGCGTCACGTAGTAGAAACCGTGAGGGAGAGTCAGCGTCTGGTAGATCTCTTTGAGGGCGTAGGCGACGCCGAGCACGAGCACGAGCTCCGAGAACATGAGCAGCAGGAGCCACCGCTTGATCTGAAGGCCGGGCGTCAGCCACCGCAGCCAGCTGGACATCGTCTGAGGCTTGTTGGCCATTTACCCCGTGTGCCTCAACGTATGCAAAACGTTCAGAGTTACTTTGGTACTACGCTTCATCTGAAGTATGCGGAGTGTACGGCGGGTGCGAAGGCTGGTCCGGTTGGCCGTCTTGGGGCTGGTCGTGGCCGCCGTGGCGACCGAGCTGGCCAAGCCGGCGGACGAGCGGACCTGGGAAGGCCGGGTGGTCGGCGTGGTCCCTTACGACTTCCGGCCGCCGACCTTGCAGCGGATCCGCGAAGCCTACTGGAACCCGTACTCGGGCCGGCTATTCAGCGACCGAGTCTTCGGCGTCGGCTGGGCGGTCAATCTCCACCAGGCCAAAGTCCTCATGGAGCGCGCCTTCGGCACCCTGATGGGGCAGTCGGAGCCCCTTTCGATCCGTATGGCCGCCCGCGCGGAGGGATCCGCCAAGCAGCCGGACGTGACCACCGCGCGGGAGTAGCCATCTTACGAGATCCCGCCAGGCTCGGACCGGTAGCCTTCCGGCGCCTCCTTAAAATGAGCGGCCCGGGCCGTCCTTGGGACCTCGCAAGTTGGGGAGTGGCGCAACGGTAGCGCAGCTGACTCTGGATCAGAAGGTTGAAGGTTCGAATCCTTCCTCCCCAGCCACCACCTTGTGCAAGTTCGGCTGACAGGTCCCAAAAGGCCTTCGGCTGATGGGTTATACACCTGTGGCTGGTGCGCTATGAGGGCGACGGACTCGAAGGCTTGAACAATCGGTCGCACCGGCCGGCCCAAAGCCCGCATCCGAAGGTCTATACCCCAGCCACCACCTGAAAGGACTCGCCATTAAGCCTCCTGGCATGAATATCAACCAAACGGTTGATTCCGCCGCGACGCCGTGGCGACTAGAGTTTAGCCATGGAGTTGGACTCGTAGAGGAGGATCGGGATGCCGCTGTACATGGATATCCATCACAAGATCGACGGCCTCACAGCTGAGGCGATCAAGGGCGCGCACGAACAAGACGTGAAGGTTCAGAAAAAGCACGGCGTTACGTACCACAAGTACTGGTTCGATGAGGCCTCTGGCAAGGCCTTCTGCTTGGTCGAGGCTCCCAACAAGGAAGCCGCTAACGCAGTGCATCGTGAAGCCCACGGTTTGGTGGCCGATGAGCTCATCGAGGTACAAGAGGGGGCTTAGCTCGAGCTGCAAATGTTGCACGGCAACGCAGTTCGGCTGGCCCAAGGACTTGGACTTAGAACCTTCCTAGGTGCGCTTCGCGCTGGATTTGCGCCAAATTCGCGCCCTGGGCTCAGATGTGGGGGCCGCCGCGTAATTCACTATCAGACGCGGCGGCTTAATTCGAAAGGGCCGTTTGTCGATATCACGTGTTGCTCTGGATCAGAGGGTTAAAGGTTCGAATCCTTCCTCGCCAGCCACCTCTCGGTGGCCCAAAGACGCTCTTCGCCGACCATGAATCGGACGTGCTCCTCAAGTGCGGTGCGGTCAGCCGCAGGGCTGGTGCGATGATGGCTGCGTGCCGCCCGCGATCTCCATTTCAGGTCTTGTCAAGACCTTCGGATCGACGCGCGCTCTCGATGGTCTCGACCTCTCGGTCGAGGCCGGTGAGGTCCACGGGTTTCTCGGCCCCAACGGCTCGGGCAAGACCACGACCATTCGCGTGTTGCTCGGGCTGTTGCGGGCTGACGCCGGGTCGGTCGTGTTGCTGGGGGGCGACCCATGGCGCGACGCGGTGCGACTCCATCGCCGGTTCGCGTATGTGCCCGGTGAGGTCAGCTTGTGGCCGAACCTGACCGGCGGGGAGGTCATCGATCTCTTCGGCCGGCTGCGGGGCGACCTCAACCTGCGGCGGCGCGACAAGCTCCTCGAACGTTTTCAGCTGGACCCGACGAAGAAGACGCGCTCCTATTCGAAAGGGAACCGGCAGAAGGTGGGATTGGTGGCGGCCCTGGCGTCGGACGCCGAGCTCCTGCTGCTGGACGAGCCTACGTCGGGACTCGACCCTCTGATGGAGGCGGTGTTTCAGGACTGCATCCGCGAGGTGAAGACCGAGGGCCGAACGGTGCTGCTCTCCAGCCACATCCTGGCCGAGGTCGAAGCGCTGTGCGACCGGCTGAGCATCATCAGGGTGGGACGTGTGGCGGAGCGAGGCACGCTCGCCGAGCTGAGGCACCTCACCCGCACGTCGATCACGGCGGAGATCGAGCGCCCCGCCGACGGCCTGACGGACCTGGCCGGTGTGCACAGCCTCGAGGTCGACGGCACCCACGTCCGCTTCGAAGTCGATGCCGATAACCTCGGCGAAGCAGTCCGCCGGATCTGCGAGCTGGGAGTCCGCAGCCTGGTCAGCCATCCGCCCACGCTCGAGGAGCTCTTCCTACGGCACTACGGCGACCAGCTGGCCAAAGAGCCTGAACATGTCGCCGGTGGTCAAGACGCGAGACCGTCTGCGCGGTGATGACCGCGCTCACCGGAACCTTCGAGCTGACTCGCTTCATCGTTCGTCACGACCGCATCCGGATCGTGGTCTGGATCGGCTCGATCGTCTTGCTGGTGGCACTCACCGCCGCAAGCATCAAAGGTCTGTTCCCGACCCAGGCCGCCCTCGATCAAACCGCCGCCGCCACCCAGCACAACTCGGCGGCCATCGCTTTCAACGGCCCCGCCCAGGGTCTCAACACCGTCGGTGGGCAGGTGGCGTTCCAGTTCGGCGCAGGGGGCATGGTGCTGGTGGCTCTCATGAGCCTGTTCATGGTTGGTCGCCTCACGCGGGGCGAGGAGGAAGCCGGGCGCCTCGAGCTGGTGCGCTCCCTGCGTGTCGGTAGTCATGCGCCCACCATCGCGGCGTCGCTTACGGTGGCTGCGATGAGCGCCGCCGTCGGCGGGCTGACAATCGCGGTCCTGCTTGCCCAGGGCCTCCCCGCGGCTGGGTCGATCGCTTTGGGCGTGTCGTTCACCCTGATCGGTCTGGTCTTCGGAGGCGTTGCCCTCGTGGCTGCCCAGGTCACCGAGAACACCCGAGTCGCCTACGGCGCCACGGGAGCGGTGCTTGGGGCGGCGTTCGTGCTTCGCGCGGTGGGCGACGTGGGGAACGGAACCGTGTCCTGGTTCTCTCCGATCGGATGGGCGCAGAAAGCGCGGCCGTATGCCGGTGAGCGATGGTGGCCCTTCCTGGGGTTGCTCGCGGCGACCGCAGTCCTGCTTGCTGCGGCCAACGCCCTGGCGGCCCGCCGGGACCTCGGCGGAGGCCTCGTGGCGTCGCGTCCGGGACGGCCCACGGCGTCGCCGGGCCTCGGGAACCCGTTTGGGCTGGCGATGCGCCTTCAGCGGGGCACCCTGATCGGCTGGGGCGGCGGAATCCTGATCGCCGGCATCGCTTACGGCTGGATCGGTCCCACGGTCGACGCCTTCGTCGGCCAGAACAAGGCGCTCGCGGAATTGCTGGCCGGTTCCGGTGGTGTGAGCCTCACCGACTCGTACTTCGCCAGCTCCTTTCGAATCATGGCGCTCGTAGGCACCGGCTTCGCCGTTCAGTCCGTCCTTCGGCTCCGGGGCGAGGAGACGTCGATGCGTGCCGACTCAGTGTTGGCCACCCCGGTCTCGCGCTGGCGGTGGGCTGCGAGCCACCTCGCCGTGGCTTTTGCCGGAAGCGTCAGCCTGCTCGTCATCGCCGGTCTGGCCACCGGCCTGACCTACGGCGTCGCGGGGGGCAATATGAACAGCGTCCCTCGCTTGTTCGGCGCCGCTCTGGTTTACGCGCCGCCGATGTGGTTGATGGTCGGCCTCACCATGGCCCTCGTTGGTCTCGCGCCACGCTGGGGGGCCACGTCATGGGCGATCCTCGCCGCCTGCCTGGCCGTCGGCTTCCTTGGCCCAGTTCTCCAGATACCGAATTGGCTTCAGAACCTCTCGCCGTTTCAGCGCGTGCCCCAGCTGCCCGCCGCGAGCCTGACCCTCTTGCCGGTCGTCGTGATCTCTGCCCTAGCGGCCGGATTCACCTTCGCCGGGCTGCTCGGACTTCGAAGGCGGGACATCGGCCGGACCTGACAGGTCTTGCCGCCGATTGAGCAGATCCCCGTGGATCAGGTTGATCGCCTCAGTGACTTGAGTCGCTCCGCAAAAATAGCCGGTAGGCCTCCGTAGGTCGCCAGTCTTCATCCTCGGAAGTAACGCTGGCGGAAGACGGTTGCGACCAGCTCGCGCCTGCTCCGCAAGCCGGTCTTATCAAAAATTGATTTCAGATGATCCTGAACTGCGCCGCTGGGAATGCTGAGGGCCACGGAAGCTGCCGCCGAGTCGACTCTGAACCGAGGGTCGTTCGGCACTGTCGGCTCGCTTGCCCGGCTGGTGTAGTCATGCCGTAAGGCGACCTTGGGGCCGTTCCATGGAGGGCAGACGATGGACATTGAAAGGCGATCACGTACGGCAGTGCTGTGGGGCGTCGTCCTGGTCGCGGTGGGATTGTTCCTGCTCACCCAGACGCTTGGGCTCATCCCCTCCATCGGCGGAGATCTGGCCGGCGTAGCCCTGGCGATCGCGGGACTCGCGCTCCTGGTGTCCTACCTGGCGCTTCGCACGCACTGGTGGACCCTCATCGCCGGTCCGGTTCTGCTCGGGCTGGGTGGCGCGATCCTTCTGCCGGGCGACGTCGGCGGAGCCGTCTTTCTAGCCGCCATCGGCCTGGGCTTTGTCCTCGTGTTCCTGACGGACGTCCGGCGGTGGTGGGCGATCATCCCGGCAGGCACCATGCTCACCCTGGCCGTGATCGCTGCGATCGGCAGCTCGATCGATGGCAAGCTGTCGGGCTCGCTGCTTTTCTTCGGCCTGGCCGTGACTTTCGGCGTGCTGGCGGCGATACCGGTGCACGGCCATTTGATGAGGTGGCCTGTGTACCCGGCGCTGGGCTTGCTGGCCTTCGGCGTCTTGACGGCGACCGGCGGCTCGGCGGCCGCGATCCTCTGGCCGTTGGTGCTCGTCGCCGTGGGAATCTTCCTGGTGATCCGGGCATCGATGAGGCCCGCCGGTCCGTCCGGGCCCGGGCGCTGAGGGCGCGTCGCAACAACACCGGTTCTTTCGCGATGCGGCGCCGCTGGTAACGTCACGGCGTGGGCGCTCAGGCTCTGGCGGCCCGGTCGGTCCTTCGGCAGGCGCGGTTCGCGCAGTCAGTCACCGTGGCGTGGATGGTCGTCGAAGGCCTGGTGGCCATCACGGCCGGCATCGGCGCCCACTCGGTCGCGCTGACGGCTTTCGGGGTCGACAGTGGGATCGAGCTCTTCTCTTCGGCGGTCGTGCTGCGGCGCCTGCTGGGGCGCTCCGAGACCGAGGAACGAGGGATGCGGAGCGGGGCAGAGCGCGGGGCATCCCGGCTCGTGGGCGGCGCCCTCTATGCCCTGATCGCCTACATCGTCATCTCGACCGGAGTCGCCCTCCTGTTGCACATCAGGCCCTCCGCGTCTCCGGTCGGCATCGGCCTGACCTTAGCCTCAGTCGTGATCATGACCGCACTCTGGCGCTGGCGCCTCGCCCTGGCCGATCGTCTGGGCAGCCCCGCTCTGCGCGGTGATGCGGCCTGCTCCGTGGTGTGCCTCTACCTGGCTCTAGTCACGCTGGCGGGACTTCTCCTCAACCGGCTGTTCGGCCTGTGGTGGGCGGATCCACTAGCGGGCCTGGCGCTGGTGTGGTGGATCCGGGGTGAGGCCAGGGAGGCGTGGGAGGCGGGCAGCGAAGCAGATCGATGAGTTACGCCGGCTTAGACAGTCTTACTCAGTGATTCATAGAGTCGGATGAGCTGGAGGCAGATATGAGACTCGTGGCCACCGAATACCTCTGGCTCGACGGCGTCTTCGAGGAGCCGGGCCGCTGGTCCTTCCCGTTCTTCAGCGAACAGGCGGCGCAGTTCAAGTGGACCGAGCTGCAGGCCAGCGACGCGCTGTTGCTCGGCCGCAAGACATATCAGGGCTTCGCAGCAGCCTGGCCGACCATGACCGGCACAGGCGACTTCGGCGAAAAGATGAACGGCATCCCCAAATACGTCGTTTCGACGACTCTGGACAGAGTCGAGTGGAGCGGCTCGAAGCTGATCAAGGGCGACGTGGTGGGCGAGGTGGGCAAGCTCAAGCAGGAGCCCGGCAACGACCTGTTGCTCTCGGGCAGCGCGCAGCTATTCAACGCGCTGATGGAGGCCGACCTCATCGACCTCTACCGCCTGATGGTGCATTCCATCGTGATTGGCGGTGGCGCGCGGCTTTTCTCCGATGCCGGCCTCAAGAAGACGCTGGAGCTGACCGACACCAAGGTCTTCGGTTCCGGAATCGTCGTGCTCGAGTACCAACCGGCCAAGAAGTAGATTGGAATGCGCATGGAAGCGGATTGGCCGTTGGGCATGGTGGAGCTCAAGGTGCTGGACCTGGAGCGCGAGGTGACGTTCTACGAATGGTTAGGTTTGAGCAAGCTGAGCGGGGGCGCCGACAGCGCCGTGCTCGGCGCCCACGGGCGCCCCCTGATGCACCTCAGGGCACTGCCGGGCGGCCAGGATCGCCCGCGGCACACAGCGGGCCTTTTCCATTTCGCCATCCTGCTGCCGAGCGAGGAGGAGCTCGGCGGGTTCCTGCGGCGATCTCTCGAGGAGAGGTTGCCTCTGACCGGCACCGCGGACCACTACGTGAGCCAGGCTCTCTATTTCGACGATCCGGAGGGCAACGGCATCGAGGTCTACGCGGACCGACCTCGCAGCGAGTGGCGCTATCCCAACGGCCGGCTCGACATCGGCACCGACCATCTTGATTTCGAGCGCCTTCTCCGCATCGCCGGCCCGCCGCAACCGAAGTTCTCGGCCGGCACGCTCATGGGTCACGTGCACCTCAACGTCTCGGACCTCGACGCCAGCCAGGCCTTCTACGAGTCGATCGGGATGGAGTTGATGGCGGAGGCAGGCCGCATCATGCGGTTCATGAGCTGGGACGGCTATCACCATCACCTGGGGATCAACTTGCTGCAGGGCCGTGGCGCGACGGCGGTGCAGCCGGACGTTCGTGGCATCCACGCTTTCGAGGTGAGGCGGATCGACGGCCCTCGGACCGACCCCAACGGGATCCTGGTCAGGCCCGACTGAGCTTCCCCAGCTCGTGCTGGCACCACGCGTAAAGGGCGTCGTACAGCGGCGTCTCGAGGTCCAGCTTGCGATGGTCATCAACCCCGTGCACCAACGCGAATCCGTGTGCGATGGCCTTCAGGCCGGCGGCTTCCGGCGACAGCTCGAGGTCGGCCGTCACGTCGGCGCCGTGAACGATCTGCGCCAGGCGGTCGAGCGCGGGATCGTGGAGGCCGTATTTGAGGATGATCGACTCGAAGCTGCAGCGGCCGTCGACATGGCCGAGCTCCACCCCGGCCACGTCGTAGGGGATGGCGCCCTCACGCTCGGCGACACCCGCGACGTCGGCCGCCGGGACGTAGAGGAACTCCGCCGCCGGGTCGATGAATCGTCTCACCAGCCAAGGGCAGGCGATCCGGTCGACGCTGGCGTTTTGTCGGGTGATCCACTTCATATGGCGCCTCCCTGTCGTTGAAATATCGTCGGGTAGGCTATTCTGCGGCAATGGCCGAGGACCAGTTCCGCCACGCGCTGCACGACCTGCTGCTCTACAGCCCCGATCGCGTCACGCTCGCCCAGCGGGCGCTGGGCTGGGCCGTGCGCCTGGTGGGAGGCGATTCGGCCTGGTTGATCGACTCAGACGGTTCCGTGCTCGCCGCGCAGGGCATCACGGTCGAGGAGGCCAGAAGGCAGACCGAAGGTCGGCAGCCGCTGTCGCACACCGGGGATGGACGGGCACCTCTGCGTGTTGGGTCGACCGTGGTGCTGCCGCTCGACCTGCAGGGCGGTCGCGGCGCGATCGTGATCGCCTTTAGCCGGCTGGTGCCTCTTTTCGGTGACGATGAGATGAACCGGTTGCGCCAGTACGCGAGCAGCATCTCTGCAGGTCTCGAACGGGTGACCCTGACCGCCCGGGTCCACGCCCTCGAGAAAGTCAAGAGCGAGTTCTTGAGCGTCGCCTCCCACGAGCTGAGGGGCCCCATGACCGTGATCAAGGGATACCTGACCATGCTGGAAGAGGGCTCGCTCGGCGAGATGCCGCCGCGGGCTCATTCCGTCCTACCGCTGCTGATCTCCAAGTCCGACGAGATCAACTGGATGCTCGAGGAGATGGTCGAAGCGTCGCGCCTCGAAGAGGGCAAGCTCGCCCTGAAGAAGAGGCGGCTCGACATCGTCGAGCTTGCCGGCGCGGCGGTGGATGGGGTCAGGATATTGGTGAGCGGACACCAGGTGAACGTGGTCCAGCCGCAGGCCCCGGTCGTGGCGGACGTCGACCCGGACCGATTCCAGATCGTGGTCCGCAACCTGCTCACCAACGCCGCTAAATACTCGCCGGCTGGGACCGAAATCAAAGTCGACATCAGCGAGCAAGGCGGGTCCGGAGTGGTCGCGGTCACGGACCAGGGCGTCGGCATCTCGGCCGAGGACCAGGTGCAACTTTTCACGCGCTTCGCGCGCATCCAGTCGACCCAGGATGTCCGCGGCACGGGGCTCGGCCTGTGGCTCTCTAGAGAGATCGCCCGGATGCACGACGGCGACCTTACGGTGGTCTCGGAGCTGGACCACGGATCGACCTTCCTCTTCGCGGTGCCCCTGAGCCAGTAATCTCTGGCCGTGCGCCCCGACGCGCAGACTCGGTTCGAGCTCGGACGGCCCCTCGACCTCGCGCTCACCCTGGGCCCGATCGGGCGGGGCGACTGGCTGCGCGCCGAGAAGCGCGAGGCCTGGCGGGCGACTCGCACGCCAGAGGGCCTGGCCACCTTGCACGTCCGGCACGACGGCCGCGTGGCGGATGCGGAAGCGTGGGGGCCCGGCGCGCAGTGGGCCGTCGACCGGGCACCGGGGCTTTGTGGACAGTTCGACGACGACCAGGGGTTCACTCCGACGCACCCCCTCATCGACCGTCTTCACCGCGGCCATCCCGGCATGAGGCTGCCCCGCACCGAAGCCGTTTTCGAGGCTCTCGTGCCGGCCGTCCTCGCCCAGCTGGTCGCGTCAGCCGAAGCCCACGCCTCGTACCGGAGCCTGGTCGCCTCGATGGGAGAGCCGGCTCCCGGGCCCGTGCCGATGAAGGTTCCTCCGTCGCCGCAGACCCTGTCCCAGACGCCGTACTGGGGCTTCCACCGGTTCGGGATCGAGCGGCGCCGGGCGGAGGTGATCATCCGCGCGGCCCGGAGCGCGCGGCGGCTCGAGGAGGTCGTGACCATGGACCGAGATTCGGCGTACCGGCGGATGCAGGCTTTTCCCGGTGTCGGCCCGTGGACGGCGGCGAAGGTGGCCCTCGTCGCGCTGGGGGACGCGGATTCGGTCCCGGTCGGCGACTACAACCTCCCACACGCGGTCGGGTTCGCGCTCGAGGGGACGGTACGCTCGAGCGACGAGCGCATGCTCGAGCTGCTCGATCCGTACCGTGGCCATCGAGCCCGCGTCATCCGGCTGATCACGGTCTCAGGCATCGGTGCTCCGCGTTTCGGCCCGCGCGCGCCGCTGCGCGACATCGTCCACAACTGAGCCGCCGGCTAGAGCTTCGCCAGCTCCTCTTCGACCAGCGAGATGAGCTCGTGCATTCCGTCGTGGTCGAAAATCAACCGCGCGCCCGCGGCCTCGAAAAGCTCCGGCAGGGGCCTCGTCGCGCCGAGTGCCAGCGCGTTACGGTACTGGCGCACTCCGCGGGCGCGGTCGCGCAGGCTGTTACGCCACACCTGCAGGGCTCCGAGCTGAGCGATGCCGTACTCGATGTAATAGAAAGGGCTCGCGAAGAAGTGAGGCTGTTGGTACCAGCGCGCGATGCGCTCGGCGTCGAGCCCCGTCCAATCGACTGAATCCCCCTCGAACCGCTGCCGCAGCGCGAGCCACTTGCGGTCCCGGGCGTCGGCGTCGCGGCCGTCAGGGTTCAGGTAGATCCACTGCTGGAAAGCGTCCACCGACGCGCAGTGGGGGAAGAACCGGATGATGCCCTCGAGCAGCTCCGCGCGTGAGCGCCTCGCGGCGTCCTCGCTGTAATACCCGCCGTGGTCGTGGTCGATGTAAGGCGCGGCCAGCAGCTCCATCGACATCGACGCGACCTCGGCCATCTCAGAACCTGGATGGCGCTGAAAGAGCAGCGGGAGCCGCGATGCCTCGAACGAATGAAAGGCGTGGCCGGACTCATGCAGCAGCGTGCGCACGTCGCCGTCGACGCCCACCGCGTTCATGAAGATCAGCGGCATCTTCCTGAACGCCAGCGTCTGGCAGTAGCCGCCGGGAGCTTTGCCTTTGCGGTTGTCGAGATCGAGCAGGTCGGCGTCGGCCATGCGCCGGTAGTAATCGTGGAAGGCGGGGTCGACATTTGAGAAGACCTCACCGGCTCGGTCGATTAACGTCTTGATGTTCTCGAACGGCTTGAGAGGCGGTCTGCCCTGCGGGTCCACGTCGAGGTCCCATGGCCGCAGGCTGGTCAATCCCATCTGCCGGCGACGCCGGTCCATGATGCGCCTGACGGCCGGAAGGACCGCGCTCTCGACGGATTCATGAAAGCGCATGCAGTCGTCCGGTGTGTAGTCGAACCGGTTCTTCTCTCGGTGGGCGAAATCGCGGTAGTTTTCGAAGCCGGCATTTCGCGCCACCTGCTGCCGCATCTCATACATCTGGTCGAAGATCGCGGCCAGAGCCGGGCGTTGCTCGATGAAAGGCCGAGCCCTCCCCTTGAAGGCACGCTCCCTGACCTCGCGGTCGTTGTCCTCGAGGTATGGCAGCAGCTGGGCAGGGGTCTTCTCCTCTCCGTCCCACTCGACCGTCATCGCGCCGTTGACCTTCGACCATTGCGTGGATACCTCGGAGAGCTGCGAGAAGAGCGGGACGTTGGCCGGGTTGAACAGCTGCATCTGGTTCTGGAAGCGGCGCACGACCATCTCGATTCCTGGCCGGACGTAGCCGAGCTCGACCAGGCGCTCCTGGAGACGGATGCGCTGCTCATATGCCATCGGCGAGATCCGGGTGCCGAAGCGAAGTTGAGCCTCCTCGCGCGCAGGGTCGCGCGTGTCGCATGAATAGGCGAACGAGGCAAGCGCCGCGGCCTCGGACAGCAATGACTCGAAGCGCGACCAGTCCGCAAGCCACGTCTCGACGTTGTCGCGGTCGAGCGGCCGGGCGGCCAGGTCCTCGTAGTAAGGGAGCACGTCCTCCCAGGTCGCGTCTTTGAATGCGTCTGGAGAGTCCGGGAAAGCGATCACCACCCACCACCCCTTTTTGGAATGCTCCGCTTGCAGTCGGCGCCCCATGGTACAGGTGGACATCCAATGGAGTCCTCAACCCATTCGCCCGTCCTCCTGCCTCCCGGCGTCCAGGCTGCGGTCGTCGCCGCGACCGGCGACAGGAACGTCGAGCCGGAGCTCGCATGGCTCAGCTGGTCTGGCACCGCGTGGCGGCTCGCCGGACGATCCGGCGCCGTGTTCGTCAAGCGCGCTGCGGAGCTGGAAGGCGAGCGCGCCAGGCTTGACTGGCTGGAGGGAAGGTGGCCGGTGCCCGAGGTCGTCGGGCTCTTCCACGAATCGGGGGACGCCTGGCTCGTCACGCGCGAGCTGGCCGGCGTGCCCCTGTTCCATGCCTCGCTCGGGATGGAACCTTCAAACGCAGCGCGCCTGTTCGGCGAGATCCTACGAGGTCTCCACGCGACCGATGCCTCCGGCTGCCCTTTCGGCGTGCGCGCCCGGGGCAACGTCCTGGTGCACGGCGATTATTGCCTGCCCAACGTCCTGGTTAGCGCCGGCCGGATGACCGGGATCGTCGATGTCGGGCGGGCCGGCCTTGGGAGGCCCGACGACGACCTGGCCGCCGGCGTTTGGTCGCTGCAGTACAACTTCGGCCGTGGGTTCGCACGGGACTTCCTCGAGGCGTACGGCTGGCCGCCGATGAGCGACCAGGCGATCGAAAAGCTGCGCCGGCGCTACGGCAGCGGGTCGCGCTAGGCGGGCACCACCGTGTCCACCGCACGCCAGCAGTACCAGGCCGCCACCGTGCGATAAGGCCGGAACCGGTCTCCCTCGCCCTGCAAGGCTTTGGGGCTCGGCAGGTCGCTGAGCCTGTGCGCCATCGCCCAGCCTTTGCGAACTCCGTAGTCGTCGACCGGCCAAACGTCAAGGCGGCGCAGCTGGAAGATGAGGAACATCTCGGCGGTCCAGCGGCCGATGCCTCTCACCTGGACCAGGCGGGCGACGAGCTCGTCATCCGACAGGCTGTCCACGTCATGGAGCGGAACCGTGCCGTCCACCACCTTGGCCGCGAGGTCTGTGATGGCGGCCGCCTTCGCCCCGCTCACCCCCGCGGTGCGCATCGCGCCTTCGGGCAGCGCCAGCACCCCGATGGGCGAGAGGGGATCCGTGAACAGCTTCAAGAAACGGCCGTGGATCGTCGCGGCCGCAGCGCCGGCGAGCTGCTGGTACATGATCGAGCGCACGAGCGCGGCGAAGCTGTCGTCGAACGGGTCGCGTAGGTCCATCGCGCCGGCCCGCTTGATCAGGATCGCCATCGCGGGGTCGCGGCGGGCGACGATTCGAGTGCCACGCTTGAGCTCGGCCAGGGTGGCCGGTGTGTCGATCTTCAGGCGAACTCGGACATGAAACGCGCGAACTGCTCCTTGGTCATTCGCAGCTCGGCCTCGCCGAGATCCTTCAGCGGCCGGTCCGGGATGTGCTCGGTGGTCGCGAAGTCCTGCATCTCCGTGTCGAGGTACAGCAGACCGGTCACCAGTTGCCCGGCGGCACGGCCCTCTTCGATGACGCGCATGGCGGCGCGCCGGTCCGAGGGATCGTGGTCCTCGCCGAGCTTCTTGAGCAGGATGTGCGAACCGTCGTGGAGCTCGACGTCGCGGATGGTCCCCGGCTCGTAGTCGACCTGGACCTCCTCGAAGAACGGGATGAACGAGACGTCGGCGATCGACTCCTCGTGGTCTTTGACCCAGCTGTAGCTCTTGGTCGACCCGTCGTGGTCGTTGAAGGTCACGCAGGGGGAGATGATGTCCAGGATCGCGGTGCCGCGGTGCGCAAGCGCGGCCTTGATCAGCGGCACCACCTGCTTGCCGTCACCGCTGAAGGAGCGAGCGACGAAAGAGCAGCCGAGCGTCAGCGCCACGGCGCACGGGTCGATGGGCTGGAACGTGTTGACCGCTCCCTTTTTCTGCACGGAGCCGAGGTCCGCCGTGGCCGAGAACTGCCCCTTGGTCAGGCCGTAGGTGCCGTTGTCTTCGATGATGTAAGTGCAGTCGATGTTGCGGCGGATCATGTGCATGAACTGGCCGAGGCCGATCGACGCCGTGTCGCCGTCGCCCGAGACGCCGAGCATGAGGAGTTCGCGGTTGGCGAGATGGGCGCCGGTGGTCAAGGCCGGCATGCGGCCGTGCACCCCGTTGAAGCCGTGAGCGGTCTCGACGAAGTAGGCAGGTGTCTTGGACGAGCACCCGATGCCGGACATCTTGGCCAGGCGGTGGGGCTCGACTCCGAGCTCGTAGAGGGCTTTGATCATGTGGTTGGTGATCGAGTTGTGGCCGCAGCCGGCGCACAGCGTGGTGGCTGCTCCTTTGTAGGCATCTCGAGTCAGTCCGATCCGGTTCAGGGTCACGCTCATGCGGGTACGGCCTCCAGTTGAAGCAGGGGATCGGAGATGGCGACCGCCGGGATGGGCTGGCCGTTGTAATGGCGGATCGAGCGCACGCGGCCCACGAGCTCGGCCGGAAGAGCGAGCCGGATCAGGTCGTAGACCTGTCCATCGCGATTCTGCTCGACGACGTAGACCTTCTCGTGCCGAGAGATGAAGGCGGCGACCTCGTCTGACAGGGGAAGTGCCCGCAGGCGCAGGTAGTCGACCGGCCGCCCCGCCGCGGCCAGCGTCTCGCGAGCCTCCAAGACCGCGGCGTGCGTCGAGCCGAAAGCGATCAGACCGATCAAAGACTTCGCCGACTCGTCGACGACGGGCGCCGGCAGCTCGTGGCGCGCGGTCTCGAGCTTTTTGGTCAGGCGGTCCATGTTGCGCACATACGCGTCGGCGCTCTCGGTGTAGCGGGCGTGCTCGTCGTGTCCCGAGCCGCGGGTGAAGTATCCGGCCGCAGGGTGATCCGTCCCTGGGAGCGTGCGATATGGGATGCCGTCGCCGTCCACGTCGGCGTAGCGGCCCCAATCGCCGGCGAGCCGTTCGAGGTCGGCCTTGGAAAGAACCTTGCCGCGGTCAAACGGCTTGTCGGGGTACTTGAACTCCGGCGTCATCCAGAGGTTCATGCCGAGGTCGAGGTCGGAAAGCACGAACACGGGGGTCTGGAACCTGTCGGCGTAGTCGAACGCGTCACGCCCGTGCTCGTAGCACTCCTCGACGGTGCCGGGCAACAGCACGATGTGCTTCGTGTCGCCGTGGGACAGGGTGTACGCGAACCCGACGTCGGCCTGCGAGGTTCTAGTGGGCAAGCCGGTTGAGGGCCCGATGCGCTGGATGTCGAAGATCACGACCGGCACCTCGGCGTAATAGGCGAGCCCCGCAAACTCTGCCATCAGCGAGATGCCGGGGCCCGAGGTCGAGGTCATAGATCGCGCGCCCGCCCAGCCGGCACCGATCGCCATACCGACGGCCGCGAGCTCGTCCTCGGCCTGGACGACCGAGATGAGCCTGGCCCCGGTGGCGGGATCGTTGCGGAATCGCTCCGAGTAGGCGATGAGGTTCTCGCACAGAGATGACGACGGGGTGATCGGGTACCACGCCACGACGGTCACGCCGCCCATCAGGGCGCCGAGCGCTGCGGCCTGGTTGCCCTCGACGAGCACCTTGCCGTCGACCACCCCGGTCATGGGCGCGAGCCGGTAAGCGTCCTTCTTGGAGAAGTTGTCCTGCCAGTAGTCGAAGCCCACCTTGATCGCGTCCAAGTTGACCTGGACGGCCTTCGGCTTGGAGAGGAACTGTCGCTTGACCCCATGCTCCAGGGCCTCCCACGGGATCCCGAGCAGGCCGGCCACGACGCCGACGTAGATCATGTTGGCGAGCTGCTTGCGCAGGGTGTCGTTCAGGATCTTGGTCTTGGCCAGCTTGGAGAACGGCACCGGGTAGTAGTTGACGTCGGTGCGCGCATCGGCGGTCGAGAAGGCCTCTTCGTGGATCACGACGCCGCCCGGACGTACCGTCTTCAGGTCCTGGTGCCAGGTCACGACGTTGAAGGCGATCAGGATGTCCACCTTGTCGGATCGAGCTGTGTGGCCTTCGGGCGTGACACGCAGCTGGTACCAGGTCGGAAGGCCTTCGATGTTGGACGGAAAGACGTTCTTGGGCGCGACCGGGATGCCCATGTGGAAGATCGCGCGCGTCAACACAAGGTTCGCCGTCTGGCTTCCGGAACCGTTGACGGTGGCTGCCTGTATGGTCAGGTCGTTGATGATCTCTGGTGTCACTTCCGCGGGAGTAAGGATTTTACGCGCCTGCAGCATCGAGCCTCGATTCCTTAGAGTCCTCAATACGTGAAGGTCGCCATACCGAAAGAAAGGACTCCGGACGAGCGCAGGGTGGCTCTCGTGCCGGACACCGCAACCAAGCTCGTCGCCGCCCAACTGGACGTAGCGATCGAGTCTGGCGCCGGAGTCGCGGCGTTCCTCACCGACGAGGTCTTCACCCAGGCCGGGGTTCACGTCGTGGCGGGAGAAGCCGAGCTGCTCAAAGACGCCGACGCCGTGCTGAAGGTCCAGGCTCCGTCCGCTGAGGAGATCCAGCTGCTCAAGAAGGACGCAGTGCTGATCAGCTTTCTCCAACCGGCGACCCAGGGCGACATCGTCAAGGCGCTCGCCAAGCAGGGGGTCACGGCCTTCAGCCTCGAGCTGGTGCCCCGCATCTCTCGCGCCCAGTCGATGGATGCGCTGTCCTCACAGGCATCGGCCGCGGGATACAAGGCGGTGCTCATCGCGGCCGTCCGCCTGGGCAAGTTCTTTCCGATGATGATGACGGCGGCCGGCACGGTCGCCCCGGCGCGCGTGCTCGTGATGGGGGCCGGCGTGGCGGGGCTGCAGGCGATCGCCACGGCGCGGCGCCTCGGCGCGGTGGTGTCCGCGTACGACGTGCGCCCAGCGGTCAAGGACGAGGTGCACTCGCTCGGCGCGACCTTCATCGAGCTCCCGCTCGAGACCCAGGAGGGCGAGGGCGGCTACGCGCGCGAGCAGTCCGAAGAGTTTCTACGCAAGCAGCGAGAGCTCATCGGCGAGCACGTGGCGAAATCCGACGTCGTCATCACGACCGCCGCCATACCTGGCCGGCGTGCGCCACTGCTGGTGACCGCAGACATGGTCAAGGCCATGCGCCCCGGCTCGGTGCTGGTGGACCTCGCCTCGGAGACGGGCGGCAACATCGAGCTGACCCAGGTGGGCAAGGACGTCGAAGTGGGCGGGGTGACGATCATCGGGACGCGCAACGTCCCCTCGACGATGCCGCTGCACGCGAGCCAGCTCTACGCCCGCAACGTCGCCAACCTCCTGCTGCACCTCGTCAAGGACGGCGCGATCAACCTGGACTTCGCGGACGAGATCACGAAGGGCAGCTGCGTGACGCACGGCGGAGAGATAGTCAACGAGCGCGCCAAACAGGCGGTGTCGGCGTCGTGAACAACGAACTTCTCAACGAGCTGACGTTCTTCGTGCTGGCGATCTTCGTGGGCATCGAGGTGATCTCCAAGGTCCCGACCATCCTCCACACCCCTTTGATGTCGGGCACCAACGCGATCCACGGCATCATCCTGGTCGGCGCCATCGTCATCGCGGCCGGCGCCCACACGCCCGTCACCATCGCCCTGGGCCTGGTCGCCGTGATGCTCGCCACCACCAACGTGGTGGGCGGGTTTGTGGTGACCGACCGCATGCTCGAGATGTTCAAGGGCCGCCAGGCCGCCAAGCCGGCGCCCCAGGCGGCCAAGCCGGCGCCCCAGGCGGCCAAGCCGGCGCCCCAGGCGGCCAAGCCCGAAGCCCCCGCGCCCAAATGACGATCGCAATCGCGCTCGCCTACCTCGCGGCGGCCGTCCTTTTCATCCTGGGCCTGAAGCAGCTAAGCTCGCCCAAGAGCGCCCGCAACGGAAACTTCACCGCGGCGGCCGGCATGGTGATCGCGCTCTTGGCGACGCTTCCGCTCCTGCACTTCACCACCGCCGGGCTGATCATCATCGGGATCGGGGTGATCGTCGGCGGGCTGGTCGGGAGCGTGGGCGCCCGCATGGTGAAGATGACCGCGATCCCGCAGATGGTCGCGCTGTTCAACGGCGTGGGCGGCGGCGCCGCCGCGCTGGTGGCCGTGGCCGAGCTGCTGAGCTTTGGCGCGCATCCGGCGTTCTCGCAAGCGTTCCCCAGCGTCTTCAGCATCGTGATCGGCTCGGTCTCGTTCGCCGGCAGCATGATCGCCTTCGCCAAGCTCCAGGAGCTGATGACAGGCACCCCGATCACCTATCCCGGCCAGCAGGTGGTCAACGGCCTGCTCGCCGCGGCGATCGTCGGGTTTGCGATCGCCGTCCTGGTCATCGCGTCGGTGCCGTTCTCCTTCATCGCGTTGATGCTCTTGGCGCTCGTGCTGGGTGTGGCGTTCGTCCTGCCGATTGGCGGAGCCGACATGCCGGTGGTGATCTCTCTGCTCAACGCTTTCACGGGACTGGCAGTGGCCGCCAGCGGGTTCACACTCAACAACTTCGCCTTGATCGTGGCGGGCACCCTCGTCGGCGCCTCCGGTAGCTTGCTGACCAAGCTCATGAGCGACGCCATGGGCCGTTCGCTCGCCAACGTCCTGTTCGGAGCGTTTGGGCAGACACACGCAGGCACGGCGACCGCCGCCGGCGGAGGTCCCGCCCGCAGCGTCCGGACGGCGTCGGCGGAAGACCTCGGCACCCTGCTCGCCTACTCGCAGCGCGTCATCATCGTGCCGGGCTACGGCCTGGCGGTCGCACAGGCTCAACACGCTGCGCGCGAGCTCGCCGAAGTGCTCGAGAAGCGTGGCGTCGAGGTCACGTACGCGATCCATCCGGTGGCGGGCCGCATGCCAGGGCACATGAACGTGCTCCTGGCGGAGGCCAACGTGCCTTACGAGCAGCTCAAGGAGATGGACGAGGTCAACGACGAGTTCAAGAACGCGGACGTGGCGCTGATCGTGGGTGCCAACGACGTGGTCAATCCCTCTGCGCGCAACTCACCCGGCAGTCCCATCTACGGGATGCCCATCCTCAACGCGGACCAGGCCAAGAACATCATCTTCATGAAGCGCTCGATGCGACCGGGGTTCGCGGGCATCGACAACGACCTCATGTTTGGGCCGCACACGATGATGTTCTTCGGCGACGCGAAGGACTCCCTGACCAAGCTCGTCGCCGCCGTCAAAGCCGCCTGACCCGGCGAGGACGATCGTCCTCCCTGGCGCAAAAAGACGACGAGCCTCCTGCCAAGCGGTAGGAGGCTCGCGCCGCGAAGAGGGTGTGGTGGCAGCAATGCTAAGGCCAGCGCCCGGACTTGGTTAGTGACCGATCCACAAAAGGCCGCGGTCTAGCTTGTGATCCCTACAATGCCGCCAATGGGCGACCAGACGGTTCTCCTGATCACTGTCGCCCTGCTGACCGTGTACGTGGTCGGCGTGGGCGGATCCACGGCGGCGGCCATCGGGACGAGGGAAGCCTGGCGCCGGCGCGTGCGCAGCGGCCCGCGCCCGGACCTCGCGGCATCGGAGGTGGTGCTCGACGCTCCGAGCCTGCCGCCCGAGGTGCGCGCCCTGCGGGTCGCCGGCTGGGCGGCTTTCCCGTTTGCGCTGGCGCTGGCCGTCTTCGCCGACCGGCATTACCCCTGGGTGGCGCCGGTGGCGGTGCTCGTGATGGTCGCCTTGAACGCTTATTACTTCACCGCCGTGCAGGGCCTGGGCGAGCGTCTGACCCTGTCCGCGGACGGGTTTCGACTCGGCGCGCGAGCCGTGCGCTGGATCCACGTGACAGACCTCACAGGCGCTCACATGGGCGCCTTCCGCGGCATGCGCATGTCAGAGGCAGGCGAGTGGCAGGATCCCAAGGTCGTGCCGAACGTAGTCTTCTACCGCTTGAACAGGGCGCTCGTCCACCCGCGTAAGTCGATCATGGCGCGGTTCGGGAGACTCTCGTATTTCGACGGCATGATCCGCAACGTTTTCGGCGTTACCACAGAGCAGCTGCTGCGCGCGATGCGCGACCGTCAGCGCCTCGCGCTGGAGGCGGAAGGGCCGCCGATCCGCCGGCCGCGCCCAGGCGAGGTACGCCCGCTCAAGAATCCCGAAGCTTGAGCATCCGCTGCAGGGGCTTGGTGTCGAAGGGATAGGCGAGTCGCAGCACGAAGTGCTGCAGGCCCGCCTTCAGCCACTCGTCCGCGATCCTGGGCGACGTCCGTCCGACGTTCGCCGTCCGCTCGATGTCATGTGGATCGCGCCCGACGCGACGGCACCACTCGTCGAGCACCGCCGATTTGGCGGAGAACTCCTCCGGCGAGTCGCCGCCGTTCCACATTTGAGCGTGCTCGGCGACCAGGCGCAAGACGACCTTCTCTCCTCCGCCACCGATCAGGATCGGCAGCGGTCCGGCCGGCCCGGGCCTGAGCTTCCCGATTCGCCGCTTGATGCGCGGCAGCGCCTCTTTGAGGAGCCGGACGCGATCGCGCGCCTGGCCGAACTCGTACCCGTATTCGTCGTAATCGCGCTCGAACCACCCTGCCCCCAGCCCGAGCACCAGCCGTCCTCCTGAAAGCTGGTCGACGGTCCCCGCCATGTAGGCGAGAAGGTCCGGGTTCCGGTAACCGGTGCAGGTGACCATCGGTCCAATCTGAGGAGCCCTGGTGTCAAGCGCCGCTGCGGCGAGGAGAGACCAGCACTCGAACTGGTTACCTTCGGTGTTCCCGTAGAGGGGGAAGAAGTGATCCCAGAACCAGATGCTGTCGACGCCAAGCTCGTCCGTGCGGCGCCAGGCGTCCCGCAGCTCCCCGATCGTGCACTGCTGCGGATGGATGGTGACCCCGACTTTGAACGGCCGATCGCCTGACATTGACTGTGAGATTATCGGGCGATGTCCAACGAGCTGACCGCGGTCGGGGTTGACGTGATGACCGCGGGCCGTGATTTCTGGGAGCGATATCACGAGTACAGACGGGCGCGGCAGAAGGACGAGCGTCCGGATGACCCGGTGCGCCCCGACGAGCTGGAAGAGAAGCGGCTGATTTGCACCGACCCGTTCGAGTTCGAGTACCGGTACGAGGTGGTGCGGGACGGGGCCATCATCAGCATGTTCGGCGGCAAGACCGTCAGGCCGGGGAACCCGGAGTACGAGAGCAACAAGCACCTCTTCTGGACCGACTTCTACGTCCGTCCCGGGGAGCGGCGCCGGGGCATCGGAGCCTCATGGCTGCCTGTCATCCTCGAGCTGATGGACCGTCACGGCTGCACCATCGTCAGCATGGCTGCGGAGGACAAACCCGGTTACGCCTTCCTGAGGTGGGCGGGGGCGCAGGCGAAGTTCAGCGGCGCGGAGAACCGGCTCAGGATCGCCGACGTCGACTGGGCCATGCTCGAGCGCTGGGTCAAGGAAGGGCAGGGGCGCTCGCCGGGCACAAAGCTGGAGATCCACGACGGCCTCCTGCCCGAATCGATGTGGGCCGAGTTCGCGCCCCAGCTTTCGACCATGCTCAACACGATCCCGTGGGAGGGCCTCGACCATGGCGACATCGTCGTGACCCCTGAGCACATGAGGTATCACAACGACCGTTTGGCGGCCGGCCGGGAAACCCCCCACACCGTGCTCACCCGCGAGCCCGACGGCACGATGTCTTCGGTGACTGATGTCACCTGGGCGGCCTACCGGAGCACGATCGTCCACCAGGAGTTCACCGGCGTGCTGCCCAGCGCGCGCGGCCGCGGCCTCGGCAAGTGGATCAAGGCCGCGATGCTCCTTCACCTCCGCGAGCTCTATCCCGACATCCAGTGGGTGGCGACGGCCAACGCCGGCTCCAACGCGCCGATGCTCGCCATCAACAAGAGGATCGGCTTCAGGCAGTACCGGGCGGGCAAGGAATACCAGATGACGCGCGACCAGGTGGCCGCGCGGACCCGGAGCCTGAAACCGGCCTAGGCGCGCCTGCTGCGCTGCACGCTGCGCGCGAGCAGGATGATCCCGATCACGATCAGGAGCAGCGGCAGGGCGGCTTTGCCAAACCAGCCGTAGTCCGTGTTGCTGATGCCGAGGATCGACTCGAACAGCACGAACCCGATCATGAAGATCATCACGCCGACGAACATGAGCGTGCGGCCGCGCTTCAGCGAGACGGTGTCGCGGTCGCGTAAGGCCTGGAGGTACATGCCCAGGCCGAGGCCGCCCGGCACGATCAGCGCCCACGCAAAGGCCCAGCTCGGCCAGTCCCCCGTGCTGCTCTGATAGGCGAGGACGAGGCCGAGCATGGTGATGATGCCCCCAGGGATGGAAGCGCTGGCGCCGACGCCGACGAACCCGACCACCAGCAGCGTGATGCCAGGGATGATCACGAACAGAGGCCAGCCGTATTGCGTCAGGTCGATTCCGAACATGACCACGCCCAGCGCGAAGAGCCCCACCACGACCAGCACGATCCCCAGCGCCATGCTCGAGCCCGCGCTTCGGCGGTGAGGCGGGCGCGACTCCGCCGTGACTGGGAACGGCGGGGCGGGGGTTGCGGCAGCCGGCTCGGCCGGGACCAGCGCAGGTTTCGACTCCGTGGTCGCGATCGCTTCCGTGACAGGCGGTTGGGCCGGCGTGATGGCCATGTCCTCGGGCGTGATCGGCTCCGATGTCACTGCCGGCAGTTCGCCGGTGCTCGGTTCGGATTCCAGGCCCGGGCCCGGTTCGGCCGGCCTGGAGGCGAATATGTCAGGGCTGCCCGAGAGGATGTCGGGGCTCACGTGCGCCATGTCGTCTTTGGGCGCTGCGTCGTCGGTGTCGTCGCCCACCGGCGCCTGGTCTGGGCTGCCGGAGGTCTTGCCGGGCGTGGCGCGCTTTCGCTTGCTCATCGTTAGAGCTTAACGGGCGTCCGTGGAAGAACCGACGGTTGGATCACCGCGCTTCGAACATCGGGTTCACCGGCCCGTGCCCATGGCCGATCTCGAGCCCGTTGGCGATCGCCCCCTGGACAAACGCCTTCGCCATGGTCGCGGCGGTCAGCGGGTCGAACCCCTTGGCCAGGGCCGCCGCGATCGCGGCCGAGAAGACGCATCCGCTGCCGTGGGTGTTGGCGGTCTGCACTCGATCGCCCTCGAGCTCGGCGAGCCGCTGCCCGTCCCAGAACACGTCCGTCACGTCGGTCTCGGCATGACCTCCCTTCACGATCGCCGCGCGCGCGCCCATCGCCACCAGGTCGCGTGCCGCCTGGCGACGCTCCTCCAGGCTGCGCACCCGGCGCGCGAGGAGAACCTCGACCTCGGGCAGGTTCGGGGTGATGACCGCGGCCAGGGGCACGAGCCGCCGGCGCAGAGCTTCGACCGCATCCTCTCGGAGCAGCCTGGCGCCGCCTTTGGCCACCATCACGGGGTCGACGACGAGTCGGTCGATGCGGTGCCTGGCGACGGACTCGGCGACCGCCTCGATGATGGCGGAGCTCGCGAGCATGCCGGTCTTGGCCGCCTGCACGCCGATGTCCAACACCACGGCGTCGATCTGCGCGACGACCAGGCCCACGGGCAGCTCCAGAACGTCGGTGACCCCTTGCGTGTTCTGGGCGGTGACCGCCGTGATGGCCGACGTGCCGTAGATCCCGAGTGCCGCGAACGTCTTGAGGTCGGCCTGGATCCCGGCGCCGCCTCCCGAGTCGGAACCCGCGATGGTCAGCGCGACCGGGAGCTTCACGCGGCCTCCATGCGCCTGACGCCCCAGTAGACCGCGCCCGCGACGCCCACGCTCACGAGGCCGCTCAGGTCGGCGCCGTGCAGGCCGGCGATCAGCCCCTGGTTGAAGAAGCTCTGCGCCGGGACCAGGTTGCTGAAGAGGTTGGCGTAGTTGACGAACACGAGGCTGGTCGCGGTGCCCGAGATCCAGGCCACCAGTGCGAGCGCCGGTCGCGGCCGTCTTTCGAACACGAAAAAGCTCAAGAGGACGACTGCGGCCCAGGCGGGCGCCCAAAGGTACGTGAGGACGAGGAAGTCCTCGTAAGCGAGGTGAAAGTCGCTCACCAGGACGGCATAAGCGGCAAGCGCGGTGCCGAGCAGGCCGCAGCCGAGCGCAGTCTGCCAGCGCGCGAGCTTGATCCCCATCGCGAGCGTGACGAGGCCCGCGGTGTACACGTCGAGGTAGTTGGCCCAGATCTCGCCAGCCACGATGAATATGAAAAAGGGGACGGCGACCCATCCCGGAGCGTGGGCGCTGATCACGGCCAGCACTCCGTGGCTGGCCGCGAGGTGGGAGTCGATGGTCGGCAGGAGCAGGCCGAACAGCCCGAGCATGATCATGGGAACCGAGACGCCGGCGACCGGCCATAGGGTCACCGACCACCTCGAGCTGTGGGCCGGCAGGTAGCGTGAGTAGTCGCTCGCAAACGGGTACCAGGAGGCGACGAGCGCGAAGCAGGTCATGAAGCCCAGCACGAAGGCGCCGGCGTAATCGGCACCCGACGTGGCTGGTCCCTGGCCCCAGTGAAATTGCGGCGCCAGGACCAGGAAGAGGACGACCGAGAGGACCGCGAATGACACCGAGCCGTAGGTCTCGAGCACCTTGATGGTCCGGTGGCCGAGGATGGCCACCACGACGCTGACGGCCGCGATGAGTATCACCAGCGCGAAGGTGATCGCGCGGCTGCCGCCGCCCAGCAGCTGCGCTCCGGCTTGCGCTGCGATGACACAGTCGACGGCGAACCATCCGATGGCCAGGAAAAGGGTGAGCGCGGCCCCCAGGTATGAGCCGCGCCGGCCGAAGATTCCTCGCGTGTAGACGATCTGGGGTCGGCCCGAGGCGGGCCCGGTGTTGCTGAGCAGGCCGAGGATGATCGCCGCCGCCACCGTCCCCAGGGCAGTGGCGAGCAGGCCGTCCCAGACGCCCAGCCCGTAATACGTCGTCAGGAGGCTGGCTGTGAACAGGCTCGCGTAGTTCACGAAAGCGCCGCCCCACAGGAACGCCAGCTCCCGCGGCGCGCCGTGTCGCTCGCCGGCCGGGATCGCCTCGATCCCGTGGCTTTCGACCTTGCCGAAGGCGTCGGCCTCAAGCGGCCCGGCGGCGATGTCGCTCATCGATGTCTCCCTCCGCTGGCATTACCCAGTTCAGGTTCATGCGGTCGGCGCCGATGGCGCCCTCTCAGCCCGTCTTACCGAGCTCCCGTAAGTCGATGGTAGTCAGTTGTGGCGCCAGGGTGCGGGGAGGAGGTGGGCGAGGATGCGATAAACCTCCGGGTTGAGCGCCAGGCCGACGTGGCTGCCCTGGACCTCGATCGCGTTGATGTCCGTGCGCAGGCAGGCTTTCCAGTTCACGACCCCGTCTGAGCGCGAGTAGATCGAGGTCGTGGGCACGCGCGGCTCCGCGGCCAGGTCGCGCATGAAGCGCTGCTCCACGGAGGCTGGGTGGCCGTACCGAAAGACGTTGTAAAGGTGCGCGGCCCGCACGCCGGCCATCGTGATGGGGTGGACGTCGAACGGGTCTTTGAGCGGCGATCCCAGTGTGATGACCTGCTCGACCAGGTCGGGCTTGCGGTGCGAAAGCACCTTGGCCAGAACGCCGCCGCGGCTGTGCCCGACGAGCGCCACTCGTGAGCCGGTCTTGCGGTTCAGCTCGAGCAGCGCGTCGATCAGCGGTTTGAGCATGACCTCCGAGAACATCACGTTGAAGGTCACCCCGGTCATCATCGGCCGGTAGCCGACGCGCCGAAGCCACTCGAACGGCGTGCGCAGCGTCCAGTCTCCGGCGAGGAACCCGGGGATCAACAGCACGGGCTTGCGCCGGCCCGGCGGCACTTCGACGCCGCGGAAGACCGGGTCGCGGATCAGTCGCAGGTACTCGAGGTAGATGCGGCCTTCGAGCCACATCGGGGGAATCGGATCCCACCGTCCCAGGTGGCGAAGCTCGGGCAGGATCGCCGCCGCGATCCTGAGCCGGCCGGGACGTCTGCCATGTGACGGTTCTGAGGCGGTGGCCAATGTGTTGTTGGGGCTGTTCTCCGTTACGAGGCTGCGGCGGGCTCGCGGGCGATTCTATATGCGGCCCAGGCGTCCACGGTGTCCATGAACAACTCCGGGGTTTCCATCATCGGCACGTGTCCGACCCCGTCAAGGACCTCGAGCTGCCAGTCGGGACGCCGTCGGGCCAGCTCTCGGGCCGCGGCCACCGGGATCAGCCGGTCGAGGCTGCCGTGGACGAGCAGGGTCGGCGCCCGCACCTCGGAGACGCGCGACCAGAACCGTGGGTCGGCCATCCGCAGCCCGATCGAGCGCGACGCCTGGAGGAAGGCACGGTCGTTCTGGCGTCCGAGGTGGTCACGCTCGCGGGTCAGCTTCACGTGCGCTTCGACGATCTCCGGGGCGACACGTGAAGGGTCGGCGCACACCAGCTCGAGCGCCTGCCGGACGAGGCCTTCAGGCCCGAGGGTGCGGGCCCGCCGGCCCAGGAGGTTCTGCGCCAGGCCCGGGATGGAGAGCGCCGCCATCACACCGAGCATCGCGGGCTCGGGACGCCGGACGTGGACGCCGGGAATCGCCGGGTCCACGAGGATCATGGCCTTGACCGATTGGGGATGGGCCGCGGCTTCGAGGATGGAGATGTGGCCGCCCATCGAGTTGCCCATGAGGACCACGGGCCGGCCGATGACCCGCTCGACGAAGTCGTGCACGAGCGCGGCATTCGCGCCGACGGCGGCGGAGCGGTTGAACAGCGGGGTCTGGCCGAAGCCTGCGAGGTCGATGGCCAGCGCGCGATAGCTGCCGGCTACGCGCGGGCCGACCCCCATCCAGTTCAGGGCGCTGCCGCCCAGCCCGTGCACCATGAGCAGCGGTTCGCCGGAGCCGCCGAAGTCCAGGTAGTGAACCGGGCCGTCCAGGTCGGCGATTTTATGCCGCACCGCGTCATCCTACGCCAGGATCCCCCCGGCCAACCTCATCAACACCTCGGCCACGACGGCCGGGGTCCGCCGGCCGTCCTGGTGCAGGCGGTCGAAGGTTTCGAAGGCGGTCAGGACGCCGATGACGTCCTGGGCCTCCTTGATCGAGCAGCCCGGCCTCAGCCGGTCCGCGGCGGCGAGGCGTTCCGCGAGCCCGCGGTCTGCCTCCGGATCGCCCTGCCGGCTGCGAACCGGCAGGTGGCGGTACAAGGCCGGATCGGCCGACCACCTCGAGCAGGCGCTCGAGATGCGCCGGTGGAGGACGTCGGTGGGGTCGGCGGGCGGGTCGGCGGACCCGGGCGCCGGCGCCGGCGCGAGGGCGTCGAGCAACTCGGCACGCGAGCCGAAGCGGTGGTAGATGGTGAGGCGCGAAACGCCGGCTTTCGCCGCCACCGCCCCGACGCTCAAGCTCGCGGCCGGAGCGGCCGCCAGCAGGTCGCGCGCGGCCGCCAGGATGGCCGCCCGCGTGCGCTCGACCGACGGTTGGCGACGGCCGAGGCGGTATGCTCTCGGTGCCATCTCAATTAATTTAACAGATTGTATATATAGCCAATGGGAGAAATCCACGTCCCAGCAAACTCCAAGCGTTCCCTCAGCGGCCCACCAGGCAATTCCCGCTAACCTCGTTCGTGAGGTGAGCAAGAAGCGCGTCCAGGCCCCCCTCCGCCAGGGACCCCCGCCAGGCGACCGATGGTTGGCGTACGGCACGGTGCCCCTGCGTATGTTCCTCGGGCTCACCTTCCTCTACGCCGGGCTCCAGAAGATCTCCGACCCCGGCTTTCTTCAACCGGGCTCCTCGACCTACATCGGCTCACAGCTGCAGGGCTTTTCGACCCACTCGCCGATCGGGTTCCTGCTCGACGTCTTCGCCCTGCCGGTCCCGCAGCTGACCGGTGTGGGGGTGATCGGGGCGGAGCTCGCGGTCGGCGCGCTGGTGCTGCTCGGTCTCGCGACCCGGTGGGGGGCCGCCGCCGGAGCTTTGCTGAGCTTCGTGCTGTTCCTCACCGCCAGCTGGACGATCCAGCCGTACTTCCTGGGCTCGGACAGCATCTACACCGTGGCGTGGATCACCCTCGTGCTGGTCGGAGACCAGGGCGTGCTGACGGTCCGGCCCTTGCTGTTCGGTGTTCCCACGACCTCGCCCAGCGGGCGCCCCCCGCTGGCCGATGCGCAGAGGCGGCGATTCCTCCTCCAGATGGGGAGCGCGGCCGTGGCCGCCGTGTGGGTCCTGGCGCTGCTGCCGCGCTCGAAGCTGTCGGCGGCCCAGGTCAGCCAGGGCGGCGGGAGCACCCCGGTGCCGAGCCCCACGCCCGTCGCTTCCCCGACCGGCACCAAGATCGGAGCGCTTTCTGACCTCCAGTCACAGGGATTCCTGAACTTCACCGACCCGGCGACCGGCGACCCGGCGGTGGCCGTGTCCCTGTCCGGGGGCGGCGTGGTCGCATTCGATGCGGTGTGCACGCACGCCGGCTGCCAGGTCGCGTACGACACGAACGTGAAGCTGCTCGCCTGCCCATGTCACGGCGCCGAGTTCGATCCGTCGCACGGGGCCGCCGTGGTGGCCGGCCCGGCGCCCACCCCGCTGGCGTCGATCGCCGTGCAGGTGGGCACTGATGGCGGGGTTTACGCCACCTAGGCCAGGGTCGCCGGACCGCCCGAGACCGAAAAAAGCCTCGGCTTCACGCCCGTCCCCCTACCATCGCTCGACGTGAGGTTGTGGGATCCGCTCTCCCTGCGCGAGCTCGGATCGCTCTTGCGCGACCCGGTGTTCCGCGGGCGTGGCGTGCCGCACGGCGATGGGCGGCCGGTCCTGCTGATCCCTGGCTTTTTGTCCGGTGACTGGTCGATGCGCGTGATGCACGCCTGGCTGGCGAGGATCGGCTACCGGCCGTTCGACTCGGGGATCGCGTTCAACGTCCGGCACTCCGAGCACATGCTCGCCGGCCTGCGACGCCGCCTGATCGGGGTCCAGGAGGAGACCGGCAGCCGGGTGAGCCTGATCGGCCACAGCCGGGGCGGTCTGCTCGCCAAGGTGCTGTGTCATCGGAGGCCGGAGGCGATCGAGCAGGCGATCACCCTGGGTGCCCCGCTGGCCAACTGGACCGACCTCGCGACGATCACCCATCACGCCGTCGGTCTGGTCAAGATCGCAAACGAGATCGCCTACGGGCGCAAGCTCAATCCCGAGGGCCGCTTCGATCACGAGCTCGCCCTCGCCCCGATCGTGCCCACGACCTCGATCTACACGCGCTCCGACGACGTCGTGAACTTCCGCTCCTGCCTCCGGCCCGACCTCCCGGCCCTCCCGGTCTGGGGCAGCCACAACGGGCTCGTCGTGAACCCGGAGGTGTACCGGCTCCTGGGGCGGCTGCTCGCCCGCCCCACGCGCCGGTAGGTGATGGCCGCCGCCGTCGCGCTGGCCCTGGCCGCAGCGGCGATCCACGGCACCTGGAACGTTCTGGTCAAGGTGAGCGGCGACCCGCTGGTCACCTTCGAGTGGGCGAGCTTCGCGGCCGCCTTCGTTGCCACGGCCGCCCTCGTCCCTGCGTGGCTGCTGCTCGGACGGCCGAGCCTGCCTCCGCAGGCGGCGGCATGGTGCCTGCTCTCGTCGACTTTCGAGACGGCTTACATGTGGCTGCTGTCGACCGCCTACCGGCGCGGAGACCTTTCGGTCGTCTATCCCATCGCCCGCGGATCGGCGCCCCTCATCGCGGTGGTCGTGGCCCTCGCCGTGATCGGCGAGAGGCTGCAGCCCATGCAGATCGCCGGCGTGGGGCTTCTCATGGTCGGGATCCTGACCGTGACCGTCTCGCAGGCCAGGGGGCGCGCGACGCTGCCCGCGCTGCTCACCGGCGTGGCGATCGCCCTCTACACGTCGGTCGACCGAATCGGCGTCCGGCTCACCACGCCCTGGCTGTACGGATGGTTGCTCTTTGCGCTGATGGCGATCGAGCTCCCGCTGTCGATCCGGGTCGCATCGTGGCTGCGCCGTGCGCCGCCGTCGCATCCCGCGCCCTTGCCGAGCTGGCGCCAGTCCGCCGTGATCGGCGCGTTCATGTGGGCGGGCTACGTCCTGGTGCTCTGGGCTTTGAGCCTGGCCCCGCTTGCGGTGGTGGCGCCCGTGCGCGAGACGGCGATCGTGGCCGTGGCCGTATGGGGGGTCTGGCGCCTGCGCGAGCGAAAGGGGGCGGTCGCGAAGCTTTCGGGGGCTGTCGCGACGGTGGCCGGGGTCGTCCTGCTGGCGGCTTGAAAGGCCCGTTCTCCCGTCTGTTTCAGGCCGCCTTTTGGGTGGTAATGTAGTTTCGTCGCCCGGATGTCTGGCGATGTTCGCCGCGGTCGGTATCTTCTCGAAAGGACCCGTGCGTTCGTGGCTAGTTTTCGAGAAGAGGAGTTAGGGAGATGCCGACAGGCACCATCAAGAAGCTGGTCTCCGACCGAGGCTTCGGCTTCATCGCCGCCGAGGACGGAAGGGAGTACTTCTTCCACCGCACCGGCCTCGACTCGAGCGTGAACTTCGACTCGCTGGCGGGCGGCGAGCGCGTCAGCTTCGAAATCGAGCCGAGCCAGAAGGGCCCGCGCGCGAACCGCATCAAGCTGGCGTAGCTCAGCTTCTCAACAGCCGGTCGCATTCCCTGCGACCGGCTTTTTGTTTTTTGGGGATGTGGGGAGGGAAGGCCATGACCGGCGGCGCGAAACCCACGATGTTCGACATCGAACCGATGGGTGACTACTCGCTTCGCGAGAGCGCCGGTTTCATCGATGCGTGGCACGAAGCGCCGTCGGAGGGAGGTGGGTCGGAAGGTCACCTCCACCTCGCTTTTCACACCGACCGCGACTGGATACCGGTGGGCGTTTGCTTGACCCAGGACGCGGCCGGCCGGGTCCATGGCGCCGTGCACGGCCCGGCGACGGCGGACCAGGTGCGCAAGCAGGTGGCGCGGATCATGAGCCTGGACGTGGACGGGAGACGGTGGCCCGAGGTCGCCAGAGGGGACGCGGCCGTCGCGAAGCTGCAGGCGACGTACCCCGGCTTCCGGCCGGTCAACTGGAGCAACGCGTTCGAGGCCGCGGCCTGGTGCCTGATCTCGTCGCGGATCACGATGCGGCAGGCCCAGGGCATCAAGGAGCGCATGAGCCGCGAGCTCGGCGACTCGATCGACATCCACGGCCAGAAGCTTTATTGCTTTCCGGGACCTCGGGCGCTGGTCCGGCTGACGAGCTTCAAGGGGCTCTTCGGCCGAAAGGTTGAGTACCTGAACGCGCTGGGCGAGTCAGCGCTCGCCGGCGAGCTGGACACGGAATCTCTGCGCGCGATGCCGCGCGAGGACGCGCTGAAGAAGCTGAAGCAGCTGCGGGGCATCGGCGAGTTTGGGTCGCAGCTGGTCCGGCTGCGAGCGCTGAGCGCGGTCGACGAGCTGCCGAACGGAGAGCGCCGCCTCGTCGAGGCGGTGCGAAACGCGTACGGGCTGGCACGAGACCCTGACACGGCCCAGCTGGCCGAGATCGCGGAGGGCTGGCGGCCGTACCGAATGTGGGTCGCGGTGTGCCTGCGGCGATCGATGGCCGGCGGCGGCAGCATGACGCACTCCCGCGCGGCGCGCTGAACAGCTCAGCGAGAGGCGGTCCGGACGACCACCAGGGCGGCGGCCCACGACAACGAACCTGTCAGCAGCAGGATCCACATGGTCCAGGTGATCAGGTCGAGCTCCACCAGCGCGCCGAAGATGCACATAGCGGCCGCGCCCGCGAGCAGGAACGCGCCTGGCAGCAGCAGCCACGCCGAGTACCACGGTGGCTGCACCGCGTCACCGCGGTCAAACCATCGCCCGGCCATCAACACCAGGAACGCGCCGGCCAGCGCGGGCCCGGCCAGGCCGGCGGCCCACGGTAGCCCGACCGATCCCGCCGCGGCGGCCACCAGCGGCTGCACCCCGGCCAGCGCGAGCGCCGCCGGCACCGCAAACGCGAGGAGCCTGAGGATCGCGCTGGCGGGCGGCATGGTCACTGTGCTCCGGCGGGCGGCAATTCGGGAAC
The DNA here is from genome assembly GCA_035531515.1 of Candidatus Dormiibacterota bacterium. Taxonomy (GTDB): domain Bacteria; phylum Chloroflexota; class Dormibacteria; order Dormibacterales; family Dormibacteraceae; genus DATKSS01. The sequence goes on along the minus strand of DATKSS010000013.1, from coordinate 7,995 downwards.
CGCCGCAGGCAGGGTGAACACCGGTTGGGTTGCCACCCACCCCAACTGCACGTCGCGGTAGTAGTCGGGCTGCGTCAGCTGCGTGATGAACCACGAGTTGAACGCGCGTGCTCGCTGCTGGAGGCCTGCCTGCGTCGCGATCCCATCCGAATACGGCTGACGCGGCAGCCCGCTCGCGAGATCTGGCGCAGTGTAGAAGTCGTCTGTGCCGTATACCGAGGTCGACGCGTACGCGTAGATCGCGACCCCCAGGACGTGGTTGCCCGCGTCCGACGCGCCGAGGACCCGGCGGATCTGGTTCAACGTGTCCTCCGGATAGTTCAGAAACGCACCGACTCCGGTGACGACGCGGTCTGCAAAACCCGAGTCCTTCTCGAACTTCAGCCACTGGCCGAACCAGCTTTTCTGGAGCCCGCTCCAGTCGCTGTCGTAGTTCATCGGCACCCCGAAATCGATGTAGCCCTTCACCATCCAGTCGCGCCAGTCCTGGTAGACCGACGCGTAGGCCGAGGTGCGCGTCCAGTCGGTCGGGGTCAACGGGCCGCTCCCGAAGCAGATCAAGGCCGCGCTCAGCTTGATGGACGGCTTCTCGAGCTGCAGATCGTCGTGCAGGTCGCGTACGAACGCGGTGACCCGATCGCGGCGCCAGGCCTGCCACTGAGCATTGCCGGGGTCGGGCGCGACGGTCAGCCGCTTTTGAAGCATGTACAGGCCCGCGGACAGCGGGCTGTAGCCCCAGCTGTCGCCGGGATATCGCACGAAGTCCATGTGGATCCCGTCGACGTCATAGCTCCGCGCCAGGTCCATGAAGACCTGGTGCGTGTAGATCTGCACCTCGGGCACGCCCGGGTCGAGGTAACCGCTCGTGGACCCGTCGCTGGCCCGGTTGCCCCACTGGTCGACGTGCTCCAGGTACACCTGGCTCGACTCCCCGACGAAGAAGGTGTTGAGCCACGCATGGACCTCGATGCGCGGCACGGATGCGTGCGCGAGGCGGATCACATAGGCCAGTGGGTCGAAGTCGCGAGGCCCGCCGATGTCGGTCGCCCGAGGCTCATCAGATAGGTTGAAGTAGGCGTCGCCGGCTTTGCGCACCTGGACGAACAGAGCATTGAGGTTGGCGCGGTGCGCGTCGGCGACCAGCTTTTCCACCTGGGCCGGCGACTTGATGCCGTCGTGGAACGCATCCACCCAGAGGGCCCGGTACTCGGGTTGTGCGTAGGCGATCGGGCTCGGCGGCGGTGACGCCGCCGTGAGCAGCGAGGCCGCGCACACGACCGAAGCGGCCGCGCGCCACATCACGCGATCGCGAGCAAGACGTGGTTGCGGCCGGTGGTCGTGATCGATCCCGGAAACCTGCCGCGAAGCGTCTCGAGAGCCTCCCGCGCGAAAGCTTCGCGTTGCGCGCCATCGAGACCCTCCAGGCGGGACGCGCAATCCCACCAGCTCGTGAACATCGACACGAGCTGATCCGCCGACGCCCAGGTCACCGTCTCCTCGACCACCTCGACCTGCGCGGAAGCGAAGCCGGCATTTAGCGCAGCTTCGCGGAGCGCCGCCGCGTCTGCCACCGTCGCTCGCGTGGCGGCCTGGTCGACGGCCTTCGGCGCGGGCGGCAGCATCCGATCGATGACGCCGTCGAGGAGGACCCACACTGACTCGCGGACGCCGGTCACCGGCACGCTCGCGGCGAACCTGCCTGTTGTTTTCAACACGCGGCGGGCTTCGCGCAGGGCCTGGTCCAGGTCAGGCGCGAACTGGATCCCGTGCCCGCAAACCGCCACGTCGAACGAGGCATCCGGAAAGGCGAGCCGCTCGATGTCCATGACCTCGAACCGCGTGTTCTCCATCGCCGACTCCCGGGCCAGCTCGATCATGCCCTGCGCGAGGTCGACGCCGACGACCTCACCGCCGGGCCCAGCCAGCATGGCCAGCCGGCGGGTGAGGTTGCCGGGGCCGCAGGCGAGGTCGATCACCTTCATCCCCGGCTCCACCCCGGCGAGCTCGATCGCGCGCTGGCGGCCGAGCGACTCGTGGCGCGCCATGATGTCGTCCAGCCGGCGCTGGTAGGCGGCAGCGTGCCGGCTGAAGATCGCCGGGAAAAGGTCCTTCGACTTCACGCCGTGCGGCTCGCGCCCTTCCACTCGCGCTCCAGCCACAGTGCCGCGCGCAGCGCTCCCTCGTTGGTGCGTCCGACCACCTGCATCCCCACGGGCAAACCGGTGGCCGGCGCCGGCACGAGCGCCACTGGCTGGCCCGTCGTGTTGAAAGGGCGCGTGAACCGGGATAGTGGTTCGCGCACCTCGGTGCCCGCGTCGACCGGCGGCGCCACGATCGCAGTCGCCGGCAGGAGCAGGGCGTCCACCTTCTCCATGGCCAGCCGCGCCTGGTCCTGCAGCCGGATCCGCTCGCGCACCGCCTCGACATAGTCGACGCCCGCGACCGCCAGGCCCCGGCGGATGTGGCCGAGCACGTCGGCGCCGTATTTCTCGGGGCACTCTTGGGCCCACGCTCGGTGGTAGGTGGCCGCCTCCACGAGCAGGATCGTCACGCCGACCTCGTAAAGGCGGTCTCGATCGACGAACCGAGCTTCGGGCCACCCCGCCGAGACCGACTCCCACGCGGCCGCCGTCTCCCGGTCGAGGTCCATCATCCAGCCGGCCGGCACGGCGACTCGGGGTTTCTCGAGGTGTTCAAGGTCGACCCGCTCCCCGGACATCATCGAGTAGGCGCGAGCAGTCGTCGTGACGTCCGGCGCCAGCGGCCCCAGTGTGTCGAGCGACCAGCTGAGAGGAATCACCCCGGCGGTGTCGATGCTTCCGAAGGCGGGCTTGAATCCCGCGACGCCGCAGAGCGAAGCTGGGATCCGGATCGAGCCGCCGGTGTCGCTGCCGACCGCCCAGTCACACATGCCGGCCGCCACCGCGACCGCCGATCCACCCGAAGAGCCGCCGGCGACGCGCGCGGGGTCATGCGGGTTGCGAACGGTTCCGTAGTGGGGGTTGGCGCTGGTCACGCCGAAGGCGAACTCGTGCAGGTTGGTCTTGCCCACGACCACGCAGCCGTGTTGCCGGATCCGCCGGATCACGGGCGCGTCTTCGCGCGCAGGGATGTCGGGCAGGATCACGCCACCTGCCGTCGTGACCATGCCCTCGACGTCGACGAGGTCCTTGACCGCGACCACCATCCCCTCGCCCCGTTCGGACGAGACGGAGATGAATGCGTTCAGGTCGGAGCGCTCCTGGATCCTCGTGCGCGCCTCTTCCAGCTTCACAACCCCCCATTGTCGAGCGTGAAGTGCGGCCCGGCGAGTTATCCTCCCCGCTGATGTCACCCACGACCGCATCCATCAACCCGACCGTCGCGTGGAACAAGGTCGACATGCTCACGCCGAACCAGAGGATCACGGCCGAGATCCAGATGCGGGGTAGGCTGCGCGAGACGATGAACGACCCGGAGCCGCTGTTTCACATGCGCAACGTGAGCGCGGAGCCTCTGCTGCCGGGCGCGGTGCAGCTCAACGGTGTGCCGGAGGGCGTGTTCAACAAGGCGCTGGTGGGAGCAATCCGCACCATCGAGCCAGAGCCTCCGCCCCCCGACCAGGTCATGGAGATCGTGCGGCGTTACGTGATGTACCAGGCCGGGATGTTCATGGTCACCGGGGCCGCCGAGTTCCCCAAGGCGGTCGAGACGACCATGCACAACGAGATCATGCTCAAGAACCGGTTCTTCCAGATCGTCGACGCCACCGTCACCGTGATCGGCGTGTCTGGCAAGAGCTGGACTCAGCCCGTCATCTGGGTCAACCGCGACCACATGCTGGCGCTGTACTTAGGCTGACTTCCCCGAAAAGAGCCTCTTGATCCGCGCCCAGAGCACGGAGAAGAGCAGGGCCAGGGCGTTGACCGGTTTGGCGGTCGTGGCGGCGGGGGCGACGGGGGGGGCGCCTGCCGTGACTCCGCCCGCCGGCGCGCTGGAAGGCTGCGCCGCCTCGAGGTTGGCCTTGATGCAGGCGGCCATGTCGTTGACGATTCGGCGCGAGACATCCTCCATGACGCCCCTGCCGAACTGAGCGACCCGACCGGCCACGCTGTAGTCGGTCACGATCTTGACCAACGAGCCGGCGCCATCTGGCTCGACGCTCATGTGGGCGGAGGCGCGAGCCGATCCTGGGCCGGTCGTCTCACGTCCGTCGGCCTGGAGCGTGGCGGTGCGCGTGGCCTCGTCCCGGTCCGCGATGGTGGCGGTCCCGCTGTAGGCGACCGTGATCGGTCCGACCTTGACCTTGACCTTGCCTTTGAAGGTGGTCGGGTCGACCACCTCGGACAGCTCTGCGCCCGGCACGCAGCCGACGACTTTGTTCACATCGAGCAGGTAGGCGAACACCTGATCAGGCGGCGCCCCTACGATGAAAGAGTTTTCCAGTTGCATTTCTGCGCTAAAAGTAGCGCAATACACTTGTTCACCAACAAGCTCGTCGGTTGAAACGCGGTCGCGGCGAGCACCGCCGGAGGGATAGGAGAGCTTATGAAGCACAAGGTCGCCACCACCGTCAACGGCCGCGAGCACGAGCATGAGGTCGAGCCACGACTGCTGCTCGTGCACTACCTGCGAGACGTCGTGGGCCTCACCGGGACCCACGTCGGCTGCGACACGAGCCAGTGCGGCGCGTGCACGATCCTGGTCGACGGCAAAGCCGTCAAGAGCTGCACGATGTTCGCCGTCCAGGCCGAGGGCCGCAAGATCACGACCATCGAAGGCATGGCCAAGGATGGGGAGCTCCATCCGCTGCAGCAGGCCTTCTGGGACGAGCACGGCCTCCAGTGCGGCTACTGCACGCCGGGCATGATCATGGCGGCGGCCTACCTGCTCGAGCAGAACCCGAACCCGACGGAAGACGAGATCCGAAAGGGGCTCGAGGGAAACCTGTGCCGATGCACCGGGTACGTGAACATCGTCAAGTCGGTCCAGTCGGCCGCCAAGACGATGGGCGGAGCCGCCAAGAAATCGGGCCAGACGGCCGCCGCGAGGAGCTGAGGCCATGGCCATCACCACGATGATCGGGGCCAAGATCCACCGTCGTGAGGACCCGCGACTGGTCAGCGGCGAGGGCCGCTACATCGACGACTTCACACGGCCGGGCACCGTCTTCATGTCGGTCGTCCGCAGCCCCCACGCGCACGCCCTCATCAAGAGCATCGACCTGTCGGCAGCGTCGAAGGCTCCCGGCGTGGTGGCGATCTACACGCACAAGGACATCGCGAAGGTGATCGCCGGGACAATGCCGGCCGCGCCCGCGTTCGTCGCGGACAAGAAGCAGGTGCCACCGAGGTTCCCGATCGCCGAGAAAGAGGTCGCCTACCAGGGCGAGCCGGTGGCCGTGGTGATCGCGGAGAGCAAGGGCAAGGCCGCCGACGCGGCCAACCTCATAGACGTCGACTACGAGGTGCTCCCGGCGGTGATGGACCTGGACAAGGCGCTCGACCCGAAGAGCCCGACGGCCCACACCGGTGCGCCCGACAATCTCGGCTGGGACCTCACCTACATCCCCGAAGACCCCTCGGTCATGAAGGGGGCCGACGTGGTCGTCAAGCAGCGCATCCTGCAGCAGCGCCTCGCGCCGACCCCGATGGAGCCGCGGGGCGTTCTCGCCGAGTACTCGCACCCCGACCAGAGCATGACCATCTGGATGTCGAGCCAGAACCCTCACTTCATCCGCCTCTTCCTGGCCGGCGCCCTTGGCATGCCTGAGACCCGTATCCGCGTGATCTCGCCCGACGTGGGCGGCGGGTTCGGCGCCAAGATCAGTCCCTACTCGGAGGACTACCTGGTTCCGGCGGCGGCCAAGCTCAGCGGGCGCCCGGTCAAGTGGATCGAGACCCGCACCGAGTCGATCATGACCACCACACACGGCCGCGGCCAGATCTTCGACGTCGAGGCCGGCGCGATGAAGGACGGCACGCTGGTCGCCCTGAAGGTCACGCAGTACCTCGACATGGGCGCTTACGTGGGCACGTTTGGCGCCTTCCAGGCCGTCGCATGCCTGCTTTCGACCGGCGCGTACAACTGGAAGCATGTCTCGGCAAGGACCGTCGGCGTGCTCACCAACCGCGTCCCGACCGATCCATACCGCGGCGCGGGAAGGCCTGAGGCCACCCACCTTTGCGAGAGGATGATCGACCTCCTCGCGGGGGAGCTGAAGATGGACCCGGTGGCGATCAGGAAGAAGAACTTCATCACCGAGTTCCCGCACACCAGTCACTTCGGGCTGGTCTACGACTCCGGCGCGTACGAGAAGGCGATGGACAAGGCGATGGAGATCGCCGGCTACGAAAAGCTGCGCAAGGAGCAGGAGGAGGCCCGCAAGAAGGGACGCTACCTCGGCATCGGAGTCTCGAGCTGGATCGAGATCTGCGGTTTCGGCCCGAGCGCCGCGACGGCTCCAGCCACAGGCGGCCTGGCCCTGGTGGAGAGCGCGCAGGTGCGAGTGTTCCCGACCGGCTCCGTCACCGTGTACGTCGGCACCCACTCACACGGCCAGGGGCACGACACCACGTTCCCCCAGATCGTCGCCGACACCCTTGGGATCCCTTACGACATGATCGAGCTGCGCCACGGGGACACGGCCGAGGGGCCCGCATTCGGCTATGGGACGTACGGCAGCCGCTCGCTCGCGGTGGGCGGGATGGCCGTGCACAAGGCCTCCAAGAAGATCGTGGACAAAGCGAAGAAGATTGCCGCCCACATCTTCGAGGCCGCCGAGGAAGACGTCGTTTTCGACCAGGGGCACTTCTACGTCAAGGGCAGCCCCGACAAGCGCAAGGCCATGGGCGAGATCGCGTTCGCTGCGTACGGCGCCGGCCTGCCGGAGGAGATGGAGCAGGGGCTGGAAGCGGTCGCCTACTACGACCCCACCAACTTCGTGTGGCCTTTCGGCACCCATATCGCGGTGGTCGAGGTCGACCCCGAGACCGGGGCCGTCGACCTCAAGCGCTACATCGCAGTCGACGACTGCGGCAACATCATCAACCCGATGATCGTTGACGGCCAGATCCACGGCGGCATCGCCCAGGGCATCGCGCAGGCCCTGTACGAAGAGGTCGTCTATGACGACGAGTCGGGGCAGCTGAAGACCGGCTCGCTCGTCGACTACCTCGTGCCGACCGCCAACGAATTTCCCAACTTCGAGCTCGGGAGGACGATCACCCCGACTCCGACCAACGAGCTTGGCGTGAAAGGTATCGGCGAGGCCGGCACCATCGCCAGCTCGATCGCGGTCATCAACGCCATATGCGACGCGCTGTCACCGCTCGGCATCAAGCACGTCGACATGCCCGCCAGCCCAGACCGGCTCTGGAAGCAGATCAAGGAGGCTCGCAATTGATTCCGGCAGCATTCGAGTACGCGCGGGCCTCATCGGTGGACGAGGCCACGAAGCTCCTCAACAAGTACGGCGAGGACGCCAAGGTCCTGGCGGGAGGCCACAGCCTCATCCCGCTCATGCGCCTGCGCCTCGCGCAGCCGAAAGCGCTCGTCGACATCAACGGCATCAAGGAGCTCGACCACGTCAAGGAGTCGGGTGGGAAGCTCCACATCGGAGCGCTGACGCGCCATGTGACCATCCAGCACTCGGCCGTGGTGAAGGAGAAGCTCCCGATCCTTGCGGAGGTCGCGGGCGAGGTGGGTGACAACCAGGTTCGCAACATGGGGACCATGGGCGGCGTCATCGCGCACGCAGACGCGGCAGGCGACTATCCGACCATCGCGCTCATGCTCGACGCAGAGATCGTCACGAACCGCCGGACGATCGCGGCCAAGGATTTCTTCAAGGACCTGTTCACCACACCGCTGGCTGCGGACGAGATCGTCATCGAGGTCGTCTTCCCGGTGGCCGACGGCCCGCACAAGTACATCAAGTTCCGGCGGCGGCTGTTCGACTGGGCGATCGTCGGCGCGGCGGCCCAGAAGATGAACGGCGGCTGGCGCATCGGGCTG